>NZ_JAPWBP010000002.1:0-336410 GCF_041433495.1 Haemophilus sp. 27098_8_127
AATCTTGGAATAAAGTACTACACTCTCGTGTTGGTGCAACAGATGGTTTTGGTGTGATGTTAATGTGGACTCGTGTGGAAGGTAATAAACAATATCAGTTAGGTGCTTCACCGATGAGTTTTGTAAACTTAAGTGAAGGTGGAGTAAGTAGTCATGCGTCTACTACGGTAGTAGATACTACAGCTAATACAAGTACTGTTATCGATATCGAAGCTGAAGTGGTACGTATCGTAGCACGTGGTGCGTCCCAAGCGGTAGTTGAGAAATATCGTGCTTTATTGAAAATCATTAAAGCTAATGGATTATTGAAATATAAAGATATTAATGATTTATATCAACGTATCCGTACTACAGATATTACTCCGGCTCAGATTGCTAACGATGTAATCTTATTAGAAGAAGCGGTTAACTTAGTTTCTATCGAAGGATTTAATCGTCAGAATATTTCTGGTGTAGCTCCAGCAAGTATGGAAGAAAACACGACAAGAAATAATCCTGCTACAGGTACAAATACACCTGCTAGAGGTCGTACTTAAAAACATATACCACGTGGATATACCATATGGTATATATGTCTGTTATACTTCACAATTGCATCAAAATTATAAACTTACATTATCTTTATGAAGCTTCGTCAAGAGGCTTCTTTATTTTAAGCCTAAACTAAACCTTTTTATAGGAGTATAACTAAATGAAAAAATCTTTATTAGCTTTAACCGTATTATCAGTATGTTCAGCAGCTCAAGCTATTGGACCAACTCTTCAATACAATGACGAAGTTGCTGTTGGTGAAAACGTAACTATGACTGGTCTCGGTAACGTTTATATCGGACGTGATACCGGTAATAATTTAGGTTTACAAAACGCAACCACTGTAGGGCAGTTATCTTACGCAGGTGGTAACCAAGCTGTAGCGGTAGGTAGTGAAGCAAACGCTAACGCAACCAACTCAGTTGCTGTAGGTGCTAATACTTTTTCTGCTAAAGATAACAGTGTAGCCGTTGGTTATAAAGCTGCCACAGTAGGTGATTCAGCTATTGCTATCGGTCGTGAATCTAATGCGACTCATGATAACTCAGTAGCGATTGGTGCAGGTTCTGTATCCAAGAAAGAAGTATCTGTTAACCAAGCAACGATTGGTACTGTTACCTACGTTGGTTTTGCTGGTAATAACCCAGTAGCAACCTTCTCTGTAGGTGCTAAAGATAAAGAACGTCAAATTGTTAACGTAGCAGCTGGTGAAATCTCAGCAACTTCTACCGATGCAATCAACGGTTCTCAATTATACACTATCGCTCAAGCGGTTGAAGATCTTGCCACCAATCCTCCACGTATGTGTCTCACCATGTCTTCAAGCGATAACAATGTCAACATTGAACAAATCGACGAAGGTACATTTGACTTTACGCTTAACAAAGATTTAGCTAACCTTAACTCTGTTACTACAAGCGCTGATAATGGTGATACCACAACTGTTACTACTGACGGAATGAATATTAGACATTACGACAGTCCTAACGGTATGGAATATAATACTAGTTATAACCATAACGGTTTAACTATCAAAAGAAATGATGGTGACGCTAACCCAATTGATGAAATTTCATTAACTACGGATGGTTTAAACAACGGTGGTAAACGTATTATCAATGTTAAAGAAGGATCTAAGGGTACAGATGCAGTTAACGTTAATCAGTTAAACAAAGTACGTGAAGAAAATCAGCAAATCACTGAAAAGGTTACTCGTAACGGTGATAAAATCACTCAATTAGAAAAAGATGTAGTTAAGAATACCACTAAGATCACTGAAAACACTAAAGCGATCGAAGCTAATACTGATTACATCAAAGCGATTGAGAAAAAATTACCGGTAGTTGAAGCAGGTAAAAATACCACTGTTACAACTTCTACTGATGCAAATGGTAAAATCACCTATACTGTATCAAGTAAAGACTTTCAACCAGAAATCAATAAAGTAGATGATAAAGCGAATAAAAACGCTACCGATATCGGTGACTTAACTAAACGTATTGTTACTAATGAAGGTAATATCACTAACAACAGTAACCGTATTTCAACTTTAGAGAAACAGATTCCTGAAGTTGATGCGGGCACTAACGTAGAAGTCACTACTACTGATGTTAATGGTAAGAAAACATTTACTGTTTCTACTAAGAAAGATGTTGGTTTTGATAAAGTAACCGTCGGTGATGTTGTAGTTGATAAAAACGGTATCAATGCCGGTAACCAAACTATCATCAATGTTAAAGATGGTGTAAACGATACTGACGCAGTGAACGTAAATCAACTTAAATCAGTTGATAATAAAGTTAACCAAAATGCTCAAGGTATTGCGGAAAACAAACAAGCGATTGCTTCTATCGATAAACGTCACTCTGTTGTAGAACAAGGTAAAAACACTAAAGTTACTTCTCGTAAAGGTAGCAATGGTGAAACCATCTACACTGTGAGTACAGCTGACGATTTAACAGTTAAAAGTGTAACCTTCGTTGATGGTCCTGTTATTAATAATAATGGTATCAACGCTAATAACACTAAAGTAACTAACGTTAAAGAAGGTACAGCTGATACAGACGCAGTAAATGTAGCACAATTAAATCGTGTTAAATCTGCAGTTAACGGTAACACCGCTAAGATCAATAAACTTAATACTCGTGTAGACGGTTTAGATCGTGATGTTCGTAAAAACCGTAAACGTGCTGATGCGGGTACTGCTTCAGTAGCAGCAATGGCTAATATCCCACAAGTTTACTTACCAGGTAAATCTGGTGTAGGTGTAGGTGTGGGTTATAAACACGGTCAATCAGCTATCGCTGTAGGTTACTCAAAAGCTTCAGATAACAGTAAACACATTGTTAAGTTATCTGTAGGTGCTGATAGCCAAAAAGATGTTACTTTAGGTGCTGGTTACATGTACCAATGGTAATATCCTAACGTATAGGGAGCATTTGCTCCCTATATTTTTTTATTTTTAGGAGTTGTAAAAATGTACAAATTAACAACAATTATTCTGGCGCCTTACTCTGTTACTTTAAATTTGTGCTCGGATTAAGTAATGCGGAAATCAATGAAGAAACACTGATTAAACCTTTATTATCCGAAATCCCTGACTTTGTACGTTATGTTCATGAAAATGATACTTGGACTTTTACTGATGATGATTCTAAATCATTCGGTGTAGGGTTTAATGCTTTATTTAGATCTAAACATCCTATTGAATCTTCGACTTTAGATGATAACGGTAGAACTATGTTTAGTGTTAATAATTACATTAAAGCCGCTACCTGTGCTTTCCCTAAATCAGAAAAACGTTCAGAAACTGAATTCGGTAAACAATTGGTTAAAGAAATCGTTAACTATGGTAGTCGTGTTTTTGAAATTCGTAACAACTATATGGACAGCGTTATGGATACCGCTCAAAAACATTTCGTTTATATTAACGACGGGATGTATAGTCTCAATCCCTTTCGAGCAGGGCAATGTCTTTCGACAAAAGATGGTAGAGATAATTGATGTTTTTCAGCAAATCCATTCAAATAATAATGAAGCACTGAAAAAGCAAGAGAAATTCTGTAATTTGACATAATCACTCCATATAATAGAATTTAAGTGAGTATAATCAAAATATAAGCAATTGTCATCAAATACAAATTTGTAAAAATAAGATAACATGCCACAAAAGAAAGAATAAATAATTTTCATAAAATGCGGCCAAAAATCAATAGGTTTTTGGCCGTATTTTTTATCTTTTTATTCAGCATTTCCTATTACCCGATTAAATTACTCAGTTTTAGGTAATATTTTCATCAATCGATAGTCGATATAATTGCTCAAGTATTTTACTTAGCGTAAAATCTAGCTCTTGATGGCTATTCTCGGAATAACTAACCATCAAGGCATCGTATTTTCTAATAATCTAGGAGTGATAAAATGGGACAGTATAAAAAGTTCTGGTACCTGTTAGTCGCCGTATTGATTGGAGCCTTCTCCATTCTCGGTTACTATGGGTTCGAAGTTTATCGTGAAGCACCACCGATTCCGCAACAATATGTTTCTGAATCTGGCGAAAAAGTGATTACTCACGATGATATTTTACATGGTCAAACCGCTTGGCAAACCACTGGTGGTATGCAAGTCGGGTCTGTTTGGGGTCATGGTGCATACCAAGCGCCAGACTGGACGGCAGATTGGCTTCACCGTGAATTAACTAACTGGTTGGATATTACCGCGAATCAAGAATTTGGTAAAAATTTCGCTGATTTAAATGATGAACAACAAACGTTATTAAAAGCTCGTCTAACCAAAGAATATCGTGGTAGCAAAGTTGAAAACGGTACCGTTGTGCTTTCAAACACCCGTTTAGCGGCAATGGAAAAAACAGCACAATACTACATCTCTTTATACGGTGACGATCCAGCAACCAAAGTGACTCGTGAACACTTTGCGATGAAGGATAATACTCTTCCTGATTTACAAGCTCGTAAAGACTTAGCTAAATTCTTCTTCTGGACAGCGTGGACTGCATCTGCTGAACGTCCAAATACTCATGCAAGCTACACCAACAACTGGCCACACGAACCGTTAATTAATAACGTACCAACACCAGAAAACGTGATTTGGTCTATTGCGAGTGTGGTATTCCTCATTGCGGGTATTGGTTTCGTGGTATGGATTTGGTCATTCAAAAAACGTGAAGATGAACAAGATCCACCGATTCCGGAAGTTGATCCCCTCACAAAACTACAGTTAACCCCTTCTCAACGCGCATTAGGTAAATATCTCTTTACGGTGCTTGCATTATTCTTACTGCAAGTGAATTTAGGGGCGATTGTTGCTCACTATACTGTTGAAGGTCAAGAATTCTATGGTATTGATATCTCTCAATACTTACCTTATTCATTAGTGCGTACATGGCATATTCAAGCGGCATTATTCTGGATTGCAATGGCATTCTTAGCTGGCGGTTTATTCCTAGCACCGATCATCAATGGTGGTAAAGATCCGAAATTCCAAAAATTGGGCGTGGATGTTTTATTCTGGGCATTAGTGGTATTAGTCGTCGGTTCATTCACCGGAAGTTATTTAGCAATTGCACATATTCTTCCAGAAGAATGGAGCTTCATGTTCGGTCACCAAGGCTATGAGTTCATTGACTTAGGTCGTTTCTGGCAAGCGGTGAAATTCGCGGGAATCTTATTCTGGTTAGTCTTAATGCTTCGCGGTACAGTGAACGCATTCAAACAACCAGGAGACAAAAACTTATTAGCCTTATTCTTTGCTTCCGTAATTGCGATCGGTTTATTCTATGGCCCTGCATTATTCTATGGCGAGCACACTCACATTTCTGTGATGGAATACTGGCGCTGGTGGGTAGTTCACCTATGGGTAGAAGGCTTCTTCGAAGTATTCTCTGTAGCGGCACTTTCATTCATCTTCGTAAGTTTAGGTTTAGTTTCACGTCGTACTGCGACTGTGGCAACCATTACTGAAGCGGCATTGTTCCTAATCGGTGGTATCCCAGGTACTTTCCACCACTTATACTTCGCAGGTGCAACTACTCCAATTATTGCTGTAGGGGCATCATTCTCTGCGCTTGAAGTAGTTCCATTAGTGTTATTAGGTCATGAAGCTTGGGAACACTGGGCGATGCAACAAAAAACACCTTGGATGGAACGCCTAAAATGGCCTCTTTACTGCTTCGTAGCCGTGGCATTCTGGAATATGTTAGGTGCTGGCGTATTTGGTTTCTTAATCAATCCACCAATTTCGCTTTACTATATCCAAGGCTTGAACACCACTGCCGTTCATGCTCACGCTGCATTATTCGGTGTATACGGTTTCTTAGCATTAGGCTTCGTATTCTTAATTGCTCGTTATTTACGCCCAGATACACCATTTAATGACAAGTTAATGAAATGGGGCTTCTGGTTGTTAAATGGCGGTTTAGTGTTAATGATCGTATCAAGCTTATTACCTATCGGTATTATTCAAGGTTATGCAAGTATCTCTGAAGGCTTATGGTATGCTCGTAGTGAAGAATTTATGCAACAACCTCTATTCGATACCCTACGTTGGGTTCGTTTAGGTGGTGATGTGGTATTCATCTTCGGTGCACTAGCCTTCTTCTGGCAAATCTTTACGATGATTTTCTTCAAACCGAAAAAAACAGCTTAACTAGGTTTATTATCATGCAAAAGCGGCTAAGTAATTAGCCGCTTTTTATTTATAAAAAATCCATTATCTTTTTTGACCGCACTTTTATTTTCATTAAATGATTTCCTTTAGCTGGGAAAATAATGTGAATATTTATAAGAGAGTGAATAAGAGAGCCATTGGCTTTATGACCTGTGTTGAGAATGTATTTCATCAAAGTGCGGTTAATTTTTTAATTGTTTTTATACCCAACTGTCATAATAAAAATACTAGGCAATTGAATATTTCTGATATAAAATTCTCCGATTTATTTTTTAAAGGGAGAAAAAAGATGAAACTCGTTGAAGTAAAACATCCGCTTGTTAAACATAAATTAGGCGTGATGCGCGAAGCTGATATTGATACTAAAAAATTCCGTGAACTTGCAACAGAAGTGGGCAGCTTACTCACCTATGAAGCGACAGCCGATCTCGAAACAGAAAAAGTGATTATCGAAGGTTGGAACGGTCCTGTTGAAATCGACCGTATCAAAGGTAAAAAAGTTACTGTTGTACCAATTTTACGTGCAGGCCTCGGCATGATGGATGGCGTTTTAGAACATGTTCCTAGTGCTCGCATCAGTGTAGTCGGGATTTATCGTAATGAAGAAACTCTTGAACCCGTCCCTTATTTCCAAAAACTAGCCAGTGACTTAGAAGAACGTTTAGCTATCGTTGTGGATCCAATGCTTGCAACGGGTGGTTCAATGATCTCTACAATTGATCTATTAAAAGCAAAAGGTTGCCAACATATCAAAGTATTAGTATTAGTCGCGGCACCAGAAGGGATTAAAGCATTAGAAAAAGCACATCCAGATATCGAACTTTATTGCGCATCGATTGATGATCACTTAAATGAACAAGGCTACATCATTCCAGGCTTGGGGGATGCAGGCGATAAGATTTTTGGGACGAAATAATTCCCTTTTAATAAGACGGCATTTATAGCCGTCTTTTTTCCGTGCGTGAAAACACAAAAGCTAAAAAGCATTAAAACCGACCGCACTTTCAGTTAATTCAAACCGAGAGTTGAAACTAAATGAGTAATCAAACTACAACCGCACCTGTTGAGGTGCAAAGCATGGGCAAACAAGCGTTTGTCGGTTTACAGATGTTATTTGTTGCCTTTGGTGCCTTAGTATTAGTTCCTTTAATCACTGGATTAAATTCTAATACAGCCCTTCTTACCGCAGGTATCGGTACACTACTTTTCCAACTTTGTACCGGTAAACAGGTTCCTATTTTTTTAGCCTCCTCTTTTGCCTTTATTGCGCCTATTCAATATGGCGTACAAACTTGGGGCATTCCAACCACAATGGGCGGACTTGCTTGTGCGGGTTTAGTCTATTTCGCACTATCAACCTTAGTAAAATTACGTGGTAGTGCTGCGCTTGAGCGTATCTTCCCGCCTGTTGTTGTCGGTCCCGTAATTATCATCATTGGTATGGGACTTGCACCTGTTGCTGTTGATATGGCATTAGGTAAAAACAGTGCATATAGCTATGAGCACTCTGTATTGGTTTCAATGATTACCTTGGTCACCACCCTTTCTGTTGCGGTGTTTGCTAAAGGAATGATGAAGCTGATTCCAATTATGTTTGGTATCGTTGCTGGCTATGTGGTTTGTTTATTCCTAGGATTAATTAATTTCCAACCTGTTTTAGATGCAAAATGGTTTGAATTACCTGAGTTAACCAAACCAGAATTTAATTTAGAAGCGATTCTTTATATGCTACCCATTGCTATCGCACCAGCCGTTGAACACGTGGGTGGTATTATGGCAATCAGTTCTGTAACAGGTAAAGATTTCCTTAAAAAACCAGGCTTACACCGTACATTATTAGGTGATGGTGTGGCAACTGCTGCTGCATCATTAGTTGGTGGTCCACCGAATACTACTTATGCAGAAGTAACCGGTGCAGTCATGCTAACTCGTAACTTTAATCCAAACATTATGACCTGGGCTGCGGTATGGGCAATTGCAATTTCCTTCTGTGGTAAAGTAGGCGCATTCCTTTCTACTATTCCAACCATCGTAATGGGTGGCATTATGATGTTGGTATTCGGCTCGATTGCCGTTGTTGGGATGAGCACCTTAATTAAAGGTAAAGTAGATGTGACCGAACCTCGTAATCTTTGCATTATTTCTGTAGTCATGACGTTCGGGATTGGGAATATGTTTGTCAACGTCGGTGATGTCGTTTCCCTAAAAGGGATTAGCCTTTGTGCCATCGTTGCCATTGTACTGAACTTGATTTTGCCAAAAGCAAAAAATGAAGTAGAATAAAACTTCCCAAATAAAAGGGTTAAATGAAAGTTTAGCCCTTTCTTTTTTTATTTTAAATCAACTCGTTAATCCGTGAATCAGCAACTTTCTTTACCTATTCATCAAATTGATGATGAAACGCTTGAGAATTTTTATAGCGATAATAATGCATTATTGCTTAATTCTTTACGTCAAAACATGACTGATTTACAACAACAATTCTTCTACCTTTGGGGCAGCCAAAGCGTTGGGAAAACCCATCTGTTACGTGCACTCTGTAATGAATATATTCAGCAACAACGGAGCGCCATTTATGTCCCGTTGAGCAAATCACAATATTTCTCCACGGCGGTTTTTGAGAATTTAGAACAGCAAGAACTGGTTTGCTTAGACGATTTGCAAACAATTATTGGAAATTCAGAATGGGAAATTGCCTTATTTGATCTTTTTAATCGCATTAAGGCTAATGGTAAAACCTTATTAGTTGTCAGTGCCGATCAATCTCCAACTGCCCTACCCGTTAAATTACCAGATCTTGCTTCTCGCTTAAAATGGGGAGAAAGTTATCAATTGATTCCACTCAGCGATGAACAAAAATTTGCAGTATTGAAACAGAATGCCCATCAACGAGGTATCATACTTTCAGATGATACTGCCAATTTTATATTCACACGTTTAGATCGTGATATGGCGACACTAAAAGAAGCATTAGTGAAACTCGATGAAGCCTCACTACAAGCCAAACGAAATCTGACGATTCCTTTTGTGAAATCGATTTTAGGCTTATAAACAAGCCAAAAAATAACCGCACTTTTTCAAGCGCGGTTATTTTTTCTTTATTTAATTACCAGCAATGATGGCAATAACCGAATGCCGGCATAATAGCTACTGGGTAACGAGAATAGCCTGTCATTTTTGGACGATGATCGCTTGCATTCATTTCATTTGGAACGCTATCTCTTTGGGCTACTCTCGCTTTTTCTCGAGCACTTACTGTATTACCACTTGCAACTCGAGCATTATAATCTTGTACAGTATTCATATCATACGCTGCCGCGCCATTACCAATACTTGAAGCTTCCTGAGGTGCGGTACACGCAGTTAAAACAGCTAACGCTGCAATAGAGATTAATTTTTTCATAAATTTTACCTTTTGTTACAAACCACTTTATTAAGTGTTTCTCTGCCTTCTTTGATCCGTTCGTTCGCTTTTCTTCTAACATTCGGATCTTCGTTATTTTCAATGTATTTAGCTACATTGGCATTCTTTATAGCATAAACAGGCACATACTGCGAAGTTTTCGTTTCGCCTTGTTTATAAATTGTTGCCCCTAACACGCTTCCATAATATTCACTGGCATCATTTGGCTTAATGTAATAATTACTAGAATTTGTTACATCTACACCATCTGTGCTTTTAAAACCACTACAGATTCCCGCGGGTGACAGAAACGTTGTTTTGGATGCCGCAACTTCGTTAAATTTATATACTTCAAATTCAACACTATTGGCCAGCTCTTCCATATCTTTTTCAGATTTAGGATCTAAACTTCTTTGTCCTTTTCCATCAATATATTTCACTGTTTCAGAAATATTACTTTCAGAAACATTAACTGAAAGATTATTTTCAGGCGTTTTTACCTTTGTTGCATATACAACACTACTACCTTCGGCTGAAACAACTGACGATGCTAAAATACAAAAAGAGTAAATCCCAATTTTTTTCTTAATATGACTCATAATAATTTGATTTTCTACGTTAATAATTATTTTCGTATAACTCAATAGGTAAATAATCTGGGTCTCGAAAGAAAGTGTACTTCATTCCAGTTAATTCATCAACCCTAATCGGTTCACAATTAATACTGTTTTCCAGAAGATAAGCAACATATTCATCAATATTATCGACTTTAAATGCCAAATGCCGTAAACCACAGGCTTCAGGGTTGGTGACTCTTTGAGGTGGATTTGGAAATGAAAACAACTCGATTTGACTCCCATCAGGAAAACTTAAATCTAATTTATAGCTATCTCGTTCTGCCCGATAAGTTTCATTTAGCTGTTTTGCGCCTAAAATTTCCATATAAAAATGCTTCGAACGTGCATAGTTCGAAGCAATAATCGCAATATGGTGAAAACCTAATAATTGAGGTTTCATTATTTCTCCGGTGTGATACTTTTTGCTTTTTCTTCTTCCTGCAAAGCAAGGGCATCACGTGCCGCACGAATACTCTTTTCAAGCATTGGCACACGAGGATCATCTGGTTCCAATAAACGTAGCATCATTGCCCAGGTAACGGCTGCCATTTTATAATCCTCACCTTCAAAATAACTGAAAGCCAGTAAACTTAATGCTTCAGGATTAGAATGATCTTGACGAATAATTTCACGTAAAAGTTGATTACCTTTCAGTTTATCCGTTTGATCTTCAGAAGACATTAACATACGCGCATAAGAAAGCTTATAATCTAAATTATCCGGCTCAAGTTTATTCGCTTGTTGGTAACTATCAAAGGCTAATTTTCCATTACCTAAATTCATCCCTACCTGACCTAATAACCACCATTTTTTAGCATCCTTTGGTGTTTTTTGTAAATCCAAACGAAGTGCGGTCGAAAATTGCTGCATTTCTGCATCCGTCATTGGGTTTGTGTCTTCTTCTTTAATTCGTTCAAAGAAGTAAGGTAATTTTGCCAATGTTTTTTCCATCATATCCTCGGCTTTCCAAGATCCCAAAGGAAAATAAGCTCCTGCTGCAATAATGGCCAAACCTAATAAACCAGAAACAAACCATAACTTACCGTAATTTTTGGCATTATTATCGATCGTTTGTGTTTCTTGTTGAGGAATATCTTCTAATAATGTCTTTTGTAGCTCTTGTTTAAGTTGTTCAACGTTCTCTACTAAGCCTTGCTGATTATCTTGCTCTATCTCTTTTAAGCGAGAAAAATACAGTGCCTTATTTAATTCATCTCGTTTTTTATCTTCTTTCGCTTTAACAGAACGCAACAAGGGATAAAAACAAATCAATGCCACGACTAAAGTGAGCGCAATAATACTTAATGCAAAATTCATTATTTATCCTTTTCTTTGAGTAAAGCCGATAAACGCGCATTCTCTTCGTCATCTAAAATCGCATCAGAATTGACCGCACTTGGGCTTTTTGATTTACGTTTAAATACAAATAAAATGCCAATCAACACTAACAAAATTGGGGCAATCCATAATACGATTGTTGACGTCGTCATTGGTGGATCATAAGTCACAAAATTGCCATAACGTTGAATCATATAATCGACAACTTCACTTCGTTTTTTACCTTCTTGCAACAACTCAAATACTTTGCCACGCATATCTACAGCAATAGTTGCATTCGAATCAGCAATATTGTTATTTTGACATTGAGGACAACGCAATTCTTGTGTTAATTGATGATAGTCTTTTTCTTGCTCTGGTGATGCAAAATTCAATGCATCAATAGAAGCTGTCGCCGAGATACTCACAAAAAGTGCGGTTAAAAAAAGCCATGATCTTTTCATTATGGTTTCTCCGCGAGTTTGTCATAAATCGGTTTTAAGGTCTCATTCCAAACGCGTTCATTCACATCACCCGCTAAGCGATAATGAATCACACCTTTGCCATCCACGATAAATGTTTCTGGTGCGCCGTAAACCCCCAAATCTAATGCAAAAGAACCTTTTTCATCTTTAAGCACAAGACTATAAGGATTGCCTAAATCTTTCAGCCATTTTATCGCTTTTGGTGATTCATCTTTATAGTCGATACCAATGATTGTTACACCTTGTTTAGCCAATTGATTCAAGTATTGATGCTCGGCATAACAAGTTGGACACCAAGTTGCCCACACATTTAATAGAATCGGTTTGCCTTGTTGGAAAATTTCATTACCGTAGGTTTTATTTTCCAATAAATCCGTTAATGTTTTCTGTGGCACTGGTTTTCCCACAAGCGCAGATTCTAACGCTTTTGGATCATCACCTTGCGCGTTACGTCCTAACTGAACTAAAAAAGCAGCAGCCACAGCAAGAAAAATAATAAGTGGGATAAGTAATTTTTTATTCATAACACTATCAATTTCACATCTATTTCACATCTATTTCTAAGGGCATACGCCCCTTATTACAATTAAGACTGTTTAACTAATCGACTAAAACGATAACGACGGTCAAACATACAGAGCAAGCCACCTATCGCCATAAACAATCCACCAATCCAAATCCAACGGATAAACGGTTTATAGTAAAGGCGAAGCGCCCATGAGTTATCTTCTATTTTTTCACCCAAGGCGACATAAAGATCGCGGGTAAAGCCCCAATCAATTGCCGCTTCAGTCATTGGCATTTTACTGACGGTATAAAAACGTTTTTCAGCAAATAATGTTGCTTCTGGTTTACCGTCTTTTGAAATATCAATTTGTGCTTTGCCGCCCATATAGTTTGGACCATTTGCATCACTCACGCCAGCAAATTTAAAGTCATAATTAGCAATCTGCACTGTATCACCCACAGCCATTCGCACATCGCGTTCTACACTAAAGTTTTGGCTAAATGCAATTCCCCAAACGGTCATCGCCACACCAAGGTGAGCCAAAATCATCCCCCAATGGGAACGGGAAAGTTTGGTAATACCTTTAAAGAAAGATTCACGGTGTGTTGCGCGTTGTTTCATTTCATAAAGGCTTAATAATACAATAATGACAGACATCATGGTGCCAAGTACAACACTGATGGTGAGTTTATTGTGTAAGAAATATGGCAAGGCAAAGCCTGCAATCGCCATTACAATCACACTCACTACAACCGGTGTACGAATTTCAGAGAACTGATCTCGACGCCATTTAACTAATGGCCCAATACCTAGTAATAAGGCAAATGGGGTCATAATAATCAGGAACATTTGATCAAAGAACGGCGCACCGATCGAAATAGAGCCCAAACCTAATTGTTTGTGAACTAATGGCAATAACGTCCCTAAGAACACCACACAAAGTGCGGTCATTAATAGGATATTATTCAATAACAATAAGGTTTCACGAGAATAGCGTTCTGCATTATCACGCGAGCGAATTTGGTTGCCTTTGTAAGCGTACAAGGTTAAAGAACCACCAATTACCACAACCAAATAAGCAAGAATATATAAACCACGTGTAGGATCTGAAGCAAAGGCGTGTACTGACACTAAGATACCGGAACGAACTAAGAACGTACCCAGTAAGCAAAGTGAGAAAGCAAGGATTGCTAAAAGCACTGTCCAAGCTTTAAAAGAGCCACGTTTTTCAGTCACCGCTAAAGAGTGGATTAATGCGGTTCCTGCAAGCCAAGGCATTAAAGAAGAGTTTTCTACTGGATCCCAGAACCACCAGCCCCCCCAGCCGAGCTCATAATATGCCCACCACGAACCGAGCACAATCCCGAGTGTTAAAAAGACCCAAGCTGCCATCGTCCAAGGACGAGACCATCTTGCCCAAGCGGAGTCTAATTTCCCTGTCATTAGTGATGCAATCGCAAAGGCAAAAGCCACAGAAAAACCAACATATCCCATATAAAGCAATGGAGGATGGAAAATCAAGCCCACATCTTGCAACATTGGGTTGAGTTCTCTGCCATCTACTGGGAAATCAGGGAATGTACGGGTAAATGGATTTGAGGTAAATAATACGAAGAGTAAGAAGCCGATGCTAATAATCCCCATAATACCCAACACGCGAGCCACGGCTTCTTGTGGTAAGTGTTTGCTAAATAAGGCAACCGCTGCGCCCCAAAGGGTTAATAACCAAATCCAAAGTAATAATGAGCCCTCGTGTGAACCCCACACCGCAGATAAACGATAATAAATCGGTAAACTGCTGTTAGAGTTATTTACCACATATTGCACACTGAAATCATTAACAGCAAACAGATAGAATAATGCCGCAAAAGCAATGGTTAAACTGAAAAATAAACCATAAGTCATTGGACGAGCCAATGACATTAATTGAGGGTGACCTTTTTCTGCGCCCCATAATGGGAAAATCGCTAAAAAGAATGAAACGGCAAGACTTAAAGCAAGCGCATAATTTCCTAGTTCAGCAATCATTATTGACCTTCTTGCGGTTTTTGCTGGGTTTCTTTATAACGACGATCATATTCACTCTCGCCTTTTAACTCTGCGCCCATTGGCTTATGTACTTTCTGCATTTTTTCGCCTAATTCTGGTGGTACATAATTTTCATCGTGTTTAGCAAGTACTTCTGTCGCCTCTAATAAAGTAGGCCCTTTTAATACGCCTTGCGCGACGATACCTTGCCCTTCTCGGAAAAGATCAGGAAGAATACCTTCGTATTCTACGGTGATAGATGGACCAATATCATTTAAGTCAAAGCGAACTTTTAAGCTTTTTGGATCACGTTTTACTGTGCCTTCCACAACCATGCCACCTACACGGATGCGTTGCCCCACTTCAGGTTTTTGATCTGCTTTGCCTTCTTTACCTTCAATGACTTCTGATGGCGTATAAAATAAATCGATATTTTGGCGAAGTGCATAAAGGACTAAACCTGTTGCAATCGAAATACCTAAAATCACAAAGATAATGATAGAGAGTCTTGATTTACGTCTTGGATTCATAGTGTATTTCCTTTATTTGCTTGGTTTAAACGAGCTTCACGTTGTTGCTCGCGTAACACTTCTTTTAACACCACTTTACGTCCCTTGACGCTTTGTATCGCCAAAATAATCATTGCCACAAGGCTAATGCCGTAGGAAAGCCACACATAAAAACCGTAGCCTCCCATATTGATAAAATCACTCCAACTTTGGAAAAACATTTTCCGCTCCCTAAAATCCTAAAATAAAAATAAAAAACTATTTTAGCTTACTTGCTAACTCTTTTACCCATGGACGTTTGCTATCTTCTTTTAGCAATTCAACACGATAACGCACGAGCGTAAACCAAATGGATAAAAATAAAAATCCAAAAATACATAAAATCAGTGGAATTAACATCGGCGTTGCAATAGACGGTTTTTCAAACTTCGTGATACTGGCCCCTTGATGTAAAGTATTCCACCACTCTACGGAAAAGTGAATAATTGGTAAATTCACTACGCCAACAATACACAAGATTCCCGCTGATTTTGCGCCCACCGCACGATCAGAAAATGCAGAATAAAGGGCTAATACACCGATATATAAGAAGAAAAGAATGAGTTCTGCGGTTAAACGCGCATCCCACACCCACCAGGTTCCCCACATTGGTTTACCCCAAATTGCGCCTGTGACTAACGCGATAAAGGTAAACATCGCACCAATTGGCGCCATAGCAACCATCGAAAGATGTGCAGCTTTAATTTGCCAAACTAACGCAATAATCGCAGCAATCGCCATCGAGCCATATACGCCCATTGACCAAATCGCCGCCGGCACATGCACATACATAATTCGGAAACTATTGCCTTGCTGATAATCTGCCGGTGCATAAGCTAAGCCCCACACAATGCCAACAGCCAATAATAAAACCGCAATCGCACCAAAAAATGGGCTTAATTTGCCACATAAATGATATTGGGTTTCATGTTTTGCGTAAGGATGTAACCACTTCCACATAAAAGATCCTTAATTCCAAAAAATAAAAAACAGTTAAAAATCTGACCGCACTTTCACCGCAATAGTGATTAATTATCTAAACTAATTCGTAGTGCCGCTGCAATAGCAAAAGGCGATAAGGTTATCGCGCCAGCCAAAATCGCGCCTAAAATAGCAAGCTGTCCGCCATAAGGGAGGTTTAACGCGGCGGCATCTAAAATTGCTGAGGCAAAAATTAAAACCGGAATGAATAATGGTACCACAAGTAAACTCAGCAATACGCCACCTTTACGTAATCCTACCGTCAATGCCACGCCAATCGCACCAATGCAGCTTAAAATTGGTGTTCCCACTAGCAAGGTGACCACCAGCGCCCACCAAATATTTACTTCCAACGAAAGTAATAAAGCCGCAATAGGTGAAAGTAAAATCAACGGCAAACCAGTTAATAGCCAGTGTGCAACAACTTTTGCGAGTGCCGTTAGCGCTAAAGGTTGAGCCGTAAGCATCAATTGTTCTAAAGAGCCATCAATAAAATCATCTCGGAATAAGCGCTCAAAAGACAGCAACGCAGAAAGCAATGCCGCCACCCAAGCAACCCCCGGTGCAATGCGAGAAAGTAGTTTAGGATCTGGCCCAATCACCAATGGAAACAACGTAATCACGATTAAAAAGAACCAAAGCGGGTTCAATATTTCCGCTTGTTTACGGGTCGCAATCTTCAGCTCACGCTTTATAATCTGTAAAAATATCATAAAAATCTAAGAGTTATATTTATAATCAGCAAGATTGATTTTTTTCAATAACGTACTTGGCACTTCTTGGTGACTCGTTAAAATGACCATTCCACCTTTTTTAGCATGATTTTCAAAAAGCGCGGTCAAAACTTCAACCCCTTTTTTGTCTATTGCTGTAAAAGGTTCATCCAAAATCCAAAGTGGCGCTTCAGAGATCCATAATCTCGCCAAAGCAATTCGCTTTTGCTGACCTGCTGAAAGTTGGGCTGCCGGTAAATCTTCGCGACCGAGTAAGCCCACAGTTTCCAACACATCCCATAAAATATCTGTGCCTTGCTGACTTTGACTAATCTGCTGATAAAACTTTAAATTTTCCCATGCCGTTAATTCAGGTTTCACACCAGAATGGTGACCGAGATAAAGTAGCTGATGATGGTATTCTTCGCGTTGTTTTGTAATCTCGTCTGAATTCCACCGCACTTTACCTTCTACAGGCTGTGCAAGGCCAGCTAAAATGCGCAATAAACTTGTTTTGCCGATACCATTGTGCCCTTCAATTTGCACGAAATCACCGCTTTGAAATTGCAGTGAAAGATCAGTGAACAATATGCGATCGCCACGTTGACACGCTAATTGTTCTAATTGAAGTTGATGAGCAGGAAACATAGTCTCAGCCTTAAAAATAAAACCTTGTTAAAAATCAGCGGGTATTCTACCACAAGGGGAAATTTTGACGAGATTTTAAGAGCTAAAAGGTATAACTATTTAGAAGTAGATCGGTGTATTTATTGATTTAAAACAAATTAAGCTTTTCTAGTCTATTCATCGAATAATCAAATAATTAAAAGATTTACTGATCTAAATCAAATTTTCTGCTACCATTTAACTACTTTTTGATGTTGTTTTATCAAAAACATTACCTTAACTTCATTTAAAAAAGGAACATATTATGTCTTATACTCTACCTGAATTAGGTTACGCTTATGATGCGTTAGAACCACATTTTGATGCACAAACAATGGAAATTCACCACACTAAACACCACCAAGCCTATGTAAATAATGCAAACGCGGTGTTAGAAACTTTACCTGCTGAATTTTCTGAAATGTGCTCAGGTCAATTAATCAGCCAATTAGACAAAATCCCAGCTGAAAAACGTACTGCATTACGTAACAACGCGGGCGGTCACGCAAACCATAGCTTATTCTGGAAATCATTGAAAAAAGGCACCACTTTACAAGGTGATTTAAAAGCTGCTATCGAACGTGATTTCGGTTCTGTAGAAAACTTCAAAGCTGAATTTGAAAAAGCAGCAGCGACTCGTTTCGGTTCAGGTTGGGCATGGTTAGTGATTAACCAAGGTAAATTATCTGTTGTTTCTACAGCAAATCAAGATTCTCCATTAATGGGTAAAGAAATCGCAGGTTGTGAAGGTTTCCCACTTTTAGGTTTAGATGTTTGGGAACACGCTTACTACTTGAAATTCCAAAACCGTCGTCCAGACTACATCAAAGAATTCTGGAACGTAGTGAACTGGGATTTCGTTGCGGAGCGTTTAGCTAAAAAATTAGCAGATTGCGGATGTGCAGCTAAATAATAGCTTCTCAAAATATATAAAAATCGCCTATTTTTAGGCGATTTTTTTATTGGTTAAATCCAGCGTCTCACTTTTTTCTTGTAAGCCAAATAAGACTCACCAAACTTCTTCTCTAGCCAGTATTCTTCAGGTTTAATTTGCCATTGTGTGATGAGATAAATAAATAGAAAAACACCTAAAAAACTAACCGCACTTTGCAAATAAAACGCCCATGCTACTAACAAGCCAGCTAAGCTTAAATACATGGGATTACGGCTAAAACGATAGATACCACTTACCACAAATACTTTGCTTTTCTCTAAATGGATGGGATGAATATTGGCTTTATTTTTGTAGAATTGCCAAACACTGAAAAAACCAACAAAAGATGAAGCCAACGCAATCAGATAAGCAATCACGATATTGATTGTAACAGGGTAAGGATTAGGCAAATATGCCATGATAAGTGCACAGCCAATAAAAATGACGGGTGGCGGCACAATAGGTTTCTGAATCATAAGATCAAAAATCCAATAAAAAAGCCCGAGCAATTCGGGCTAATTAAAACATTACAGATTATTTAATTTCATCTGCGCCATTTGTTTTTCTAACGGGTTACCGCTTTTTTGTACATTCTCAAAGCTTGCTTTAGCACCATTCACATCGCCTTTTGCGATTTGAATATCGCCCGCTAAAAGATCTTTACGTGCACTAAAGCCTTGGCTTTTCACTTGATTTAGACTTGCTAATGCTGCATCAAATTGACCTTGTTGGAATTGCACAGCAGACAAACGAAGTGCTGCAAGAGAAGTTAAGATATCATCTTGTGATTGAGCAATCGCTTGTTTTAAGCTATTTTCAGCAGAGGCGTAATCTTGTTTTGCAACAAAACCTTTTGCTTCATCTAATAAGCTAAATACCGCATAGCTGGTTTTATCATGCGCTTTCACAAATTCAGCTACTTTAGCTTGTTGTGCGGCGGCATCTTTGTTTGCAGTATAAACTAACGCATCATATTCAGCAGACGCTTGCATGATTTGATTAGCTTGATAAGACTGCCAATAACGCCAGCCCAACATCCCGCCTACGCCAAGAATAAAAGCGGCAATAATGGCTTTGCCATTGTCTTTCCACCACTCTTTTAACTGATTCAGTTCTTGTTCTTCTTCAATGGTATATGCCATTTTCCTATCCTTCTAAAATTAAAATTGGGCTTTGATGTGTTCAATTAGATTATCCACATCAATGGTTTGCTGCTCTGCTTCGCCAAGTAAGTGTTTTACCACAACTTGATTATTTTGCACTTCGCTTTCGCCAAGCACAAGGGCTAGAGTTGCACCAGACTTATCTGCGCGTCTAAATTGTTTTTTAAAGTTACCACCACTGCAATGCAACATGGTGCTTAAGTGCGGTAATTCTGAGCGAAGTTTTTCAGCGAGCTGGAATGCGGCTAATGTTGTACCTTTACCTTGATAAACAACGTAAATATCTACCGCACTTTTTACCGGAATCGATTTATTCACTTCTTGAACGAGTAACACTAAACGCTCTAAGCCCATTGCGAAACCGACACCGCTGGTTGCGTGACCACCAAGTTGCTCAACTAAGCCGTCATAACGTCCGCCACCACATACAGTACCTTGCGCACCTAATGCTGATGTCACCCATTCAAATACGGTTTTATTATAATAGTCTAAACCACGTACCAATTTTGGATTAATTTCATATTGAATACCCACCGCATCTAATAGACCGCATAACTGCGCAAAATGCTCGCGACTTTCATTATCTAAATAATCCAATAATTTTGGCGCGCCGTCCAATACATCTTGTAATGCTTGATTTTTAGTATCCAAAATACGTAATGGATTTTTTACAAGACGTTCTTTCTCTTCTTCGCTCATTAAATCTTGGTGATTTTCTAAGAAAGCCACTAATGCAGAACGATAGTTTGCACGTGCTTCTAATGAACCAATCGAATTTAATTGAAGTGAAACATGTTGATCAATACCTAATGCTTTCCACAAACGAGCCGTTAAAATAATTAGCTCCGCATCAATTTCAGGGGTTGCGATACCAAATACTTCTACACCTGCTTGATGGAATTGACGATAACGACCTTTTTGTGGGCGCTCATGGCGGAACATTGGTCCCATATACCATAAACGTTGTTCATTGTTGTAAATCCAACCGTGTTCAATCGCAGCACGGACGCATCCTGCTGTACCTTCTGGGCGAAGTGTTAATTGCTCATCATTATCCCAGAATGTGTACATTTCTTTTGAGACAACATCTGTGACTTCACCAATTGCACGAGCAAATAATGGCGTACTTTCCACGATTGGCATACGCACTTCTGAATAGCCGTAGCTGCTTAAAATTTGGCGAACCTGTCCTTCAATCCATTGCCAAAGTGGAGATTCAGTTGGGGAACAGTCATTCATCCCACGAATTGCTTGAATATTTTTTGCCACGAGTTTTCCTTAAATAATTCGATTTTTTGGATCTTGTTGTGCAACTTTGGCACGAATTTTTGCTTCTAATTGGTCAATAATCGCGTCGTTGTCAAAACGTTCTTTTTGACGCTCGCCATCTAAATAATAACCACTTTTCTTATTACCACCGGTCACGCCAAGGTCAGACACTAATGCTTCACCCGGACCATTTACCACACAACCAATAATAGACACATCCATTGGGGTGATAATATCTTCTAAACGTTGTTCCAGTGCATTCACAGTGCCAATCACATCAAACTCTTGACGTGAACAAGTTGGGCAAGCAATAAAGTTAATCCCGCGAGAACGAATACGTAATGATTTTAAAATATCAAACCCAACTTTGATTTCTTCTACAGGATCGGCGGCTAAAGAGACACGTAAGGTATCACCAATACCTTCCGCCAACAGCATACCTAAACCAATTGCAGATTTCACTGAGCCCGCACGCGCGCCACCTGCTTCCGTAATGCCTAAATGCAACGGCTGTTTAATGGCTTTTGCCAGTAAACGGTAAGATTCCACTGCAAGGAAAACATCCGATGCTTTTACGCTTACTTTGAATTGATCGAAGTTTAAACGATCCAAGATCTCAACATGACGTAACGCTGATTCTAACAAGGCTTTTGGTGTTGGTTCACCAAATTTCTCTTGAATATCTTTTTCTAATGAGCCAGCATTGATACCGATACGAATAGGGATATTTTTATCACGCGCACAATCCACCACTGCACGAATACGATCCTCACGACCGATATTGCCTGGATTAATACGTAAGCAATCCACCCCATATTCAGCCACTTTTAACGCAATGCGATAGTCAAAATGAATATCCGCCACCAATGGCACATTCACTTGTTGTTTAATGATTTTAAAGGCTTCGGCGGCATCCATGGTCGGAACAGAAACACGCACAATATCTGCACCGACACGCTCCAAAGATTTAATCTGTGCAACGGTCGCTTCAACATCAGTTGTGCGAGTATTTGTCATGGATTGTACGGCAATCGGTGCATCACCACCGATTGGTACATTGCCCACATAAATTTTTGTCGATTCACGACGTTTGATAGTAGGTTTTACTGCTGACATTCTTTCGTAAATTATTCGTTAAGGTTTTGGTAATTTAAATTTAGCCACACGGCCATCAACTGTAAGCGGATACGCTTCGCCTTTATAAGTAATGCGAACGTTACCTGGCGCACCGATAATCAAGGCATATTCATCACCATTAAAGGTTAAGGTTTCACCTTGTTTATATTCTTTTTGCGCTAATACTTTACGGTTTTGGTCTTTTACACTAATCCAGCTTGAATTTTTCGTGATCTCAATAACGAGATCGCCTTTCACTGTAGTTGGTGCTTCAGAAATAGCGGGGTTTTCAACCGCACTTTGTGTATCTGGCACGGTTTTCTCTGTTGTTGGTTCTGTGTTAGGTAACGTTTGTTCCACAACAGGTGCTTGCGCTTGTTCAACGGTAGGTGCTGAAGTTGCTGAGGTTGAAACTTCTGTGTTTCCTGTTTGAGCTTGATTTTCTTGAGTCGTTGAAACAGCGGGTTCAGCAGCATTATTTGTTTTTTCCGCTACAGACGTAGTTTCATTGCTTGACACCGCAGGCTGACTATTTACTGTTACTGGAATTTCATTCGAATGAGTAGCCGGTAGCTCTGCTGTTTTTTCTTTTTCAACGTAGGTTTGCACTAAATTATCACGTTCTTCGTTTGATTTTTGATAATTTTGCCACCACCATAAGCCAGTCATTCCAACAGCAGCGAGTAAAATAATTGTTGTGAGTGTGCCTACCCAACGGCTGTGAGAAGAATATTGGTTAACTGAACGCGTCGCACGTGTATTTTTACTTAAATCATTTTTATGTGCTTCACCAAAAGTTAAATGAGCCCATTCAGCATCAGGAATACGTAAAAATTTCGCATAACTGCGAACGTAACCTCTCAAAAAGGTTGATGGTACATCTTTTTGGACAAATTCATTATTTTCTAATTTTGCCAAAATGTTTGGACGTAAAGAAATGGCTTTTGCCACATCTTCTAAAGAAAGATTTAATGCTTCGCGTGTTTGGCGAAGTTTATCCCCAAAGGAGATTTTAGTTGTTTCAGTTTGTTCGACGATTGTATTCATAGGTATAAAAATAGAGAAATAGAAATAAAAAACTAAATACCAAATTTTAAAGTCGAAAGGGGCTTTTGGCAATGATTATTTGAGCGTGCGGAGCTTTTCTGCTCTAGAAGGATCAACTTGGCGTAATTTATCCAACGCTTGTTGATAAACGTCGGTTTGTTTTCCAGCAAAAGCACAAAGTGCTATGTTTTCGTAAGTATCAGCTTGATGATAATAATTCGGTGCTGCAAGTGCCGCATTAAATTGTGAATAAGCTTGTTCAAACTCACCTTGCCCACATAAAAATGCACCAAAGTTGTTATACACATCACCTTGCTTATCGTCTAACTTAATCGACTGTAAATAAGCTTGCTTCGCTTTTTCCGTATCGCCTTGTAATTGATAAAAATGCGCAAGTGCCGAGTGCACAAGATAATAGCGTTCATCATGTTCAAAGGCTTTATCTAAATTAAGTTTTGCTTGAACAAAATCCTCTTGTTGCAGATAGCCTAATGCCAACTCAACGCGCGCTTTGGCTGCTTGTTGTTTATTAAAATCGACTGAAGATTGAGAAACGCAAGCAGAAAAAACAAAAGGAAAAATGACCGCACTTAGAATGTTAATTGGGATTAATTTCATCTTATCACTCCTCTATCTTATCACTCTTCTCCAGGCCATTTTCCCTTTACAAGTATTGCTATATTTAGCTTAGTTAACCGCTTTTACGTCAATACCTTCACCAAACTTACGTTTCATTGCTGTACGTTTGGTTCGGTCGATCACATCCCCCGCCAACTGACCACAAGCAGCATCAATATCATCACCACGGGTTTTGCGCACAATCACCGTAAAGCCGTATTCCATTAATGTTTTTTGGAAACGATCAACACGGCTATTTGAGCTTTTACCATAAGGCGCTTCTGGGAACGGGTTCCATGGGATTAAGTTGATTTTACATGGCGTATTTTTCAATACTTGAGCTAATTGATGCGCATGCTCTGTACCATCATTCACATGATCTAATAACACATATTCAATAGTCACTTTACCATGGTTAGCATTCGATACTTCTAAGTATCTATGTACCGAATCCATCAACATTTTGATGTTATATTTTTTATTAATCGGCATAATTTCATCACGCAATTCATCGTTCGGTGCGTGAAGTGAAATCGCTAATGCCACATCAATCTTATCGCGCAACATATCGAGTGCAGGCACAACACCTGATGTGGATAACGTCACACGTCGTTTAGATAATCCGTAAGCAAAATCATCAAGCATAATTTCCATCGCAGGTACAACATTGGCTACATTTAACAATGGTTCACCCATACCCATCATCACCACATTGGTTATCGGACGAACACCTGTGACACCAAAATTACCGATAATTTTTGATGCGCGCCAAACCTGACCGATAATTTCAGACACTGTTAAATTACGGTTAAAGCCTTGCTGTGCTGTTGAACAGAAGGTACAAGCTAAGGCACAGCCTACTTGAGAAGAAACACAAAGTGTCGCACGATCTGCTTCAGGAATATAGACCGTTTCAACTTGCTGTTCACCTACCTGCATCGCCCATTTAATGGTGCCATCTGCAGAGCGTTGTTCAACCGCCACTTCTGGCGCTTTAATTTCCGCGACCGCTTTTAATTTTTCTCGTAATTTTTTATTAATATTGGTCATATTGTCGAAGTTATCTTCGCCAAAATGATAAATCCATTTCACTAATTGATCCGCACGAAATGGTTTCTCGCCTAATTCAGCAAAAAACTCACGCATCTGCTGACGCGTTAAATCCATTAAGTTAATCTTTTTTGTATTCGTTTCGGATGAAAGGGGTTGTTCTAACATAAAGCCTCGTTATTACACATTACGGCGATGATGTTACTCAGAATTGAGCAACAAAAAATTCGCATATTAAAAATGAGCCGAGATTTTACAGATTTACCGACGGATAAGCTAGCAGATTTGAAAAACAAAGAAAATTTTGACCGCACTTCTTTGCGATCGCTATCGCAAAAATCAAAAAACAAAAGAAAAAAGTGCGGTTAAAAAACTTTAAATTTTTTCTCTTTCACACATCCCAAACCCTTACAAAAACTGATAGAATACAAGCTTTGTTTTATTCTCTAAGTTGTCAATATTAAAAGATATGTTAAAAAAAGTGCTTTCTGTATTGTGTTTAGTGCCAGCAATGGCAACGGCACAATCTTATGTCGTGTATGATTTCACCCATGATCGCGTGCTCGAAAGTAGTTCACCGAATCATGTTCAACCTATCGCATCCGTCACCAAGTTAATGACTGCAAATGTGTTTCTTGAAAATAATCGAAACGCAAATTGTACTGCATCGATTACTGACGACGATTACGATTACATTAAAGGCACACATACAAAATTACCAAAATACACGCCGATTTCTTGTAATGAATTATTAAAAGCGATGCTTGTCCATTCTGACAACTATGCTGCTCATGCCCTTTCTCGCTCTGCGGGCATGAGTCGTTTGCAATTTATCCAAAAAATGAATGAGAAAGCGAGAGAATTAGGTATGCGCTCTACCCGCTTTTCAGATAGTTCTGGTTTATCCGACAGCAACATTTCAAGTGTGATGGATCTCGTAAAACTGGCTAAATACTCTCTTAACAAAGCACAAATCAAAAACCTCTCGAATATGCCAAGTGCTTTCATTCAAGCTGGCGGACGTAGCGTTTTTGTTAAAAACACCAATAAATTAGTGCGTGAAGAAGTGTTTGATGCGGCAATTAATAAAACGGGTTATATTCGCGAATCTGGCTATAATTTAGTCTTTGTGAATAAAAATCCATGTAATCGCGCGACCATTGGGGTGATCAGTTTAAATAACCATTCATCTGCGTTTCGTACTAACTTTACTAAAGGAAAATTGGAACAATACGGTTGTATCGCAGGGCGTAGCATGCACAACTTTACCGTTGATGAAGCCCAATATGAAGAAGGCTATGATGAAGCGGGTATGGATCGCCTAATCCAACAAGTTGGTGGTTAATCATTTCAAAAAGAGCGGTCAATTTTGCACAAAATTTTCCGCTTTTTAATTTTAATCACCTATCGATTTGATAATTATTTTCATTTGAAAACTTTATAAAAAATGATATTATTCTGCAGAATGCTAATCGATCATTATTTTTAAGGAGATCTCATGAAGCATTTATTTAAAAGCCTATCTGTTATCGCTCTAGGTTTAGCAGCTTTACAAGCCGAAGCGAAATTTAAAGTGGTGACCACATTTACTGTGATTCAGGATATCGCACAAAATGTTGCGGGCGATGCCGCGACGGTGGAATCTATCACCAAACCTGGTGCAGAAATTCACGAGTATGAACCGACCCCTAAAGATATTGTAAAAGCTCAATCTGCTGATTTAATTTTATGGAACGGATTAAATTTAGAGCGTTGGTTTGAGCGTTTCTTCCAAAATATCAAAGATAAACCAGCCGTTGTGGTAACCGAAGGCATCACGCCACTTTCTATTTATGAAGGTCCTTATAAAGATGCCCCTAACCCACACGCTTGGATGTCGCCATCTAATGCGTTGATTTATGTCGAAAATATCAAAAATGCATTAGTTAAATACGATCCGCAAAATGCTGATACTTATCAAAAAAATGCAGCGGCGTATGCAGAAAAAATCAAACAGCTCGATAAACCTTTACGTGAAAAACTCTCACTGATTCCTGCCGACCAACGTTGGTTAGTGACCAGTGAAGGTGCCTTTAGTTATTTAGCGAAAGATTACGATCTCAAAGAAGGCTATTTATGGCCAATTAACGCTGAACAACAAGGTACGCCTCAACAAGTGCGTAAACTTATTGATTTAGTGAAAAAAAATCACATTCCAGTGGTATTTAGTGAAAGTACCGTGTCAGCCAAACCTGCTCAACAGGTAGCGAAAGAAAGCGGTGCTAAGTACGGCGGCGTGCTTTATGTAGATTCTCTTTCTGCCGCTGACGGTCCTGTACCAACTTATATTGACTTACTGAATGTCACTGTATCCACCATAGTCAAAGGATTTGAAAAATAATGACCGCACTTTCCGCTTCGATTTCCGTTAATGATGTAACTGTGCGTTACAACAACGGGCACACTGCAATTTATGATGTTGCCTTTGCATTACAAGGAGGAACCATCTGTGCTCTTGTCGGCGTAAATGGGAGCGGAAAATCAACGCTATTCAAAAGCATCATGGGCTTAATCAAGCCACAGCAAGGCAATATTGCGCTTTGTGGTTTGCCAATTAATCTAGCATTGAAACAAAATTTGGTTGCCTATGTGCCGCAAGCGGAAGAAGTCGATTGGCAATTTCCAGTCTCCGTTTATGATGTTGTCATGATGGGACGCTACGGCTACATGAATTTCCTACGCATTCCAAAAGCTGAAGACAAACAAAAAGTGCTCGAAGCGATGCAACGAGTAAACATCGAGCATTTAGCTGAACGGCAAATCGGCGAGCTTTCTGGTGGGCAAAAAAAACGCGTATTTTTGGCTCGTGCATTAGCACAACAAAGTAAAATTATCTTGCTTGATGAACCTTTTACAGGTGTGGATGTTAAAACCGAAAATGCCATTGTGGAACTCCTTCGCCAATTACGTGCTGAAGGCCATTTAATTTTAGTTTCTACCCACAACTTGGGTTCTGTACCAGACTTCTGTGATCAAGTGGTGATGATTAACCGTACTGTGATTGCTGCCGGTAAAACGGAAGATACATTCAATCAGCATAATTTGGAAAAAGTCTTTGGTGGTGTATTACGACACATCAAATTATTGGGTGAAGATCTGCATAATGATGAAGATAAACGTGCAGTCACCGTGCTTACGGATGATGAACGCCCAGTTGTCTTCTATGGTGAAACCAAAAATGATCCGCCCGCAACGGCTGTAAAATCTTGTCGTCTGCCTCCGTCTGACAAGGAATAAGCTATGCTTGAATATTTACTGGAACCTTTCTCCTATGAATATATGCAAAAAGCCATGTGGATAAGTACCGCAGTCGGTGGCATTTGTGCCTTTCTTTCTGCCTATTTAATGTTGAAAGGTTGGTCATTAATTGGTGATGCGCTTTCTCATTCCGTGGTTCCAGGTGTGGCGATAGCTTATGCCTTTTCACTCCCCTATGCTTTAGGTGCTTTTTTTGCCGGCATTTTGGCCGCACTTTCCATTTTATGGATCAAATCCATTTCTAAACTCAAAGAAGATGCTGTTATCGGCTTTATTTTCAGTACCTTTTTTGCCTTAGGTTTACTGATTATTTCCTTGAATCCAACCTCGATAAATGTGCAAAACATCATTCTCGGTAATATCCTCGGGATTGCCGATGAAGATATTTATCAAGTAGCCATCATTATGTTGATTTGCTTGGTCTTATTGCTTATTTTTTGGAAGGATCTATTACTGATTTTCTTTGATGAAACGCAAGCAATTACAGTTGGACTTTCACCACTGTTTTACAAAGTTCTCTTTTTTACACTCTTGAGTGCTTGTGTTGTTGCCGCATTGCAAACTGTTGGGGCGATTTTAGTGATTGCGATGGTAATCACACCAGGTGCAACCGCCTATTTACTCACAGATAAATTCAAAACGCTTATCAAAATTGCTGTAGCATTAGGCGCAATCACTGGTTTCGTCGGTGTTTATTTAAGCTATTACTTAGACGGTGCAACAGGTGGTGTCATCGTGACATTGCAAACCTTGTTATTTTTATTAGCTTTTCTATTTTCGCCAAAATACGGATTAATGAGTCAAAAACGACATAAGGCGGTGGCCCATGAGTGAAATGTTCACTATTTTCGTTGAGCCATTTCAGTTTGACTTTATGCAAAATGCGCTACTCACCGCATTAGTGGTTGCCGTGATCTGTGCACTACTCTCTTGCTATTTGGTGTTAAAAGGATGGTCATTGATGGGCGACGCTATTTCCCATGCCGTCCTCCCAGGTATTGTATTAGCTTTTCTAGCCGGTATTCCATTAGTGATTGGCGCCTTTGTCTCAGGTATTGCCTGTGCCTTAGGTGTAGGTTATTTAAAAGAAAACAGCCGTATCAAAGAAGATACCGCTATGGGGATTGTATTTTCAGGGATGTTTGCCATTGGTCTGGTGCTGTTCACTAAAATCCAAACCTCACAACATCTCACACACATCTTATTCGGTAATGTATTGGGTGTAAGCCGACAAGAGCTGATTCAAACGACTATCATCGCCTTAATCATTTTTATTTTACTAGGCTTAAAGCGTCGCGATTTTCTGCTTTATTGCTTTGACCCTAGCCATGCTCGTGTTGCGGGTCTCTCGCCTAAATTATTGCATTATGGACTACTCACCCTGCTTGCACTCACCATTGTGAGTACGATGCAAGTTGTTGGGGTGATTTTGGTTGTGGCGATGCTAATTGCACCAGGCATCACCGCGCTAACCCTAACAAATCGCTTCGATAAGATGCTTGTTATCGCGATTATCAGTGCTGTAACTGCAAGCCTACTAGGCGTCCTACTTAGCTATCATTTTGATGCGTCCACTGGTGCATGCATTATTTTGTTACAAGCTTTATTTTTCTTAATTGCCCTGGTTTATAGCAAAATAAAAGTGCGATTAAATTTTTAAATAAAAAAGCTAACAGAGATGTTAGCTTTTTTATTAGGAATTGAGTTTCAGCAATGTCAGTACTTCATAATGCGCTGTATGCGGAAACATATCAAATAATTGAATTTGAGTAAGTTTATAATTGGTTAGATGCTGCAAATCTTTTCCCATGGAAATCGAGTTGCAACTAGAATAAAGAATAAAGTGCGGTTGCATTTCATTGAGAAATTCAGCGAGTTCCTTTCCGATACCTCGACGAGGCGGGTTGACGATCACCAAATCCGGTTTATTTTCATCTTGTGCTAAAGCAAAATTAGCGGCATCCAAAGATTGGAATTTAACGTTGTTTAGCCCTAACACCTGAGCAGATTGAGTCGCCGCTTGAATAGCAGATGGAGAAATTTCAATCCCGATCAATTCCACTTCTTGTTGATGTTTATCCTGTAAAGCTTTAGCACAATGAAGTCCAAAGCCCCCAACGCCACAAAAGAGATCCCAAAGTTTAGTAATCGGCAAATCTTGCACCCAATCTTGCGCCGTTGCATATAATCCTTGTGCTACTAGTGGGTTTGTTTGGAAGAAACCTTGAGGACTAATAAACAACGGAATACCATTAAAACTTTCCGATAAAGTATGTTGATCCGTCAAAAAGATTTCTTTCTCACCTTCTAAGATCGCAGCGTGTTGAGGTTGGATATTCACACTCACCACTTCAAGTTGTGGTAATTTTTCCAATAACCCTGCAAACTCACGTTGAATTAACGGCAATTTAGTTTCTGAACGCAATACAAAACGCAACATCAATTTTTTTGTATGTTGGCTTTCTGTGAGCAGAATATATTTGAGCTCACCTTTTTGCTTAGCCACGTTATAAGGGACTAAACCCGCGCGCCCAATAAAATCTTTTAGAATCGGAAAGAGTTCAGCAAAGCGTTGCGGATAAAGTGGGCAATCACATAAATCCACCGCACTTTGTGGATCATTCGGGTCTTGTAAAATACCTAGAATGGGACGTTCCACCGCGCCACTTACAACCATTTTCGCTTTATTACGAAAAGCTGATTCGGAGGAATAAAAAGGCGGATGCCAAATTAAATCATCACAATCTAATTTGGCAAGTTGTTGTTTAAGATGCTCTTCTTTCTTCGAGAGTTGCTGCTCATAAGGCATTTCAAGCCATTGACAAGAACGGCAATCGCCTTTTTGATAATGATGGCAATCAATCATTTAGAAGCAAGCCACTCTTGTTGAAGTGCGGTCAGTTTTTGATGATTTTCAATCCAACGCGAAGTTTTTGTGAGTTCTGACCAATCAAAGGATTTTTGTTTAAAGAGAGATTTCAAGCGAGCTTGGCGTGCTGCGAAATGCTCTGTTGTTTCCTCTAACTTCAGATTATCAAGCACTTGAATGACACCTTCTCGTTCATTACAAAGCAATAATAAGTCACAACCAGCCTTCAAGGCTTTTTCACTGCGAGCCACAAAATCGCCCATAAAGCCTGCGCCTTTCATGCCTAAATCATCAGAGAAAATCGCCCCTTGGAAGCCTAACTCTTTACGCAAAATCTCTTTTAACCAATAAGTCGAGCCGCTTGCTGGCTGGCTATCACATTGCGTATAAATCACGTGAGCCGGCATAATCGCATCAAGCTTACTCTGTTGAATTAATTGCTGGAATGGCAAAATATCATGATTAAAAATCACTTCTTTTGCGCGCTCATCATAAGGGGTTTCAAGATGAGAATCAGCTAAAACATGGCCGTGTCCCGGGAAGTGTTTTCCTGTTGTTGCCATGCCCGCCTGGTGCATACCATCAATAAAAGCTGCTGCTAAATTAACCGCACTTTTTACATCACAGCCAAAACTACGATCACCAATCGCACGACATTCGTGACCTAAATCCAACACCGGAGCAAAACTCAAATCAATATCTAGCGCCACCATTTCAGCCGCCATTTGCCAACCCGCTTCTTTTGCTATTTGCTGTTGCTGAGCTGAGTCCTCAACTAATGCCGCAAAAGCCTGCATCGCAGGGAGCTGAGTGAAACCTTCACGGAAACGTTGCACGCGACCACCTTCTTGATCGACGGTAATCAATAAAGGCTTTTTCACTCGTTGACGAATGGATTTAATTAGCGCTTGAACTTGCTGACGATCATAAAAATTGCGGGTAAATAAAATCAAACCGGCAACTAAAGGATGTTCCAGTAATTCAACTTCTTCTTGTTTGAGCTCATGACCTTCTAGGTCAATCAATAATGTGGACATAACTATTGTAAGTAAAGACGATAATTAGTACTTTCTGTGCTTGGTTTTGGTAGTTCAAACACTTTCTTCTCTTGTGGTTGCAATAAAATATTGCCTGATTGGCTTTCTTGCTGATTCGGCCAAACTTGCGTCACACCTTGTGTATTATACCAATAAAGATGGTAAAGCACATTGAGTTGTTGTGTAGTTTTATTTTTTAAAGCCGCGGTATTATCCGACAAATCAACATCTAAAGCGGGTGCTAAATTTGCCGCCATATTTAAAATTGGCTTATTGGTTCCCACAATATTTGGTGCAGATGAACAAGCCGTTAAAAATAATACCGTTGCTGTAATTAGGATCTTTTTCATTATTTTGCCAACATTCTACCCAAAGATTCACCACCAACAAGATGCATATGAATATGGAATACTTCTTGTCCACCGTGTTTATTACAATTCACAATCAAACGATAACCGTCTTCGGCAATGCCTTCTTCTTTAGCAATTTTAGCCGCGACAGTAAATAAGCGACCCAAGGTAACTTCATCTTGTTCTGTCACATCATTAACCGTTGGAATGACTTTATTTGGGATAATCAAAATATGGGTTTTCGCTTGAGGTGAAATATCTCGGAATGCGGTCACTAATTCATCTTGATAAACAATATTGGCGGGGATTTCTTTGCGAATAATTTTGCTGAAAATCGTTTCTTGAGCCATAGTCTTCTCCTTGTTTTATATAAAAAAGTGCGGTCAAAATTTACCGCACTTTGCTTTTATTTTCCATCAGAAATTGATGATGAATGACATTTCAATCAGCTTAGTGAGCCGCACCTTCTTCTGAATCATCTTGATTAATAAAGCTAGTATTAATCTCGATTTGTGCTTTTTCACGCAATGCTTGCATTAACTGTCCTTGCAATTCACCTTGACGCGCACGAACAAGTTGAGTGCTAAATTTCGCTAATTCTTGCTCATTTAAAGTAGGTTCTTCTACACGTTCAAGGGCAACCACAACCACATCACCTTTGCTGTTACGAGCAACTTGATAAGCCGCTTTGCCATCTTTTGGTTTTGCAATGGCAAATACACCTTCATAAAGCACTGGATCTTTATTATCCACTAACGTAAAGGTTTGTGGCTCACTAAAACTAATACCTGCAGGTAATTTGGTTGGATCGGCAGATAGCGCTTTAACCGCTTGCTCTGCTTTTTCAGCTAATACTTTATCGGCTTTTTCACGTTTTAAGAATTGCTCAATCGTTGATTTTGCTTCATCAAGGCTTTGTAAACCTTCATCTTTGTGATCCACGACACGTACCACTACAAACTCATTTTCACCTACAGTTAATGGCTCAGAATTTGCACCGCCGTTTGCAATATCAGATTCAAAAATAGCAGAAGTCACATTTGGGAAATTTAATGCCGCAGGGACGTTATTTTTACCAAAGTAATCCGTTTCTTCTACTTTCACACCTGCCGCTTCAGCTACCGCAGCTAAAGAATCGCTGCTTTCAGCTGCTTTTTCACGAACCGCTTTTTCTACCGCTTGGAAACGACTTTCTGCTAAGTTTTTACGTACAGTCTCTGCGATTTGTTCTTTCACTTCTTCTAAAGTACGTTCTTTACGATCTTGCACTAAAATAATATGGTAAGCCCCATCCACATTAACCGGTGTGCTGTATTGACCAACATTTAATAATAATGCGGCATCTTCAAAGTTTTTCGGTAATTCGTTGTCTTTTACCCAACCTAATTCACCGCCTTGTGCACCAGAAAGTTTATCGATGGATTTTGTTTTTGCTAACTCAGCAAAATCAGCACCTTTTTGTAGTTCTTGATAAACGGCGTCCGCTTCTTTCTCTGTTGTCAATTGAATATGCGCTAATTTTTGGCTAATGAATTGTGCTTTATTTTCTTGATAATATTGCGCAATTTGTGTTTCAGTGACAGGTTGTAACTTACCTAATTCATTTGCTGAGACGCGAATATATTGGACTTTAGCCTGTTCAGGTTGAACAAGTGATTTCGCATTCGCATCGTAATACGCTTTAATTTCTTCGTCCGTTACTTTTTGTTTTGCAATTTCATCGGCTAATGGAAGAGTTGCAAGACGAGCGATACGTTTTTGGAAAAAGACTTGTGCGTTATCTTTCACTTGAGCCGGCACGACAAACTCACTGTCCGCCAAACCGTTTTGCATTTGTTCAAGTGTTAATGCATTACGTAAAATTGCCGCATAAGTATCGGATGTTAAACCATTTTGAGTCAATAATTGTTGATAACGCGCGTTATCAAATTTACCGTTAGATTGTAAGTTAGGATCGCTCACAATCGCACGTTTGATCATCTCATCACTTACACCTAATTTTAATTCTTTCGCATATTGACGGATTAATTCTTGATCCACCAAACGTTGAATTAAATTTTGACGAAGTGCAGTCACAAATTCCACAGAGTCAGTTTTCGCTAGGAAGCTCTCGCCTTCTTGTTGAGCTCTAGCCTCAAACTCTTGGTTATAACGATTTAAGAAATCTTGTTGAGAGATAGTCTCGCCATTTACTTTTGCCGCAAAACTATCATTGCTGCTATACAGATAACCTGACATCCCACCAATCAAAAATGAGACTGGAATTAAAGCAAAGATCGCTTTTCCGATAAAGCTATGGGCGATGCCATGCATTTTTTCAATTAACATTCAATTATTACCCTTTTAAAAAAGACAAAGTTCGTAAGATTATAATCTAAAAGGCGAAAATTCGCACTTAAAAAACACCATGTTCGTGTAGGATTTTCACAGCCATGACTAATAACACTAAACCACCAAAAATCTATGCTTTGCTTTTGAATTTTTTCCCTAAAAAATGACCGCTCTTTACACCAATAAAAGAGATGACAAAGGTGATTAAACCAATGATGAAGACAGCCAACAAAATGTCCACGGAAAGAAAAGCAAAAGAGACACCAACGGCTAGCGCATCAATGCTCGTTGCCACACCAAGTGTTAGTAGATGTTTTAAACTAATCAATGAGGGTGCAGGTTCATCATCTGAGCTCAGCCCTTCTCGAATCATATTCACACCGATAATCGCAAGTAAAGCAAAGGCAATCCAATGATCCCAATTTTGAATCATCTGACTAAATTGTAGCCCGACAACATAGCCGATTGCCGGCATAATGCCTTGAAATAGTCCAAAACAGCATGCAATGGCAAGCGCTTGTTTCCACCGAAAAGCGCGCATTGCCAAACCTTTGGAAATGGATACTGCAAACGCATCCATCGAAAGACCAAGCGCAATGACCCACAACATATGAAAAGTCATAACCTAAAACCTATTTTCCGATACAAAAAGAGCTGAAAATGTTACCGAGTAAATCATCCGAGGTAAATTGCCCCGTAATTTCACTGAGATTAGCTTGTACTAAACGAAGTTCTTCTGCTAACAATTCACCTGCATGAAATTCGGTTAATTGGACTAACCCAATTTGCAAATGTTCGGCCGCTTTTTCTAAAGCATCAAGATGACGACGACGTGCTAAGAAGCCACCTTCCATGCCGGTTTGGAAGCCCATCGCCTGTTTTAAATGCTCACGTAATAAATCTATGCCTTGATGCGTTTGAGCCGATAAACACATGGTCGTTGTGCCATTTTCCTCTTTTAGCCCAACTGCCTCACCGCTTAAATCTACTTTATTGCGGACAATGGTCACCGGCATATTATTTGGCAATTTTGATAAAAATTCTGACCGCACTTTTTCAATATTTTGGCTGTCAGGATCGCTGCTGTCTAACATCAAAATTATACGATCGGCTTGCTCAATTTCAGTCCACGCACGCGAGATCCCGATACGTTCAACTTCATCTGTCGCTTCACGAAGTCCTGCAGTATCAATAATATGTAAAGGCATGCCATCAATATGAATATGCTCACGCAACACATCACGCGTCGTCCCTGCAATATCCGTCACAATAGCCGCTTCTCTACCCGCTAAAGCATTCAGTAAACTTGATTTACCTGCATTTGGACGACCAGCAATCACCACTTTCATCCCTTCACGTAAAATCGAGCCTTGTTTCGCTTCGCTACGGACTAAATCAAGTTGATTGATGATTTCTCGTAATTTTGCTTCGATTTTACCGTCTGCCAAAAAGTCAATTTCTTCATCGGGAAAATCAATCGAGGCTTCCACATAAGTACGAAGATAAATGACGGAATCCACCAACTGATTCACTTTATTGGAAAATTCACCTTGCAATGATTTTAATGCCGAACGAGCAGCTTGCTCCGAAGTCGCATCAATCAAATCGGCAATGGCTTCTGCTTGAGCTAAATCTAATTTATCATTTAAAAAAGCTTGTTCAGAAAACTCACCTGGACGCGCAAGACGAACACCATCAAGTTGTAAAATTCGTTTTAGCAACAAATCTAATACCACTTGTCCACCATGGCCTTGTAATTCCAGTACGTCTTCACCAGTAAAGGAATTAGGTGATTTAAAATAAAGCGCAATGCCTTGATCTAAAACTGAGCCATCAGCATCTTTAAAAGGTAAATAGTCTGCCATTCGTGGTTTAGGACATTTACCGAGTACCGCTTGTGCAACTTCAACCGCTTTGGGGCCTGATACACGCAAAATACCAATACCGCCACGACCAGGCGCTGTCGCTTGTGCGACGATTGTTTCTTTCATAAAAACTCACTAAAAATTGACCGCACTTTTATCTGCGATAAAAAAATGAGAGGGCGCATTAATACGCCCATGTGATTATATATCAATCAATGATAGAAAAAAGGCATCTTTCGATGCCTTCTATCTGTTATTTTTTACGGGTATGTAACCCTTTTTTCTCTAAACCACGGTAGATCATTTGTTGTTGTACGATAGTGATTAAGTTAGACACTAACCAGTAAAGTACTAGACCTGCCGGGAACCAGAGGAAGAAGAACATGAAGATCAACGGCATGAAATTCATCACTTTTTGTTGCATTGGGTCGGCAACTGGTGTCGGTGACATTTTTTGTAACAAGAACATTGATCCACCCATTAAGATTGGGAGAATGTAGTAAGGGTCTTGTGCCGATAAATCTTGAATCCAACCAAAGAATGGCGCATGACGAAGTTCAACTGCTTCCATAAATGTCCAGTATAATGCAATGAAAATTGGCATTTGGAGGATTAATGGTAAGCAACCGCCAAGTGGATTTACTTTTTCTTCTTTGTAAAGTTTCATCATTTCTTGGCTCATACGTTGGCGATCATCACCAAAACGTTCGCGCATTTCTTGCATTTTCGGTTGCAACATACGCATTTTCGCCATAGAAGTGTATTGTGCTTTTGTAAGCGGATATAAAATCGCTTTAACCACTAAGGTGACACAAATAATTGCCACACCCCAGTTAGATACAATACTTTGAATGAAAGTTAATAACCAGAATAATGGTTTCGCGATAAACCATGCCCAACCATAATCGACAGTTAAATCTAAGTGGTTAGCCACTTCAGCCATTTTGTTTTGTAATTTCGGACCTGTCCATAATGAGCTGGTAATAGTCTCTGTTGCACCTGCTGGAACAGATACCACTGGACCACGATAACCAATAGACGCAACGTTATTTTTGCTGTCTGTAATACTATAAAGTTGGTTATTTACATCTTGATTTGGGATCCAAGCTGATACGAAATAGTGTTGTAAAATAGCAACCCAACCTGCTTTGGTATCGATAGAAAGGTTTTTATCTTTCATATCGCTGAAGCTGTATTTTTTGTAATTAGTTTCTGAAGAAGAATACGCACCACCGGTATAAGTAGGCATTGCCACGTTACCGCTACTTTCAACTAATGTATGTTTTAATTGGCCGTAAGGTTCAACTTCAATTGTGCTACCACTTTGGTTCACAATTTCAAAGTTAACACCGACATCGTAACTATCACGTTTTAACACAAAGATTTTACGATAAGTCACACCATCTTTTTCAAATGTTAATGGCACTGAAAGTTCATTTTGACCTTCTGCTAATTTGAAATTGTCGCCAGTAACTTGATATTGAGCGCGACCTGCTTTTGTATCGATCCCGTTTTTACCAATTAAACCGCTTTGTGCAATGTAAACATGCTCGTTTGTATCTTTTAACAAGACGAAAGGTTCTTTTGAACCTAATTCTGCATCATATTTTAATAGTTCAGAACTGATTACATCACCACCTAATGTATCCACTTTCAAACGGAGTACATCATTTTCTAATGTGATAATTTGACCTTTTGTTTGTGAGTCTGCCACTACTTCGGCAGATGAAGAAGAGCTTGCCGGGACATCAGAAGAGGCGGCTGTTGTTTGTTCCGTGGTCTGTTGTTGAACAGGTGGATTTTTATCAAGTTGCCATTGCTGATAAACAAGGAAAGAAATAAAGAGTAGTGCAAGCACTAATAGGCTACGTCTTGAGTCCATTATTTTTTCTCATCGTTATTATTAATCTTTTTCGGCGGAACAGGATCGAATCCACCGGCGCTTAAGGGGTGACATTTTAATACACGTTTTAGCGTAAGCCAACTACCTTTTAACAATCCATGTGTTTTTAACGCCTCAATACCATAACAAGAACAGGTTGGCACAAAACGACAACGTGGCCCGATTAAAGTGCTAATCGCTACTTGATAAAACTTAATTAAAGCGATGAGGATTTTTGTGCCAAACGAATGTGACGTACCCATAATTTATCCAAAGTTTGTAAAAACGTTTGATTATCAAGCTGACCAATGCCACGTTTCGCCACAAAGACAAAGTCACAAGAAGGCAAATTATGTTGGGATAAACGAAAACTTTCACGAACTAAACGTTTGATACGATTACGATCATGTGCTCGTTTAAGATGTTTTTTAGCCACAGTTAAACCTAAGCGTGGATGCTCAAGATTATTTTTGCGTGCGAGAATGGTAATTTCAGGGGTGCTTGCTCGAAACGGTTGTTCGAAGACATTTTTGAATTGAGTGGGAGTTAACAATCGTAACTCCCGAGAGAAGTTTAGCTTAATCACTAAAAACGGTGATTATGCAGATAAACTCTTACGACCTTTAGCACGACGACGAGCTAAAACTTGACGGCCGTTTTTAGTTGCCATACGAGCACGGAAACCGTGAGTACGGCTACGTTTTAATACAGAAGGTTGAAATGTACGTTTCATTGTAATCTACCTAAATCAAAATGGTTTACTGTTTTGATATTCAAAACACAACAAGGGTTATAAAAAATAGACCGCAATTTTAATCATAAATTGGGCTTTCGTCAAATAAGAAAAGAGAAAATTCCGAAATAATCTTCCGTTTCTTCTAAAATCGTGGGGATTATACGGATTTTGGGCAAAATCTCAAGCAACCTTTTTGTCTTTTTTTGATGAGCAACAGAAGATCTTTCGCCTAAATTATTGTAAAATTCTCTTCGATTTTTAACCGCACTTTTGCGGATTTTATTTTATACGCATATAACATAAGGATAATTTATCGTGAGCCTTTCTACCCTATGGCAAGATTGCTTATCTCAACTACAAGATCAGGTTTCCCCGATGGATCTCAGTACTTGGTTACGCCCACTACAAGCGGATGTCATCTCGCAAGATCAAGTGGTGTTATATGCGTCAAATATGTTTGTGAAAAGCTGGGTGGAAAATCACTACTTGACTCAAATTCATCAAATTTGCCAAGCCCTTGCTAAAAATCCAAATTTACAAATTATCGTAAAAGAAGGGGTAAAACCGGCTCCTAAAGTGGCTGAACCAGCGCCGGCTCAAACAACTAATCATCAAGAAAGTGCGGTAAATTTTCAGCAAGAATCTGATGCACCAAGCAAATTTGAATCACACCTAAATCGTAAACATTTATTTGAAAACTTTGTTGAAGGTAAATCAAACCAACTCGCTCGTGCTGTAGGTCAAAAACTTGCCCTAGCACCAGGCGAACCAACAGCAAATCCATTCTTTTTATATGGTGGGACAGGTTTAGGTAAAACCCACTTATTACACGCGATCGGTAATGGTATTTTAGCGAATAAATCGAATGCCCGCGTACTTTATATTCATGCTAATAATTTTATGCAGCACATGGTAAAAGCAATGCGTGATAATAAAATGGATCAATTCAAAAAATTCTATCGTTCTCTTGATGCATTATTAGTGGATGATATTCAATTCTTTGCTGAAAAAGAAAAAACACAAGAAGAATTTTTCCATATTTTCAATAATTTATTTGAAACTGGCCGTCAAATTATTTTGACCTCTGACCGCTATCCAAAAGAAATTGAGAAAATTGAAGAACGCCTAAAATCTCGTTTCGGCTGGGGTTTAACCACTGCGATTGAACCACCTGATTTAGAAACTCGTGTTGCGATTTTACTGAAAAAAGCAGAAGAACATAATATGGAGCTGCCAGAAGAAGTGGCATTCTTTATTGCCCAACGCTTACGCACCAATGTTCGTGAATTAGAAGGCGCATTAAACCGTGTGAAAGCGATGCAAGACTTCAAAGGTGGTCACATTGATATTGATTTTGTCCGTGACACATTAAAAGATATTCTTGCCTTACAAGAACGTTTGGTTACCATTGAAAACATTCAGAAAGTCGTGGCAGAATACTATCGAATTAAAGTGGCTGATTTAAAATCAAAAAGCAGAGCGAGATCCGTCACTCGCCCACGCCAAGTTGCGATGGCATTAGCAAAAGAATTAACCAATAAAAGTTTACCGGAAATTGGCCGAGCCTTTGAACGCGACCATACGACAGTCTTAAATGCTTGTCGTGAAGTGCCAAAATTCCGTGAAAAAGACAGTAGTATTCAAGAAGATTGGGCGAATTTAATTCGCACCTTATCTGCATAAGGAGCCAATGATGCAATTTAGCATTTCAAGAGAAAATCTATTAAAACCCTTACAGCAAGTTTGTGGCGTATTAAGCAATCGTCCGAATATTCCCGTATTAAATAACGTGTTATTACAAATTGAAGATAACCGTTTAACCATTACAGGTACAGACCTTGAAGTTGAGCTTTCTAGCTATACTCAACTTTCGTCTTCAACGGCTGATGGCGCTTTCACTATTCCGGCTAAAAAATTCTTAGATATTTGCCGTACATTATCAGATGAATTTGAAATTACAGTTACCTTTGAAGAAGATCGCGCCATTGTGGAATCAGGCCGCAGTAAATTTAATCTCACTACTCTGCCCGCTGAAGAATATCCAAATCTAACGGATTGGCAATCTGAAGTGGATTTTGCCTTACCGCAAAGCACCTTGCGTCGCTTAATTGAAGCAACCCAATTTTCAATGGCAAACCAGGATGCCCGCTATTTCTTAAACGGCATGAAATTTGAAACGGAAGGTAATTTATTACGTACTGTTGCAACCGACGGTCACCGTCTTGCCGTTTGTACGATCGAATTAGATCAAGATCTGCAAACCCATTCAGTTATTCTCCCTCGTAAAGGTGTATTAGAACTGAATCGCCTATTAGAAAGCAGTGATGAACTGGCTCGTTTGCAAATCGGCACGAATAATCTTCGTATTCACTTAAACCACATTGTGTTTACCTCAAAACTCATTGATGGTCGCTTCCCTGATTACCGTCGCGTATTACCACGTAATGCAACGCGTATCGTAGAAGGTAACTGGGAAACCTTAAAACAAGCCTTTGTACGCGCTTCTATCCTTTCAAATGAACGTGTACGTAGCGTGCGTTTAAACTTAAGTGAAAACCAACTTAAAATTACCGCATCTAACCCTGAACACGAAGTAGCAGAAGAAATCGTGGATGTGAATTATCAAGGTGAAGAAATGGAAGTAGGCTTTAATGTGACTTACATTTTAGATGTATTGAACGCCTTAAAATGCCAACAAGTACGCATTCGCCTCACAGATGCGTCATCAAGCTGTTTAATTGAAAACAGTGAAGATGCAAGCGCAGAATATGTCATTATGCCAATGCGCCTCTAAGAATAATGGCTATTTCCCGCTTAATTGTTGAAAAATTTAGAAATTTAAATGCCGTAGATCTTGAATTTGATCACGGCTTTAACTTTTTAGTCGGCAACAACGGCAGCGGAAAAACGAGCTTATTAGAAGCCATTTTTTATCTCGGACATGGACGCTCTTTCAAAAGTGCGGTCGCAAATCGCATCATTTCTTACGACGAACCTCATTTCACGCTTTTTGGCCAAATACAAGAAAGCCAGCATCAATGGTCTGTTGGCTTACAAAAACTCCGCCAAGGCAATACCATCGCAAAAATAAACGGTGAAGACGGCAATAAAATTGCCGATCTCGCTCACCTTTTACCTATGCAATTAATTACACCAGAAGGACTTACCCTATTAAATGGCGGACCGAGTTTTCGACGCGCATTTTTAGATTGGGGCTTATTCCACCACCATAATAGTTTCCATTCCTCTTGGGTCGCATTAAACCGCTTATTAAAACAGCGAAATGCCGCATTAAGTCAAAACCAGCCTTATTCTGCGATTAAAATTTGGGATATTGAATTAGCCAAATTAGCCCACCAAGTGAGTGATTGGCGGGCTGAATATGCCGAAGCCTTACGTCCTGAGATCGAAAAAACCTGCCAGTTATTTTTACCTGAATTAGAGATTACTGTTAGCTTTCATCAAGGCTGGGAAAAAGAGACAGAATATGGCGAATTACTGGCACAAAACTTTGAGCGAGACAAAGCCATTGGCTATACGGTTTCTGGTCCACAAAAAGCCGATTTTCGCTTTAAAGCTAATGGGCTCCCCGTGGAAGATGTACTCTCTCGAGGTCAATTAAAATTATTGATGTGTGCGCTACGTTTAGCCCAGGGTGAACACTTAATGATTCAAAAACAACGTCATTGTATCTTTCTAATTGATGACTTTGCCTCAGAGTTGGATCAACATAAACGCGCCTTGCTTGCGGAACGCTTGCAACAAAGTGGTTCTCAAGTCTTTGTTACTGCCATCACTCAAGGCCAACTCAAAGAAATGCAGGTTGGTAAAGGGAAATTATTCCAAGTGGATACCGGTAAGATCACCGAATTGCAACCATAAAAAATAATCCGATCGGTTTAAAGATCGGATTACGTTTAAAACAATGCTATTTTTGACCGCACTTTAGTTTGGTTTCCATTCACCATTCAATACGGTACCTATCACATCATAATCTTTTGTGAATACAGCCAAATTAGCCACTTTACCGGCTTCAACAGAACCTAAACGATCATCTACGCCAATCGCTCTTGCTGGGTAAAGGTTACTCATGCGAATTGCTTCTGCTAATGGAATTTCTACATACTCTACAGCATTCTTAATAGATTCCATCATGGTAATCGATGCACCCGCAATCGTACCATTTGCATCGTAGCAACGACCTTCTTTCACATAAATCGGTTTTCCTACAAAAGTGAAAGTTTCCAATTCAGGTGGTGCACCTGCAGCAGCAAGAGAATCTGTCACGATACAAAGTTTGTCACCTTTCGCTTTTTTATCTAAGCGAACGTTACCAAAATTCACATGCACTCCATCTACAATAATCCCCGTGTAAACATCGGAATCTAACACTGCACCAACTACGCCCATTGCTCGTCCTGAACTGATCGGCGACATGGCATTGTGTAAGTGAGTAGCAAACGTCGCTCCTTTATGAAAGGCCGCTTTCGCCACTTCATAAGTTGCATTAGAATGGCCAATGGACACGATAATGCCTGCTTTCACAAAATCAGGAATATATTGCACCGTTGGGTTTTCAGCGGCAATTGTCAGTTTAGTGATGACATCCGCATTATCGCATAAGAAATCTTTCATCTCAGGCGTCGCTTCACGGATATATTCCGGGCGATGTACGCCTTTTTTCTCTAAGCTCAAATAAGGGCCTTCGATGTGTAAACCAAGCGCTTGATTTTTATGCTTATTCAAATACTCTCGCATGATACTTACTGCGCGTTTGATATCTTCATCCGGTGCGGTAATAAACGTTGGTAAGAAACTAGTACAGCCTGATTTCAAATTAGTCGCTTGCATAATTTCTAATGTTTCTACGCTTGTTTGATCGTTAAACATCACGCCACCACAACCGTTTAATTGCAGATCAATAAAGCCTGCTGTGAGATTATGACCTTGCAAATCAATGGTTTTAATCCCACTTTCTAATTCGTTTAGTGGAATAACTGATTGAATATATTCCCCTTCAATAACCACCGCATAATCTCTTAACACCTCATTTTTGGTGTAGATTACGCTGTTAATTAATGCATACTTCATCATACCTTCCTAAAATCAAATTAAAATTAACCGTACTTATAACACACTATGAATTGCACGACCTTCCAATTCAGTAAAATATTTCACTGTTTTCACTTTTAATTCTTGCAGTGCAGGCTCATCACATACTAAAACAAAATGGCGATGGAGCTGTAAGGCACTTACCGTCCAAAGGTGATTAATACTGCCTTCTACCGCAGCTTGCACGGCTAAGGCTTTATTATGGCCTGTTGCTAAAATCATCACTTCTTCTGCATCAAGTAATGTACCCACGCCGATTGTTAAAGCATATTTTGGTACTTGATTTACATCGTTATTAAAGAAACGAGAATTCGCAATAATGGTATCTGGCGTTAAGGTTTTAATACGGGTGCGCGAACTTAAAGAAGACGCTGGTTCATTAAAGGCAATATGGCCATCAACACCTACGCCGCCCATAAATAAATGAATTTTACCGTAAGATTTAATTTTTTCTTCATAACGACGACATTCTTCATCATGGTCATCGGTGTTACCATTCAAAATATTGATATTTTGCGGTTGAATATCAATATGTTTGAAGAAATTATTATGCATAAAACTGTGATAACTTTCTGGATGTTCTTTTGGCAAGCCCACATATTCATCCATATTGAAGGTCACCACATGTTTAAAACTCACTTCTCCCGCTTGATTTAATTTAATCAATTCTTGATAGGTCTTAAGTGGTGTACTGCCTGTTGGTAAACCTAATACAAAAGGACGTTCTGCTGTAGGTTTAAAATGATTAATTCGATCAGCAATATGACGCGCCGCCCAACGGCTGACTTGTTGTTCATTGTTCAGAGGAATGAGACGCATAATAACCTTCCTTATCAGTACCACACCGACATTCTTTCCTCTCCAATAGAGAGAGGAAAGAAGTAAGTGCGGTCACTTTTCCATTAATTTATAAATATTTTGCTTTTAACTCTTTCGCTTTCGCTAATTGCTCTGGCGTTGCTTTCGCTGTCATTGGCTCACGGCAATAACCTGCATCCACGCCATCTAGTTTCAATAACTCTTTGATAGTGAGATATAAGCCATTCGCTAAAACGCCTTCGATAAGGTCATTGGTCACGTGTTGAACTTGAAGTGCATCAGCCAATTTACCTTGTTTGGTTAATTCAAAGATTTGTCTTGCACGCACACCGTTTACGTTGAATGTACTACCGATCGCACCATCTACACCAAGAGATACTGCTGGCACCATCATTTCATCAAAACCAGCCCAAATGAGGTGATTTGGATAAGCTTTTTTCAAGCGTTCTAATAGATAGAAATCCCCTGCGGTAAATTTCACACCTAGCACTTTCGGGTTTTTATAAAGTTCGCCGAATTGCTCAATCCCCATATTCACGCCTGTTAAGAACGGAATTGAGTACACAATCATGTTATTGCCTGTTTCAGCAATGATAGTGTCATAGTAATGTTTGATTTCAGGGAAGCTGAATTTATAGTAGAACGGGGTTACTGCAGAAAGACTGTCATAGCCTAATTCCGTTGCATATTTACCTAATTCCACTGCTTCATGTAAGTTCACACTACCCACTTGTGCGATTAGCGCAACTTGGTCTTTTGCTTCATCTTTCGCGATACGGAAAATTTGTTTTTTCTCTTCCGTAGAAAGCATGAAGTTTTCACCTGTTGAACCGCCTACATATAAACCATCAATTTTCATCTTATCAATGTTATAGCGAATAATTTCACGCAAACCTTTTTCATTGATAGAGCCATCTTCATTGAATGATACTAATAACGCACTAAAAATACCTTTTAAGTTACGCATTTTTCTCTCCTATTTGATACGTTGTTCTAAAATGACATTTAATGTTTTTTGCTTTATTTTGACCGCACTTTCCTGTGATGCCTGTACTAATAAAGCGTAAATCAAATCTAATACGAATAATTGAGCAATCTTCGTGCCGATAGAGTCGCCTTGCAACTTGCCTTGCTTATTCCCATTCACTAAAACAAGATCAGCATATTCTGTGATGGGGGAACGCAAACTGTGCGTAATCGCAATGGTTTTGGCACCATTTTCTTTGGCAATTTTCATGGTATGAGTGGTTTCTTGAGAATAACCTGAATGGCTCAAACCAATTGCCACATCTTTTTTCGTCAATAACGATGCCTGCATATACATAAAATGGTTGTTACCTGTCGCATCCACTTGCACACCGATACGCATCAGTTTATTTTTGGCATCTTCCGCAGTAATGCCGGATGTGCCCACACCAAATAAAAAGACACGATTTGCTTGTTGAATGGCTTTTACTGCCTCTTCCAACTGCTCAAAATCTAATAAATTAATGGTTTCATCCATCACGTTATTGATGGCAGATTTCAGCTTATGCGCAATATTCAATGAGTTGTCAGAATCGGTAATATCTGAATCTAATACGGTGTTATCTTTGCCATCTTTTGTGGCAAGCTCGATGGATAATTCCAATTTAAAATCACTGAAGCCTTTAAAGCCGAGAGTACGACAAAAACGCACAAAGGTCGCCTCCCCCACTTCTAAATGGGTGGCAATTTCAGCTAAAGGAGCCTGCACCGCAAGATCGGGATTTAATAAAATCGCATCCGCAATTTTCTTTTCAGTTTTCGTTAAACTGCGGTATAACGAGCTGATGGTATTTAAAATATTGCCGTTTTTAGCCATAAACCACTCCCGTATTTTTTGCTTGTAATAAGCAATCTTTTACCCAATAAGCAGCCCCAATCAAGCCTGCATCTTGTCCAAATTGAGCACTTTCTAATTCGCAGTGATAAACAGCGGGAAGTTCACTTAATAAAGATTGAACTAGCGGTAAATAACCTTCTGCCAACCCTACGCTACCGCCAACCACGACTTTTTGCATATCTAATCCAATCTTCAAATCCGCAATTAAATTCGCAATGGCTTGGGCTGAACGAGTCACAAGTGCGGTTGCTTTTTCATCATTTTGGCGGAAACGCGCAAAGACCTCTTTTGGATCACAAGGATCATCCCATTGAGAAGAAACTGCTTCAATCGCGCGACCTGATGCAATGGCTTCGACACAACCACGGCGACCACAGCCACAAATTGGACCATTAGGATCGGCCAAAGTATGACCAATATGCCCCGCAATGCCGTTTGGCTCAGTAAGTAAACGATGATTTAGAATTAAACCGCCCCCTACGCCTGTGGAAACCGTAATAAAGGTAAAGTTTTGAACATCATTAGGATTTTGTAGTTGATACTCTGCATAGGCTGCAGCTTGCACATCATTAAGTAAACCAATCGGTTTATCAGTATGCTGTGCAATGCTGTCTTTTAATGGGAATTGGGCCAATCCACCCAGGTTTTTAGGATTAAGTGCGGTCAGAATGCCTTGATTAATAATACCCGTTGAAGCAACGGCGACATAATCAAACTGCCCTTCATATTCTTTTAACAGCTGAGCAAGGGTTTGATGCATCGCTTGCGCAGCATCATCTTGTGGCGTGGAAATCTGTTTTCGCTGTTGAATATCACCATTTTTCACTATAGCAGAAGCGATTTTCGTGCCACCAATATCTAATGCCAAACAACGCTGTAATGTCTGACCACTATCCACTGTTAATGACATATCTTATTCCTTTATTTTTTCGCTGAATGAATGGCTTCGGTGAACCAACTTACGATATGCTCTAAGCGAGTTAATGCAGAACCTACGGTCACACAATAAGCACCTATTTCAATTGCCGTTTTCGCCAACTCAGGGGTGTTATAACGTCCTTCCGCCATGACTCGACAGCCTGCTGCTTTCAAATCTTTAACTAATTGATAATCAGGCTCTTCCGGCACAGTGCCACCTGTGTAGCCAGACATCGTACTGCCCACGATATCAAAACCCAGTTTTTGACAGTACAAGCCTTCTTCTAAATTCGAACAATCCGCCATGGCTAAACAGCCTAATTCGTGGATTTTTTTGACCGCACTTTCAATATCTACCGGTCTAGGGCGATTCGTACCATCCACGGCGATAATATCAGCACCAGCTTTCGCTAAATCTTCAATATCATGCAAAAATGGCGTGATTCGTACAGGGCTGTCAGGTAAATCACGTTTCACAATACCAATAATCGGTACATTCACAGTAGGGCGTGTTGCTTTAAGATTTTCTATGCCCTCGATACGCAATCCTGCGGCACCACCAACAACAGAAGCCTGTGCCATGGCTGCCACGATTTCTGGTTTATCCATCGGGCCGTCATCGACAGGCTGACAAGAAGCAATAAGACCAAATTTGATTTTATCTAAGACTTCATTATGTGATAATTTCGACATATAAACTCCTACATTAGACAGTAACACTTGGTTTCCTTTTGGCTTTTTGGTCATTATAGTAAAACGCAGTAAAACTTGCACCATAAAAAAATATTTTTTGAAGTACAATTTCAAAATTTGTGATCGGCTTCTCAATTTTGAGATAAAGTTACCACATTTGTACAAAATATTTTTTTTTACTTTAGAATATGAAGTAATACTTCATTACTATAAATAGGAGAAAAAAATGAATGTGTTAGGTTATGCGCAAAAAATTGGGCAAGCCTTAATGGTACCTGTTGCTGTCTTACCAGCAGCGGCTGTACTGATGGGTATTGGTTATTGGCTTGACCCAGATGGCTGGGGAGCTAACAGTCAACTTGCTGCATTTTTAATTAAATCAGGCGGTGCTATCATCGATAACATGGGCCTGCTTTTTGCCGTTGGCGTTGCTTTCGGTTTATCTAAGGACAAACATGGTTCTGCTGCACTTTCAGGTTTAGTGGGTTACTATGTGGTAACCACTCTACTTTCACCTGGCAGTGTTGCTCAGCTACAACATATCGATGTAAGTGAAGTGCCCGCTGCCTTCGGGAAAATCAATAACCAATTTATTGGGATTTTGATTGGGGTGATTTCGGCTGAACTCTATAACCGCTTCTATCAAGTGGAATTGCCAAAAGCACTCTCCTTCTTTAGCGGAAAACGCCTTGTGCCAATCGTTGTTTCTTTTGTCATGATGTTCATCAGCTTCGTATTGCTTTACATCTGGCCATATATTTTCGGCGGTTTAGTGTCATTCGGTGAAAGCATTAAAGACTTAGGCGCTGTTGGTGCGGGTCTTTACGGTTTCTTCAACCGCTTACTCATTCCTGTTGGCTTACACCACGCATTGAACTCTGTATTCTGGTTTGACGTCGCAGGTATCAATGACATTCCAAACTTCTTGGGTGGTGCAAAATCACTTGCTGAAGGCACTGCAACGGTTGGTGTAACGGGTATGTACCAAGCTGGCTTCTTCCCTGTCATGATGTTCGGTTTACCGGGTGCCGCATTAGCGATTTATCTCAGCGCTAAACCAAGTCAAAGAACTAAAGTGGCATCAATCATGCTTGCGGGTGCATTTGCCTCATTCTTTACTGGTATCACCGAGCCATTAGAATTCTCTTTCATGTTTGTTGCACCGGTGCTTTACTTCATCCACGCGGTATTAACTGGTATTTCTGTCTTTATCGCCGCAACAATGCATTGGATCGCAGGCTTCGGTTTCAGTGCGGGTCTCGTGGATATGGTGCTTTCATCACGCAACCCATTAGCCGTTGAATGGTATATGCTAATCGTACAAGGCTTAGTATTCTTCGTGATTTACTATGCAGTATTCCGCTTTGCAATTAAAGCGTTCAACTTAAAAACATTAGGTCGCACAGAAGAAGCAGAAGAAACCACAGCAGCACAACCAGCAGCGAGCCAATCTCGTGAAGAAAGAGCGGTCAAATTTATTGATGCTTTAGGTGGTGCTGATAACTTCAAAAATATTGATGCTTGTATCACTCGCTTACGTTTAAGCTTAGTCGATCAACACAAAATTAATGAAGAACAGCTTAAGTCTCTTGGCGCAAAAGGTATCGTGAAAATCGGTAACGATGGCTTACAAGTGGTTCTCGGCCCTGAAGCTGAACTTGTGGCTGAAGCCATGAAACAAAAAGTGAAATAACACACACCAAATGAAATACCGACTCAGAAATAGGTCGGTATTTTTTTTGCCAAAAACAAAGTAAAAATGACCGCACTTTAGCTGAGAATTTGTTGCTCGAGTTGAGTTAAATGAAAGTTTGAAAATTGAAGATTGTTTTGAAGGGTGGTGGAACTAAGCAGAATTGGTCTTAACAGCAAGTGGCTTACTGCATCGCATCCCTGCGGGATTTCTACCTAGCCCACCATAGATTTAAAGCATCTCTGGGGTTCCAGTCTGCGATATAAAATTAAAAGATTAAAAATCTTTTAAAAGCCACTTATATATTCAGGAGACCAATCCTGACTTCCAAAGAAACTACATTGGAAGGCAGTGGTATGATAGAAGTCTTCCGCTATTTTGTCAATTAAGATATTGCACTAAAAGAAGTATTTTTTCGCTTTTCGTATAAAAATTAACAAAGTCATTTCAACTATCACATCAATGTAACAAAAACAAAATAACCGTCTTATTAAAGACGGTTATTTTTGCTATCGAGTGCCGTAAACCACAATGGTTTTACCGTGCGCATGAATTAGATTTTGATCTTCCAGCATCTTAATTATTCGCCCTACGGTTTCACGTGAACAGCCCACCATTTGACCAATTTCCTGACGCGTAATTTTAATCTGCATACCATCAGGATGAGTCATGGCCTCTGGCTGTTTTGCCAAGTGCATAAGCGCCTGAGCAATGCGGCCTGCCACATCCAAAAAGGCCAAGTTAGTCACTTGTCGAGATGTATTCTGCAAGCGTTTTGATAACTGAGAAGTAAGGAACATTAAAATCTCAGGATTAATTTGAATAAGCTGACGATATTTTTTATAGGAAATTTCTGCAATTTCACAAGGGGTTTTCGTTTTTACCCAAGCAGAACGTTTCGAACCTTCGTCAAATAAACCCGCTTCACCAAAAAATTGTCCAGCACCTAAATAAGATAAAATCATCTCTTTGCCTTCATCATCTTTCGATGAAACCATCACCGTTCCTTTAATTAAGAAATATAAAATATTGGCATCTTCCCCTGCGTGGATTAAGGTCGATTTTGCCGGATATTTATGTAAATGACAGTGGGTTAGGAACCAATCCAGAGCAGGATCGCGTTGCTGATCATCGTCTTGTAACTTTTGTTCTTCAAGTAATTCTACATCTTCTGACATATAAGCTCCTATTGATTCATTTTAGAAATTCCATTTTATCTTTGATATCAATGGATTCATGTAATTCTGACCAAACAATCACTGCACTTCCATTGTGAATCTTGTTTAGTAGGTGTTGTTTTTTTTGTTCTAAAGAAAATTCGTGTGAACCATAATCAGTACCTTCTCTAAGCACCACACTTTCCACAATATTTTCTAAGGTTTCTGTTGGCAGTTCTTGCCACGGAATAATCATATATTTATCAACTAAAGTCAATTAAGCAAAAAGCGGTTCAAGAAAACGCCATTGCTGTTCAAAACTTTGATTTGCGCCTAAACGGAAGTTTGTGCGGACATAACGCATAAACTGCCCTTCACAAAGGGTCACTAAATGCCCCGCAATAATGCGTTCATCGACATTAAAACCTCGCCCTTCGCGTAATTTTCGCATTTGTAAAATATTCACAAATTGCATTTCAAGACGATCGAAAAATTGCGCGACACGAGCCTGTAAAAGCGGCTCTTCAAACATCAAGGCATGTCCAGTCAAAATACGTGTCAAACCAGGGTTTTTACGCGCAAAGTCGAGGATCATCTGCATAATGTCGCGCACTCGATTCATCGTATTGGTTTCATTACGAATTGATGTGGTAATACGGCTAAATAAATTCGCTTCAATATTATCGATCAACGCTTCAAACATTTTAGTTTTACTTGGGAAGTAACGATAAAGTGCCGCTTCTGACACCCCTACTTCTTCCGCTAAACGCGCTGTTGTCATACGCTCCATTCCGCGTTCAGAATGCAACATATGGGTAAGCACCGTCAACACTTGTTGCCGACGTTCTTTTACCGTGCGTTTTTCGATTTTTGGCGGTTTGATTTCCGCGGCAATCTCATCAACTTCTACGAGAGATAATTGTTCTACCATAGTCTATTTTTTACCTGAATGACCAAAACCGCCCTCACCGCGTTCAGTTTCGGTAAATTCGCTGACAATATTGAATTCCGCTTGTACGACTGGCACAAAGACTAATTGTGCAATACGATCACCGACTTCAATTTTGAACGGTTCATGGCCACGATTCCATACAGACACCATTAATGGACCTTGATAATCTGAATCAATTAAGCCCACTAAGTTACCCAATACGATACCATGTTTATGACCTAAACCCGAACGAGGCAGAATCACTGCTGCAAGGTTCGGATCGGCAATATAAATTGAAAGGCCTGTTGGGATAAGTTTGGTTTCGCCTGGTTGAATTTCAATACCATCTTCAAGCAATGCACGCAAATCCAAACCTGCTGAACCTTCAGTTGCATAGGTTGGCAAAGGAAATTCGTTGCCAATACGGCTGTCTAAAATTTTTACATCAATTTTTTTCATGCTTATTTATCCTTTAAAAGAAATCTTAAATACAAAAGTGCGGTCACAAAATACAGCGAATTTTGAATGTATTTTATTTGTTGTAATGCTCAACAATTTCTGTAACCAACACTTCTGCCAATTTATTTTTATCTGCTAACGGCAACGCTTTTTCGCCTGTTTTCCAAAAGATCTGCAAGGCATTTTGATCTTGTCCGAATACTTGTCCACCCGATACATCATTGGCACAAATCATATCTAAATTTTTTCGTTGAAGTTTGCTCTTCGCATATTCAGCGACATTTTGCGTTTCAGCCGCAAAGCCTACAACAAACGGACGATCTTTTTCTAAACTTGCCACACTTGCGATAATGTCTGGATTTTTCACCAATTTAAGAGAAAGCTCATCGTTATCATTGGTTTTCTTAATTTTTTGATCAGCAACTTCCTCAACCCGATAATCTGCCACCGCGGCACAGCCTATAAAGATACAATTTTTGACCGCACTTTCAAGGGAGGCTTGCCACATTTCATGGGCGGTTGTCACATCAATGCGATGAACGTTTTTCGGCGTAGCCAAATTAACAGGCCCCGCAATTAAGGTGACATTTGCACCACGTTTAGCAAAAGCCTCAGCAATCGCAAAGCCCATTTTGCCTGAGCTGTGGTTAGAAATATAACGAACAGGATCGATAGCTTCACGTGTTGGGCCTGCTGTAATAGTGACACTTAAATCAGCTAAATCTTGTTGAACAGCCAAAAGTGATTGAAGCGACGCAAAAATTTCAGCGGGTTCGGACATTCTGCCCGCCCCCACATCACCACAAGCCTGAAAACCGCTATTTGGGCCCACAAAATAAATGCCTCGAGCAGAAAGAGCGGTCAAATTTTGTTGTGTAATCACCTGGCGGTACATTTGCTGATTCATAGCCGGTGCGAGCATAATAGGCGCACTTGTCGCAAGACAAATCGTACTTAGCAAATCATTTGCCATTCCAACGGTTAAACGCGCAATAAAATCGGCGCTAGCTGGTGCAATCACAATCGCATCAGCCCATTTGGCTAGCTCAATATGTCCCATGGCTAATTCAGCTTGAGGATCAAGTAAAGATTGAGAAACCGCATTGCCCGAAATGGCTTGTAACGTTAAAGGTGTGACAAATTCAGCGGCTGCTGGCGTTAAAGCCACTCGAACTTCTGCGTTAGATTTGCGTAATAAACGAATAAACTCAATAGTTTTATAGGCGGCTATGCCCCCCGTAATCCCGACAACAATACGCTTTCCGCTCAAGCTCATTTGCTACTCCGCTACGACTTAATAGAATGAATATGTTTTTGTGTGTTAGTACTTAACAACTTAAGGTCGCCTATTTTACTTCAAATTTCACCAATAAAAAATTTTATTTTTGCGATCGCTATACCAAAAATAAAACTGACAATTCGCAATACTTAAAAACATCATGAAAATTGACCGCACTTTTTTCTTTTCATTAATTAATATGCAGACAAACTCCCCCTTAATGCCTCGTGAAAAATTGTTGAAATATGGCGTTGAAGCCTTAGAAGATCATGAATTACTTGCTATTTTTCTACGAACAGGGATCAAAGGCTGCCCTGTTATGGCATTATCACATAACGTGTTGCAACATTTTGGCTCTCTTCGAACCTTATTAAGTGCTGATAAAGAAGCCTTCTGCAAAGTAAAAGGATTAGGCATTACGCAGTTTATTCAACTACAAGCCACCACAGAAATGACTAAACGCTACCTCAAGCAAGAATTACTGATAGAGCATGTATTTAGCGACACATCCACGGTAAAACTTTATCTTCAAGCGGAGCTTCATCAAGAAGAACGTGAGATTTTTATGGTGCTATTTTTAGATAATCAACATCGTTTAATTAAAAAAGAGCGGTTATTTTTAGGCACAATTAATGTAACGAATGTTTATCCTCGTGAAATCATCAAAGAAAGCCTTTACTGCAATGCAGCCGCTTTAATTTTGGCTCACAACCACCCTTCTGGTATCGCAGAACCCAGCTATTCCGACAAAATGATTACACAAAAAATTATTGAAGCTGCTGAGTTAATGGATATTCGTATTTTGGATCATTTTATTGTCGGCAAAGGGACTTGCTATTCTTTTGCAGAACATAATCTGTTATAGTTTTCTGGAATTTGATGATTTTTTTATCGTTCATTTCCATTTAAAGACGGAAAAATCGCTTTTGGACTTGAGAAATGAAAATAAAGTCAGTATAATTTGCGACCTTTAATATAGTAAGTGGGTCGGATACTGCGACCTGACGAGGAAGCAAGCTTAGTTTTAAGCTTCATTATCCGAACCATAAGCTCGAGCTTATATTTAAATTATTGGAGATTATTATGTCTAGAGTTTGTCAAGTAACAGGCAAGCGTCCAGCTGTGGGTAACAACCGCTCACACGCGTTGAATGCGACACGTCGTCGTTTTCTTCCAAACCTTCACACTCACCGTTTCTGGGTTGAAAGTGAAAACCGTTTCGTGACCTTACGTTTAACTGCGAAAGGTATGCGTATTATCGATAAAAAAGGCATTGATGCAGTGTTAGCTGAAATCCGTGCTCGTGGCGAAAAAATCTAAGGAGCTAAAACATGGCAGCTAAAGGCGCTCGTGAGAAAATCCGTTTAGTTTCTACTGCAGAGACCGGTCACTTCTACACAACTGATAAAAACAAACGTAATATGCCTGAAAAAATGGAAATCAAAAAATTTGATCCAGTAGTGCGTAAACACGTTATCTATAAAGAAGCAAAAATCAAATAATTTTGCTGATTTGAAAAAAGCCCGACATTGTTCGGGTTTTTTTATACCACAAATTCATTACTGAGATTATCTATGCCTGAACTTCCTGAAGTCGAAACAGCCCTGCGTGGTGTCAGCCCTTATTTGAAAGGTTTTACCATTGAAAAAATTGTAGTGCGCCAACTCCAATTACGTTGGGTGGTTTCTCCTGAATTAACAACGCTCAAAAATGTCAAGATTTTGGATACTTCTCGTCGTGCGAAATATCTCATTATTCATACTGAAAAAGGTTATATCATTGGTCATTTAGGCATGTCTGGCTCCGTTCGAATTGTGCCTCATGACAGCCCCATTGATAAACACGATCACCTTGATATTGTGATGAATAATGGCAAATTACTGCGTTATAACGATCCGAGACGCTTTGGTGCATGGCTATGGACTGAATGCTTAGACGACTTTCATCTTTTCCTAAAACTTGGCCCTGAACCACTTTCAGATGAATTTAATGCCGAATACCTTTTTAAAAAATCACGCAAAAAATCGACCGCACTTAAAACCTTTTTAATGGATAATGCTATCGTCGTGGGTATAGGAAATATTTATGCCAATGAAACGCTCTTTTTATGTGGTTTACACCCCATGAAATTAGCCGAAAACCTCACGCGAAACCAATGTGCCTTGCTCGTTGAAACGATTAAAAACGTATTAGCAAAAGCCATTACACAAGGTGGAACAACATTAAAAGATTTCTTACAACCTGATGGTCGCCCCGGTTATTTTGCGCAGGAATTGTTAGTTTACGGAAATAAAGATAAACCTTGTCCTAAATGCGGCACTAAGATTGAAAGCATGATTATTGGGCAACGCAATAGCTTTTATTGCCCTCATTGTCAGAAAAAGAAATAGGCGTGATACACGCCTATTTTTTAGAAAAAGGCACTCCAGAAATGAGAAATCGGCATAGCGAGGAAAAGAGCTGGCAGCATATTCGCCACATGGAACATTTGGATATTACAAATGCGAAAGCCCGCAGCTATCATTAGCATACCGCCTACGGCAGCAAAATCACCTCGCATTTCAGGTGTCACAAAAGGAATAATAAATACCGCAGAATAAGCTAAGATCACTTGAACCAATGTTTGTGGCACAAAAATACTTGCTACAGAAATGCCGAGTGATGTGGCAAAGATCATCGCAGTGAAAAAATCTAAAAAAGATTTCACAATGAGGATATCAAAATTACCACTCATCCCCTCATTCATCGCCCCGAAAATCCCCGTTCCACTAAATGAAAACAAAACCACAATCGCAACAAATTTAGATAAGAACTCTTCTTGGCTATGCATGCTACTTGGTTTATCAGGGAACATCTTTTCAACAAGACCTTTCGCTGATGAGGCAAGCTTATTGATCCCGTGCTCTAATAAAAGCAACTCGCCAATAATCGTGCCCAATAACACCGATAAAATCATTGCTGGCATATTGATGGTTTTCGCCACCATCACAATACCCATGCCCATAGAGCACAAACCAAAGATCAAGGTTAGATTTGTGCGTAAACGTTCTGGGATTCGTCCACCGAGCACCGAGCCAATGACTGCACCACTGATAATCGCCAGTGCATTAATATAAGGTCCGATAATCATATTCTTCTCCGAGTTAAGTTCTTTCTATTATACGAAAAACAGGATGAAAATCGACCGCACTTTTGCCAATAAAAAAGGCATGGAATCCCATGCCTTTTGTTTATTTACGATTAATTACCAGTGGTAACCTGCACCAACTGCTACACCCACTTTACCTTGAGTATCGCTAGTACCGGCTAAACGAATAATGATTTTACCATTATCTGAAATACGCGACACACCTAATGCCACGGCATTTTGACCTTGGTAATTACCCGCTGCCACAGATACCATGTTCTTACCTGGAATACTTGCCTGTGGTAATTGAGATGCCGCTAACGCACTTGCAGTCCCCGCATTTACACGTTTACCTAACTTATTCACTTGACCGCTTAACTTAGTGATCTTGTTATTCATATCAGCTTTTACTTCGTGTAATTGACTACCATTTACCGCATCAGTACTGTCTGCTGCAATGCGTCCTGGTGCAACATTGGTAATTTGTTTATTACCTGCATCAATACCATTTTTCGTCATGCTTGGACCATTTTTAATGGTGACGCCATTGCCATCAATCACCGTATCACCCGTAGTGAATTTATTCGCTGTTACGCTTTCCACTTTAAGGTTTTTCTTGATACCTACACGAACATTACCGCTCTTATCAATGTTTGTCATCACATTATCGCCACCATCAAACTCACTCCAGTTTGTGTTGCTATCTGCGCCTTTCACATTGATTTGGCTATTTAATTTCGCACCGTAAACATCGCCTACGTTTGCGCCAAATTTTAAGCCATCGCTTAATGTTGCGATAGTTTCACCACCAAAGTTCATACGATTTGGTGTTTTACCATCAAGATTCGGCGCTGCATCTTTACCACTTACTACTGTAATTGGCGTTGAATTAGCACCTTCGCCAAGGTTGATAGTGGTGGTATTAACTGTTTTCGCGGTGACATTTTCAGCTTTCAAATCTTTTGTGGTTGAAATGGTAAAATTCATACCAGCTTGCTTAATTTTGATATTTTGTCCAGCAATATAAGTCACGGTATCACCTGGGCTTACCTTTTGACCAGTTTCAGTTTCACCTTCAGCTTCACCACCGTCTTTATTCACAGTGACCTTCCAACCAGAATTATTGATTGCTTTTGCAACAGTAGTTGCATTCACCAATTTAGCTCCATCTACAGGATCTACAGGTGCATCAATTTTTCCTGTTGAATTAGGTGTTAAATTAGTGGTCGCTACAGCCTTATAAAGTTGGCTACCGTTTATTGCATCTTTGCTATCTGCATTCAGATCACCATCTGCTACATTAGTGACTTTGTTACCACCTGCATTCACACCAGTATTAGAGATTGATACAGTTTTATTTGGATCTTTAACTGAACCATCTTCATTCAAGTTATCTGCTTTATTGACTGCAACACCTGCTGGCGTGATCTTTGTTACATCACCTGTAGCATTTCTAAATTCAGCGCTATTTAAACCTTTTAAGTCTTTCGCTAACTGAACTTCTAATGTACTTGCACCGTCTGCCTTAACATTGATATTACCTGCTGCTGATTTAAAGTCTGCTGATTGTGCTTCTGTTACACCTTCACCTTTAATTTTCACTAAGGTATTCAGTTTATGTTTGTTTACCGTACTTTCATTATTACCTGTAAACTTCAAGCCATCATCCAAAGTAGCAACACTTTCACCGTTTACATTTAAACGAGGTTTCTTAGTTGCATCGTCACCATCTACACCAGCAGGTCCCTCTGCGGTCTTAATCGTAAGTGGGTTTGCACCATCTTTACCCGCTAGACCGATTGAGCCATCTTTTCCATTGATTGAAACAGCAGAACCATCTTTACCTTTAACATCTAACGAGCCATCAGTACCTGGTTTCCCATCCTCTGCTTTTTCGCCTAGTGTCATGTTATTCGCTGTAGCAATTTCATAGCCATTTGCAATCTGGGTTACTTGAATATTTTTACCTTGGTTAATTGCAAATGTTTCATTGCTAGTAATACGTTTATCTGCCTCGGAAAGAGCCGGTGTCTCAGTACCATTCGTCGTTAAATTAAAGCCCATACCATCAATTTTCTTATTGATTGTATCGCCTAATGAATATAATTGACTACCGTTTACAGCCTCTTTGCTATCCGGTGCTACATTACCGTCTGCCACGTTGCTAATTTTGTTACCTGCAGCATCAATACCTGATTTAGTCACACTTGGGCCACCAGTAATCGTCAAACCATCGTTATTAATGGTTGTATCACCTGCTGTTACATTACCTGTAGCATTAACATTAGTCACATTAATCGTGTCATTTAACTTAAATGTTACATTATTGCCATCTTTAGTGATTTGAATGTTGTCATTAGCACTTCTTAAATCGACTGTCGCATCTGGTGCAATATTAGATTTATTTTCACCGGTATTTACTGATAGATTCCAACCTTTGTTAGCAATCTCTTTCACTTCTTTCAATTGTGAAACATTCACTGCATCAGTGTCATCGGTACCTGCTGCAACACCTGTGATTTTTTTGTCACCTGCATTAATACCTGATTTGGTTACACTTGGTCCACCGTTAACAGTTAAACCATCGTTATTAATGGTTGTATCACCTGCCTTGACGCTATCAACTTTAAGATCTTTGTTTAACTTAACTTGAACACCATTAGGATTCGCTTCAGTGGTAATATTATCATCACCAGTAATTGCGACTTTATCACCTAATTTCTTAACATCAGACTCTTTAGTATCACCTGTAAACGTTAAACCTTTAGTGTTAACGGTAGTATTCGCATCAACACCTTTTTGAATATCATCTTTTGTTGCTTGAGAAAGATCGACAGCATAATCTGTTACGTCTACGCCATCCGCATTTTTAGTCGTGCCGTTAGTTGTAACAGAAACTGCAGCTGAACCATTTGAAACAGAGGCCGAAACTTCTCTATCAATTTTCTGACGAGTTGCATCATCAATTTTAACTTCAATACCATTGCCAGTTGCGACTGTCGTTAAACCATTTGAACCTGTGATATTTAAAGATTGTGTTGCGAGATTAACCGCGCCAGCCCCTGTATTACCTGCTGTAGTCAAGTTGATGGCTTTAATGGCTGTATCAACTGCCCCACTGGTTACAGCCTTATTATCCCCTGCTGTAACGGCTGTTGATTTATTTAACGTAAATGTCACATTGTTTGCATCGGCTGTACTTGTAATATCGGTACCATCACCTACAATGCCTAAAGATTCACCTAATTTTTTGACCGCACTTCCGGTATTACCCGTGAAAGTAATTGGCATGTTACGCACTTTATTAATTGCGTCAGTGACATCGCCTGCCGTAGCAATGTTATTAGGATTTGTAGCTGTTGCATTACCTGTCGTCGTATTAGTCGTAATATTTGTTGTATTCACATCAAATTTCACAATTGTGCCATTTTCGGTATCAGTCACATTCGCAGTAGTTAAGTTTCCATCTTTGAAGTTCACTACACCATTATTATTGATACGTGATTTAGCGTTGCCATTTTCTTGGACATTAAAGCCACTGTTATTTAATACGGTATAAAGTTGTGAACCGTTAATTGCATCGGTTGAAGTCGCTGAGATACGACCCGCTGCAACATTCTGGATTTGGCGCTCATTGCCTGCTTTACCTACAGAAACTGCACCACCAATTGCTGAAGAATTTGCAGCAAATGAAACAGTCGTATTGACACCCGCATCATTTTTAAATGTTGCTCCTGAAGATGTAGCATCAAACATATTTGAACCAGCTACAGTGCTGTTACCTAATGCAACAGAGCCTCCCACAGTTGCGTTAGATGATGCACCTAAAGCAATCGAGCTACCACCATTCGCAGCAGATTCAGCACCTAATGAGACAGATTGGTATTGTGATGTACTATTTGTACCCATAGCTATAGCTAAATCACCCTTTGTAGTCGCATTATCACCAATTGCCACACCGTGTCTTAATGTTGCATTAGCATTATTACCAATTGCAATGGTACTCCAAGCATTTATCCCAGTTGTTGCATTAGGTCCAATAGCTACAGCATGAAGGCCTGTTGCATTGGCATTAAAACCAATTGCAACGCTTAATTGCTCTGCTGTTTTTGCATTTGGACCCGCTGCAAAACTATAACTTTTTGCTGTACTCGCATTATTACCGATAGCAACTGATTCTCTTGCTCCATCAGCTACATTAGCATTGGAACCAATCGCCGTAGATTGATTACCTAATGCAGTTGCATTCATCCCCACAGCTGTTGCATTAGCTTCTTTCGCTTTTGCAGAAGAACCTATTGCCGTAGAATTATTATTTGTAGTTTGAGCACCATTACCTAATGAAACACCGCCAGCAGCACTTGAATATGCATCTACCCCAATAGCAATGTTTTTCTCATTAAGACTTCTCGCATTTAAGCCCATCGTAATAGAGCCTGCAGATATTGGTGAAGTACTCGCATTTGGACCAATCGCAATAGAGTCAACACCTGAGGCCCCCGTATTATTCTGGTTACCGGTTACATTGGATTTAACCGAGAAATAACGAATTTTTTCAATTTCTGCCATCGCAGCATAAAGCTGAGAACCATTGATTGCATCAGTCGAGTTTGCAGAAATATCACCTGGTGATAAGTTGATGAGTTGACGTTCATAGCCTTTTTTACCAATGGAAACAACGTCCCCCGCGATAGTATCAGCACCACCAGCCCAAGTATAAGTTGTCCCTAAAATAGTACGAGTAGTATAGGCAACCCCCGCTTTATCCGTCGCAGAACCGCCACCAATCGCAACAGAGTTTGCAAAAGTTGCATTAGCTCCTGTACCAACAGCGACAGCATTCGTTTTTTGCGCTGCAGCCAATGAACCTAATGCTAATGAAAGATCCCCAGATTTTGTTTTTGTTCCTAATGATACAGCAGCCTCACCAGCAATCGTATTCATCCAACGGGGAGTTTGAAGATCCCCTCCAGTTAAATCTTTAAATGCTTGTTGAACCGTTCCCGTTTTATCTTGGCCATTAGTATTGATATAAGTCGTTTGTGTAGCCGCTGCTTTATCAGTATCATCCCCACCAATCGCAACCGATGCATTACCATAAGAAATAACATTACCGCCAATCGCAATTGATTGATCGCCTCGAGCCCATGCACCCTCAGTAATAGAATTACCACCAAATGTAGCTGCTTTATCAGCTCTAATACCAGCTCCAATAGCAATAGACTGGTTTACTCGTACAACAGAAGTGCTATCACCAACTTGAGCATTTTGACCGATGAGAATATTACGACTACCCGTTGTTCCACCATAATTTCCTGTGCCATCACCAATCAGCACACTATTGTCATAACGACCATTTACGCCATAACCAATAGCGGTAGTACTTCCACCGCTTGCTGATGTGGCACTGTTCCCAACCGCAATACTAAAAGGATGTACATTTGTAGGCGCATTGCTTCCATCCCCCCACAATCACGTTCGCTTGCGCCGGCATCATCACTGCAGATAAAGAAAGTGCAAATGCTGAAAGTTTAAAAAGAGAAGATAAACGTGTTTCGCTTGTTACACGTTGTTCTGAGTTTGAAGAGGCTTTTACTGCCCCTTTCGCTAATTCTGATGTCACGACAAAAGATTGTGTCGTTTTGTTCCAAATAATCTTAAATACTTTGTTCATAAAAAGGTTCTCCCAAACAAATAGGCCAATAAGTTGTTGCGAAGCTAAAATAATGCAAACTAAGCAAGTAAATAATAAAGTTCTTGGAGTATATAGGAGCGAAGCATAAGATCAAGTAAATGTTTGCTTTTTACACTGTTTTTTACAAAAAATTTACATTTTAACGTTTGCGTAAAAACCGAACATTAAAAAAGTAGTCAGGATGGGCTAATCACAAGGGTTTAACCTCTCTCAAACAAGTAAAAAACACGATGAAAATCGACCGCACTTTTTCCTCTTTCTGGATATCTTCCTCTACCACTTCCCCAACACTCAATATACCCCTTTGTGAGTATTTTTATTTTAAAGTTTGATCAACCTCAAATTTTTGAAAAAAAACCGTATAAAAACTACTACTTTTTGGTATCTTATGCTTGCGTTGAGCCATTTTTATGAGTGAATTCAAAAGCTTAATAGGAATTGTTCGCATTTTAAATTGTTTTTTTATTCTTTCCTAATGGAGTGATTATCGTGAACGCATTGAGAAAAAGCCTCGTTTTGGCGACTTCTTTCGCAGCTTTAGGTGTATACAACTCAGCGATGGCTGAAATGGTATATAAGCCTGTTGACCAACCTGTGGAAGCACCAAACCCTAATTTAAAAATCGAAGCAGTGAATGAAAAATTTGCTGAGAAATATCCTAGCCAATTCAATTCGTGGAAAGCGACTGAAAAAGGTGACAAAATTATCTACGCCGACGAACAAGATCCTCGTTTAATCGTGTTATGGGGCGGCTATTCTTTTGCAAAAGAATATAACGCACCTCGTGGTCACGTTTATGCAGTAGAAGATGTACGTAATATTTTACGTACTGGTGCGCCCAAAAATGCAAATGATGGCCCACAACCAATGGCATGTTGGACTTGTAAAGGTCCAGACGTTCCTCGTTTAATTGCAGAATGGGGTGAAGATGGTTACTTTGGTGCCAAATGGGCTAAAGGTGGACCAGAAATTGTCAACTCGATCGGTTGTGCTGACTGTCACGATACGACCTCTAAAGACTTTGCTGAAGGCAAACCTGCATTACGTATTGCTCGTCCACACGTTCTTCGTGCATTAGATCACTTAAATAATGCACTTCAAGCAAAAGCAAAAGCTGAAGGTAAAGAACAAGCTAACTTAAGCTTTAACACAGCTGCTCGCACTGAAAAACGTGCTGAAATCTGTGCAAACTGTCACGTTGAATACTACTTCGCAGGCGACTTAAAACAAGTAACCTTCCCGTGGAACAACGGTCAAACTGTTGATGACATCGAAAAATACTACGATGATATCGGCTTCAGTGACTGGACTCACTCGCTTTCTAAAGCACCAATGTTAAAAGCGCAACACCCTGACTTTGAAATTTGGTCTTTAGGTATGCACGGTAAAAACGGCGTAACTTGTATCGACTGTCACATGCCTAAAGTACAAGGTAAAGATGGTAAAGTTTACACCGACCACCAAATCCAAAACCCATTCGATGCATTTGATACCACATGTGCAAACTGTCACGATCAAAGCAAAGAAAAACTTAAAGACATCGTTGCTTCACGTAAAAAAGAAGTGAAAGATGTAATGGGTCGTTTAGAAGATCAAGTTGTTCGTGCTCACTTTGAAGCGAAAGCAGCATGGGATGCTGGTGCAACTAAAGAAGAAATGGAACCTGCTTTAATGGATATCCGTCACGCTCAATGGCGTTGGGACTACGCAGCAGCAAGCCACGGTGGTCACATGCACGCACCGGATGTAATGCTTCGCGTATTAGGTTCTGGTATCGACAAAGCAGCGGATGCACGTGCTAAACTTGCAGCAATCTTAACTAAACATGGCGTGAAAACTCCGGTTGAAGTACCAGATATTTCTACAGCTGATAAAGCATGGAAAGTAATGGGTATTGATATCGAGAAAGAACGTAAAGCGAAAAAAGAATTCTTAGAAACTGTTGTACCTCAATGGGTAAAAGAAGCGAAAGCCAATGGCAAATTAGCTGAAGATACCGCAACAAAACAATAAAAAAAGAACCGCACTTTGTAACTAAAGTGTCGAAGTGCGGTCATTTTTAACCATATATTTGAGGTAATCAGAATGAATTTAACTTCTTTAATCAGCAAATCGGCTAAATCCCTTGCATTGCTTGCAATGCTTGCGGCAATGCCAATGGCTGCAAGTGCGGAAGAGATGGCAAAAACACCGGCCTCTCAAATCACTTATGAGCCACAATTGGATAACCAACGAGATCCAAACCAATATTGTGCGAAATGTCACAAATTTGACCAAGTTGATAAAAACCAAACTTTAGATCAATCTGGTGGTGAATTACACTTTGGTAAATTCCACGGCACACACTTAAATCAAAAAAGCCCTAACACCGGTAAACCGATTAACTGTGTAAACTGTCACGGTAATATTTCGGAAGATCACCGTCGTGGTGCAAAAGATGTGATGCGTTTTGATGGCGATATCTTTGGTGATAAAAAACCAATGTATACCGCGCAAGAACAAAACCAAGTTTGTTTTGCTTGTCACCAACCTGCAAAACTTCGTGAAAAACTTTGGGCGCACGATGTTCACGCAATGAAATTGCCTTGTGCAAGCTGCCACACATTACACCCGAAAGATGATGCGATGAAAGGTATTCAACCGAAAAATCGTGTGAAACTTTGTGTAGATTGCCACGGCGAACAACAAAAACGCAAAGCGGCAAAAGACGCACAATCACAAACGCAATCAACCGAACAAAAGGATAAATAATGACAGCTTGTTCACGCCGAAACTTTGTTTCCGGCATGGGGGCATTAATCCTTATGACGGGGACATCAGTTACCTCTTTAGCGAAAGAGGAAAAGGCGGATAAACCGAAACGCTATGCAATGGTACACGACGAAACAGCTTGTATCGGCTGTACCGCTTGTATGGATGCTTGTCGTGAAACAAACCACGTTCCTGAAGGCGTTTCACGTTTGGAAATTCTCCGTAGTGAACCTTACGGCGAATTCCCAAATCAAGAATACGAGTTTTTCCGTCAATCTTGCCAACACTGTACAAACGCCCCTTGCGTGGCAGTTTGTCCGACCGGTGCATCATTTATTGATCCTGAAACAGGTATCGTAGATGTGCATAAAGATCTTTGTGTAGGTTGCCAATACTGTATTGCAGTTTGTCCTTACCGCGTACGTTTCATTCACCCAGTACACCGTACTGCGGATAAATGTAACTTCTGTCGCGATACAAACTTAGCAGCTGGCAAACAACCTGCTTGTGTAGAAGCTTGCCCAACCAAAGCATTAACCTTTGGTGATATGAATGATCCAAGCAGTGCAGTTTCCCGCAAAGTGAAAGAAAAACCGGTTTATCGCACGAAAGTGGAATTAGGTACTCAACCAAATCTTTACCATATTCCATTCCAACACGGGGAGCCAAGAAGATGACATTAGATTATCCTGTTCCGTTTCACACACCTAATTTGGTGTGGGATTCAACAATCGCTATCTATTTGTTCTTACTTGGTATTTCTTCCGGTGCGGTACAATTAGCGATTGCTTATAAACGCAGTAACAAATTAGAAAATCCTAGCAAAAACTGGATTATCCGAGCAGCCGCCGTTTTAGGTTCTGTGCCAACATTAATTGGTTTAACCCTGTTAATTTTCCACTTGGCACGTCCTTGGACATTCTGGAAATTGATGTTTAACTATCAATTCAACTCTGTAATGTCTATGGGGGTAATGTTATTCCAAGTTTATATGCTGTTCTTGGTATGTTGGTGTGCGGTTATCTTCAAAGAAGATATCATGGCGCTCATCCAACGTTTTATGCCAAAACTTGGCTTTGTCGGTAAAATTATCAATGTATTAGAACGTTTAACTGGTCCTGTAGAAGTCATTCTCTTCATTTTAGCCGCTGTGCTAGGGGCTTATACCGGTTTCTTACTTTCAGCATTGATCAGTTACCCAATGTTAAATAACCCTGTTCTACCAGCGTTATTCTTGGCTTCAGGTACCTCTTCAGGTATCGCTGCAACCTTCTTATTTATCCTCATTGCAGGTAAATTAAAAGGTGATAGCCATGAATCACACTTCATTCACAAATTTGAAGTGCCAATTATGGTAACTGAACTTGGTTTATTAATCTGTTTCTTTGTTGGTCTACACTTCGGTGGTGGTCAGAAAGTCGTTGCATTACACAATGCACTTTCCGGCTTCTGGGGTGCAGTGTTCTGGATTGGGGTATTCTTAATTGGTATCATCATTCCTCTACTTGCGAACCTTGCAGCAAAAGACAGTTTAAAATACAACAAGAACTTTATTATCCTTGTGTCAATCTTCGACTTAATCGGGGTTCTCTGCTTACGTTACTTCATCTTGTATGCAGGACAACTTACCGTTGCGTAAGGATAAATTTCTTATTTAATCAAAAGGCGTATACAATACGCCTTTTGTTTATTTAGAAGACTAAAGTGCGGTTAATTTTACGTATGTTTTTCATGCTTAAAATCAACCTCATTTTGTAAAATACAACCTTTAATACTGAAGAATACTATGCTTCCCGAACTCGGATTTCTCTCATTACTCTTCGCCACCACTGCGGCGCTCTTACTTTCCATCGTGCCGCAAATTGGTATTTGGCGAAATAAACCTACTCTAACCAATACAGCTTGGGGATTAAGTTATTGCTTCGGTATTTTTACAAGCGTTTCCATCGGTATTCTCGCCTACTCTTTTGCGACCGATGATTTCACATTGGAATACGTGGCAGCGCACTCCAATTCTCAACTACCGACATTTTTCAAAGTCGCCGCTACTTGGGGCGGACATGAAGGCTCCATTTTATTTTGGCTTTTCACATTAAGTCTTTGGTTGGTGGCTTTTGCCTTTTTCTCTCGCAAAAATGACCGCACTTTTTCTGCGCAAACTCTGTCTTTACTCGGCTTAATTTGTCTTGGGTTTGCTATTTTCATTTTGTTCTACTCCAACCCATTTGGACGTACATTTCCTGCCCCTGCAGAAGGGCGAGATCTTAATCCAATGCTGCAAGATATTGGCTTAATTTTCCATCCACCACTGTTATATGTGGGTTATGTGGGCTTTGCCGTTAACTTTGCCATGTCCATTTCTGCCTTAATCTTTAATCGTTCTGCACAAGCAATCGCTCGTGCTATGCGAGCTTGGGTGCTCGTTTCTTGGTTATTCTTAACCTTAGGGATCGTACTCGGTGCCTGGTGGGCATATTATGAATTAGGCTGGGGCGGCTGGTGGTTCTGGGACCCAGTAGAAAACGCCTCACTTATGCCATGGTTATTGGGACTCGCACTGCTACACAGCTTGATGGTGACTGAAAAACAAGGCATGTTTAGCTACTGGACAATACTCTTTTCTCTACTCGCTTTTGCATTCAGTGTATTAGGCACATTTATTGTCCGTTCAGGTGCATTAACCTCTGTTCATGCTTTTGCTTTAGATAGCTCCCGTGGTTATGTGCTATTACTGATTTTCTTCTTATTGACTGTCGGCTCACTCAGTTTATTTGCCCTACGCACAAATACCAATGAAAGAGCGGTCAAATTTCCGCTTATTTCTAAAACAGGGGCAATTTTAGGCTTAAATATCGTATTGACCGTGGCAACCGTCAGCACATTCTTAGGCACTTTCTATCCAATGCTGTTCCAGGCCATGAATTGGGGCAGTATTTCTGTGGGGGCGCCTTACTTTAATAGTATTTTCTTGCCATTACTCACGTTAGTGCTTTTTTCGATGGCGGCTACACTTTGCTTAAACTGGTTTAAATCAGACAAAAAACGCTTTATCAAACGTCTGTTATTACTTATTCCCGCTGCAGTAATTGCTTATGGCATGATTTGGAATGCGCTGCAAAATGATGGCGCATTACGTTTCCATTTCTTTGCTTATGTATTACTCACCCTTGCTATCTGGGTATTATTCGTCACCTTATGGCAAAATTGGGCAAAAGTAAGACTTGCCTATTTTGGGATGATTCTTGCACACTGCGGTGTGGCGATTGCCACGATGGGCGCCGTGATGAGTAGTTACTTTGGCAGTGAATTAGGTGTTAGACTTGCGCCACAACAAAGCCAACAATTAGGCCAATTTGAATTCCACTACGATCGTTTTTCCAATGAAATAGGTCCCAACTTTACCGCCGAAGTCGCTTTCTTTAGTGTGTCAGAACAAGGCAAACCTTACGCAGAAATTGTACCGGAGCGCCGTTATTATGATGTTCGCACCATGACCATGAGTGAAGTGGGCTTAGATGCAGGCTTTTGGGGCGATTTATACATTGTTATGGGCGATAACTTAGGCAAAGGTGAATTCACATTCCGCTTACATTACAAACCGCTTATTCGCTGGTTATGGCTCGGGGGCATTTTAATGGCACTTGGCGCATTATGTTCAGCCATCAATTTGAAGAGAAAACGTGATGAATAAAAAGTTTATTTTGTTTTTACCACTGATTTTGTTATTGAGCATTTGCTTACTGCTTTTTGTTGGCTTACACAAAGATCCAAAACAAATTGCCTCAGCACTCATTGATAAGCCTGTGCCGGAATTCTATCAAGCGAATTTACTTGAACCGAGTCAAATTGTCAGCCCGAGAGATTTTCCAAAGAAACCTTTCCTACTCAACGTGTGGGGAAGTTGGTGTGGCTATTGCCAACAAGAACACCCTCTTTTGATGGAAATTTCAAAAGAAGTGCCCATTGTTGGAATCGACTATCGTGACAAACCTCAAAATGGCATTGCGATGCTCGAACGTATGGGCAATCCGTTCATACTCACTATTGACGATAGCCGTGGTGAATTTGCGATGCAATTGGGCGTAGATGGCGCACCAGAAACCTATGTTGTCGATGAGCACGGCATGATCCGTTATCGCCATTCCGGTTATATGGATCGCGAAACGTGGCTCACTGAGATCAAACCAAAACTTGATGAATTAACTAAAAAGTAAAATGAAAAAATTAACCCGATTTCTGACCGCACTTTTACTGACTTTCGCCCTTTTTGCTCACGCAGAAATGGTGGATACCTATGCGTTTAAAAACCAAGCCGATCGTACTCGTGCTGTTGAACTGGCAAAATCCTTACGCTGCCCACAATGTCAGAATCAAAACTTAGTTGAGTCTAATTCACCGATTGCTTATGACTTACGCATTGAAGTCTATAAAATGGTGGATGAAGGAAAAACAAATCAGCAAATTATCGACACGATGACAGCTCGTTTCGGTAATTTCGTGAACTATAAGCCACCTTTCCAATGGAATACCGCACTACTCTGGCTATTGCCTATTTTGTTATTAATTGGTGCTTTTGCATTAATTTTATTTTCTACTAAAAAATCAGAAGGCGAACCAAAACAACTCGAAAATCAACCTCATACTGCCCCTAAAGAAGAAAAAAGTGCGGTCAAATTTGAAACCAAATCCGCCATTTGGGTCTTTGCAATCTTATTGATTCTTCCTTTAAGTTATTACTTCTCCCTTGATCGTTTTGAGCGAGTTCAACAAGGCGAAAAAGAGATGATTGAGCTCGCCAATAAAAAAACGGATACGCCAATGGTGCATCAAAAAGAAGATGTGGTACTCAAAATTCAAAACAAAATTCGAGCTGATGTGAATAACCCTGACCTTTGGATTCAACTAGGTGAAGCCTATGTGCAAAATGATGAATTTGATCATGCACTGATTGCCTACGGGAATGCAGAAAAAATCTCTGGGACAACACCCGCTATTTTAGGCTTAAAAGCGACCGCACTTTATTATCAAGCGGGCCAAACTATCACGCCTGAAATCCAACAAATAATGGATGAAGCCTTAAAACAGGATAAAAATGAAATTTCAGTTCTCACCTTATTAGCGACTGAAGCCTTTAAAAATCATCAACCAGAACAATCCAAAGCCTATTGGCAGCAATTATTGGATTCTGGCAATTCTGTCGTGGATCGCCGAACTGTCATCCAACGAATCAAAATGATAGACTATTTTGAAAAAGGGCAAGCATCACAATAAATTATGAGTCGCTATTCAGAAAATATCATTATTGGAGCCGGTGCCGCCGGCTTATTTTGTGCCGCCCAGTTAGGCAAACTGGGCAAACAAGCCACTATTTTTGATAATGGTAAGAAAATTGGCCGAAAAATTTTAATGTCTGGCGGTGGATTCTGTAATTTCACCAATATGGAAATTACGTCTGGCCGTTATATCAGCCAGAACAAACACTTCGTCAAATCCGCCTTAAAACGTTATACACAATGGGATTTTATTGCTTTAGTCGCTGAGTATGGCATTCCTTACCACGAAAAAGAATTAGGTCAGTTATTTTGTGATAACGGTGCAGAAAATATTGTGAAGATGCTCGGAGCAGAATGTGACAAATACGGTGTTCACATTCAACTACGCAGCGAAGTGAGTGATGTTGAATCGGTTGAAAACAACCCTAAAGTGCGGTTTAAATTAAAGGTAAATGCGGTTGAATGGCAATGCCAGAATTTGATTATCGCTACAGGCGGGCTCTCCATGCCTGGCTTGGGCGCCTCGCCTTTTGGCTATCAAATTGCAGAACAGTTTGGATTAAATGTGATTCCTCCGCGTGCAAGCCTTGTGCCATTCACATGGCGAGAAAGTGACAAATTCTACTCGGCACTCTCTGGCGTTTCATTAGATGTGGCTGCAACGAATCAGCACAAAACCTTTACTCATCAAATGTTATTCACCCATCGTGGTTTATCAGGCCCTGCTATTTTACAAATATCCAATTATTGGCAACCGGGTGAGAGCATTCATTTAGATTTATTACCTTATAACGATATTCGTCATCACCTAGATGAGATGCGTCAATCTTCGCCGAAATTGCAGCTTAAAACCGTATTAAGTCGTTTATTGCCGAAAAAATTAGTCGAACTTTGGTTAGAACAAGGTCTGATTCAAGATGAAGTGATTGCAAACTTAAGTAAAGTGCGGTTAGAAAATTTAGAGAATTTAATCCACAATTGGCAATTCATTCCTAATGGCACTGAAGGCTATCGAACGGCTGAAGTCACAATGGGTGGCGTTGATACTCATGAGATTTCATCCAAAACTATGGAAGCCACAAAGATTAAAGGTCTCTATTTTATCGGTGAGGTGCTGGATGTTGTCGGCTGGTTAGGCGGCTACAATTTCCAATGGGCATGGAGTTCTGCAGCAGTTTGTGCGATGGGGATTGCTGAAAGCTAATCTTTCTCTGCATTAATTATTTTCATCATGAATGGAAAAATCATTACTTTGATCATGAAATATCCTTACGTTAAAATCATCATACTAAAATGAAAAGAAGGATATAAACATGACATCAAAAACACTTCCCTTTCACGCTGATACTGTGGGCTCATACTTGCGTTCTCAACCTTTAAAAGAAGCCCGTGCAAAATTTGCAGCAGGTGAACTTTCGCGTGAACAATTAACAGAAGTTGAAGATCAAGAAATTGCAAAATTAGTACAAGCTCAGTTAGATGCAGGTATTCAAGTCATCACGGATGGAGAATATCGCCGTGCATTTTGGCATATTGATTTCTTAGAAAACTTAAATGGCATCGAAGGTTATCACCCTGAACATGGTTATAAATTTAATGGTGTGGAAACCAAACCTTACAATACTCGCTGCTGCGGTAAAGTATCTTGGAATCCAAACCATCCATTTATCGAACATTTCAAAAAATTAAAAGACATTGTTGGGGATCGTGGCATCGTAAAATATACCATTCCAAGTCCGAATCAATTAATGTATCCAATTCAATGGGATACAGGAGTTTATGCGACGCGTGCAGAATTTGCCAAAGATGTTCAACAAGCTTATAAAGATGCGATCAAAGCTTTCTACGATGCGGGTTGCCGTTATTTACAATTTGATGATGTGTATTGGGGTTCACTCTGTAATAATCACTTAAAACCAGAATTTGAAGCAGATAAAGCGCAAGCCCTTGAAAATATTCAAGTTGTATTAGCCGCTAAACCAGCAGATATGGTTATCACAACGCATGTTTGTCGTGGCAATTTCCGTTCAACCTATTTATTAACCGGCGCATACGATCCTATTGCGGATGCGTTATTCGGTCAAACCCAATACGATGGCTATTTCCTTGAATATGATGACGAACGTTCTGGTGGGTTTGAGCCATTAAAACACTTTGCCAATAACCCACACAAAGGCCGCGTGGTATTAGGCTTAATCAGTTCAAAATTCCCTGAATTAGAAGATAAAACGGCTATTAAAGCACGCATTGAAGAAGCGACTCAATATGTTCCACTTGAACAGCTTTGCTTAAGCCCACAATGTGGTTTTGCGTCAACAGAAGAAGGGAATATCATGACGGAAGCGCAACAATGGGCAAAAGTCCGTTACGTTGAAGAAATTGCTAAAGAAGTATGGGGTGAAGATTAATTCTTTTCATAAAAACATACTGTTTTTTAACCGCACTTTTATAATCTGAGAGCGTAGCAATACGCTCTTTTTTATTACTTCCTTTCAATAAATAAAAAAGCTGATGTTATTCACATCAGCTTTTTCATTATCAATTTGTCACTAGATTTGCGTTAAATCGACGTTTTTCGTTTCTTTTGAGGCTAATAATGCTAACAAGGTTAAGAATGCATTAATGGCTAAATAAATCCCCACGCCCATTAAGCCATAGAGCGCATTGATTTTTAATGAAATCATTGCCGCAATGGTTGCCCCGATAATGGATGCAATATTGTAGGCTAAAGAAGCGCCAGAATAGCGTACTTCCGTTGGGAATAATTCAGGTAATAACGCCGCCATTGGGCCAAATGTCATGCCCATTAATGCCATACCAATTACTAAGAAAGCAAATACAGAAGCCGGTGTACCATTTCCAAGGAATAATGGCATACATAATGCAAAAATTAAAATGCTGACTGTTGTCCAAATTAACCATTTGCGACGACCGATTTTATCTGCATAAAGACCTGAAATACTAATAAAAATCGCAAAAACAATCGCACTCATTAAAAGTAATCCCGTGAAGGTATTGGCAGGAATGCCTAACCCCATAGGATAGCCCGCTTCTGAAAGGGTTGCCGGTGTACGAGAATACGCTTGAGCAAAGGCGGTCATAATATAGAACAAGGAATAGGTTGCCACCATGATAAATGTACCAATCACCATTGGTTTAAAGTGTTTAGTGAATACCACACTCACTGGTGCTTTTAATTTTTTCCCTTTTTCTTCCGCTTCAACGAAGACATGGCTCTCATGTAAAGTTAAACGAACATACAACCCAACTAAAACTAAGGCTAAAGAAGAAACAAACGGGATACGCCATGCCCACTCAACAAGGGCTTGTTGCCCCCAGAAATAGCTCACTAAGAAGAAGGTCGCATTAGCCACAAATAAACCTATTGGCGCACCTAATTGAGGGAATGTACCATACCAAGCACGTTTTCCTTCTGGCGCATTTTCTGTTGCCACTAAAGCAGCGCCGCCCCATTCACCACCAAGACCAATACCCTGACCGACTCGGCAAATACATAACAAAATCGGTGCCCAAATACCAATTTGAGAATAAGTCGGCAATAAACCGATAACGACCGTCGATCCGCCCATTAAAACCAAAGAGGCGACCAAGGTTTTCTTACGACCAATCTTGTCACCAAAGTGCCCAAATAAAGCTGAGCCAATTGGACGAGCAAAGAACGCTAAGGCTAATGTCGAAAGAGAAAGCAAATCATCTGAAAGCGGATCGCCACTATGGAAGAATTGCGTGTTAAAAACTAATACTGCCGCAGCGGCATAGATATAATAATCGAAGAATTCAATTGCGGTACCCACCATAGAGGCTAAAGCAACCTTAAGTGGATCATTACGAAGTTGTGAGGACATTTTGCTTCCTTAAGAGTCAAATAAAATGAAAGGGCTAAATCCTAGCATTTCCCTTAAGGTTGAGCAATTTTTAATACGATATTTTCGATTTTTTCAGCAAAATATGTCGGATTTTCTAAATGTGCATTATGACCAGCGTCAGGAATAAGCGTTAAATCAAGTTGATTATTCTCTGCCATTTGACGAAACTTCTGATCTCGTTCACCACAAAAATAAAAAAATAGCAGCAAACTTGACCGCACTTTCTCGCGAAAATCAGGCTGTTTAGCAAGACTAGTGGCTAATAACATATGACCAATATTTGCCCCACAATTGGCTTTTCGCTTTTCAATTAATGCCTTACGTTGCTGTTCATTTAAATGAGAAAAAACAGGTTGTTGATACCAATCTTCGAGCACGGTTTCAGGCTTTTCATGGAAAAAACGCTCAGCCCACATGTTGTCATTGACTAGACGGCTTTGTTTTTCTTGTTCAGATTGTAAACCTAAATTCGCCCCTTCTAAAATGACTGCCTTTAAATGCCCTATTTTCACTTTCGCGTGCAGTGCATAATATTGTGCGACTCGTCCACCAAGTGAATAACCGATTAAAATATAAGGCTCATTTTTTATGAGATGTTGAATTTGTTCTTCAAGGCACTGAGCGGTTTGCTCAAAATCTTCAACGGCAACAGCTTTATTCTCACCGTGAAACGGTAAATCGAGAGAGAGACAACGAAAGTGCGGTAGATTTTCGATGACTTTTTGCCAATCTGATTTCGTACCTAATAAGCCATGGAGAAAAACAAGATTCATCATAATAATGCCATATAAAGAAATCCCCTCTATATAAGAGGGGAAAAAAATTATTCACCAATCACCGCGTGGCTGATTTGTTCAATCAAGCGCTTATAGGTTGCGCTGCCATCACTTGGATTTGTTTTGATTTCAATTAATGTCGCACGGCGGCGAGTATAAGCTTGTTTTAACACGGAGCTTAAATCTGCCCAAGTGTAAGGTAAAGCATATTTTAAACCAAACATTGCGGCGACTTGAGAGAAATCACCATTATGTGGCAAGCGATAGAACTGCTCTTTCACCTCTTCATCCACTGGCAACATATCAAAGATTGCGCCACCATTATTGTTGATCACAAAAATAATAGTTGGTTGAGTGACATTCTTAAATAAGGCTAAAGAGTTCAAATCATAAAGCGCAGACGTATCGCCAATCATGGCCACCACAGGTTGATCGGCACCGATACCGATACCTGCAGCCGTGGCTAATAAGCCATCAATTCCACTTGCACCACGGTTGGTATAAATCGGATACCCTTCAGGTAATTTGGTTAACGCATCAACCAAACGCACAAAAAGACTGTTTCCTAAGAACAAAATACCGTTGTAAGGTAAAACACGCTCAATATGATGTGCTAATGAGGCTTCATTAAGATTGCCACCGACTTGTTGTTCGATAAAGGTTGCACAGAATTTTGAAAGTGCCAGAGGTTCGAGCAACCAAGGCTTTTGACGCAATGGCGGGTGTGCACGCAACCAATGATGAGCTTTGGCGTTAAAGCGAGTTTGCGTATGGTGGTTTGGATCAACTGCATTTTGACTTTGCTCCACCACCCAAAATTCGCCTTGGAATTCCGCTAAGAATTGGTTAATCCGTTTACTGATAAAACGAGAACCAAATTGAATCACGATATCAGCTTGAAGTAATTTTTGCTTCACCGTTTGGTTTGCTAGCCAAATATCTGCATAAGGCATGAGAGGTTCTACACCTGATTGAATATCCGTAAGCAAAATCCAGCCCATGGTATTTGCCCATGAGTTAATGCCCATCGCTTGTTCAGGTGTCAATTGTCCTGCCACAATCACACCACGTTTTGTACGCCAAGTATCCCAATTCTCGTGCATTAACACTTCTTGCTGTAATGGTTGATGATCGACCCAATTTTTAGGCTGACTTAACCAACGTTGAATTGGCATTAACCAAGGATGACTGTCAATTTCTTGTTCTTGCGCATTATAAAGTGGCTCTGCAAAAGGCACATTGATATGCACCACGCCTGGTTGTTGTTTTTGTTTATAGCAAGCTTGTTCTAACGTAGAAATTAACCATTTTGCCGCATAATCTGCCTGAGGTTTCGGTAGATTGACACTTGCCACTGGGTAATCGGCAAACATATTTTGTTGCACGATAGCTTGATTCGCCCCACACTCCCATAATTCAGGTGGGCGATCAGCGGTAAGAATAATTAAATTCACGCCTGTTTGACGAGCTTCAATAATCGCAGGATATAAATTTGCTGCTGCAGTACCCGAGGTGACAATCACGGCAACAGGCGCTTGAGTAGATTTTGCAATCCCCAACGCAAAAAAGCCTAAACCACGTTCATCAAAGTGACTATGGCACGTTGCACGAGAAGCATTTTGTAAACGCACAGCTTCTAGCGTTAAAGGTGTTGAGCGTGAACCTGGCGCAATACAAAAGTGACTCACGCCTTGGCGAACCAAGGTTTCTAAGATCACCTTTGACCAACAACGATTAAATACGCTTACAGACATTCTTCTTATTCTCCGTTATTCTCTGCAAACAGGGAAATCAGCCCTGCCGCTTTACGTTCAATTTCTAACCACTCTTCTACAGGTTGTGAGCCTTCCACAATCCCCGCGCCAGCAAATACACGTACTTGGTTTTCTTCAATAAAAGCCGAACGAATGGTGACACAAAATTCTGAGAGATGTTGACTCATCACACCTAATGTTCCAGCATACCAACGACGATCAAAAGTTTCTATTTCAGCCAAAGCTTTCTTCGCTTGTTGCTGTGGTAAACCTGATACTGCTGCCGTTGGATGAATCGCCTTCAGTAAATCGGCATCCGTACAAAGTGCGGTCAATTTTGCTTGCATTTTTCGAATCAAATGCTGCACTTTGCGTAATGACTTTAATGCGACATCATCAACGGTAATTTGTTCCACTAAGTGACTGATATTTTGTGAAATATCTTCAACCACCAACCAGTTTTCATTGAGGTTTTTTTCATCATTTAATAACCAATTCGCACGTTCATCATTTTCACTTGGATTATCACTAACAGGTGCTGTGCCCGCAAGCGCCTCCGTAAATAACTGACGATCATCTCGTGCGAATAAGCGTTCAGGCGTCGAACCTACAAAACAGTGTTCAGCATTATCTGCCCATAAAAAATGGTAACAACCACTATTTTTTGCTTGGCTTGCTGCAAGAAAATCTTTTCCGTTTAACTCACCCTGAAGACCAAACACGGTTTCATTCGCCAAAACAAGCTTGGTTAATTCCCCTTGTCGAATTCGACTGAGTGCTTGATTGACCCAATCGCACCACGTTTCTTGGTTTGCTTTTGGCACCATGCTTTCGATGGTTAATTGATTAAGTGGTAAAAGTGCGGTCGTTTTTTCGAATGAATTCAATACCGCTTTTGCCAGATTAAGCTCATTTGTTTCAACAAAAACTGAAATCTCAGTCTCGCCATGTTGTTGTTCAATTAAAACTTGAGGCAAAATAAACTGGCTTTCACCTTGAAACTGTAAACCACCGACTAAAGGGAAATCGTGTTCTTGGATAAATTGCTGTGCCAAATTCACATCTGAAAATGACCGCACTTTCCCCACCGCTGCGACGGTTTTATCTTCATCACGAAAACGTAAATAAAATTGTGGATAAACAAGTTGCCCCTTCATCCATGCCAAAAGATCAACACCCAATTTCATCTTCGTCTGAAGACGTGCAATAGCGGATTGCTGATCAGTTGTCACCAAGGTTTCAAACTGGCGAATTAGCTCAGATTTAGCTTGTTCTAAAGGGCCCATGAAAAATAATAAAACACACAAAAAATTAGCCCATATTCTACCGCACTTTAATACATTCAAAAAATTTTTTTATTAAATCTTTTCAAGATAAGAATTTAAGCGTAAATTAGACGTAATTTTTGAATGAAAATCTAATTATCATAGGATGTTATTAATGAGATCTTTTCCGAAATCAGACAAATTAGAACACGTTTGCTACGATATTCGTGGACCGGTTCACAAAGAAGCTTTACGCCTAGAAGAAGAAGGCAATAAAATTTTAAAACTGAATATCGGCAACCCTGCCCCATTTGGTTTTGAAGCACCTGATGAAATTTTAGTTGATGTTATCCGCAACCTACCCTCTGCACAAGGTTATTGCGATTCCAAAGGGTTATATTCGGCACGTAAGGCTATCGTGCAATACTATCAATCGAAAGGTATTCATGATGCGACAGTAAACGATGTGTACATCGGAAATGGTGTATCTGAATTGATTACCATGTCCATGCAAGCACTTCTCAATGATGGTGATGAAGTATTGGTCCCAATGCCTGACTATCCATTATGGACCGCGGCTGTGACGTTAGCGGGCGGAAAAGCAGTACATTATTTATGTGATGAAGAAGCGGGTTGGTTCCCTGCTATTGATGATATTCGCGCGAAAGTCAATGCCAAAACCAAAGCTATCGTAGTAATCAACCCGAACAACCCGACAGGTGCGGTTTATAGCAAAGAGTTACTCGAAGAAATTATCCAAGTTGCACGTGAAAATAATCTGATTATTTTTGCTGATGAAATTTATGACAAGATTCTCTACGACGGTGCTATCCACCATCATATTGCTGCTCTTGCACCAGATGTATTAACCATTACATTCAATGGTTTATCAAAAGCGTATCGTGTTGCGGGTTTCCGTCAAGGTTGGATGATTTTAAATGGGCCGAAACAACATGCTAAAGGCTATATTGAAGGCTTGGATATGCTGGCGTCTATGCGTTTATGTGCAAACGTACCAATGCAGCACGCCATTCAAACGGCATTAGGTGGCTATCAAAGCATTAATGAATTTATTCAACCTGGCGGTCGTTTACTTGAACAACGTAATAAAGCCTACGAGTTGCTCACTCAAATCCCTGGTGTTAGCTGCGTAAAACCAATGGGGGCAATGTATATGTTCCCGAAACTCGACATCAAAAAATTCAACATTCATAGTGATGAAAAATTTGTGCTCGATTTATTACGTAAAGAGAAAGTACTTCTCGTGCATGGTAAAGGGTTTAACTGGCATTCACCAGATCACTTCCGTGTAGTGACACTTCCTTATACTGGCCAATTAGAAGAAGCCATTGGTAAATTGGCACGATTCTTAGAAACTTATCGTCAATAATAAAAAAGAGCGGTTAATTAACCGCTCTTTTTTTATTTCATGATTTACAACTACGCCCAGAAATAGCGCACCACATGGAAGAAAATTGGTGCAGAGAAACAAAGCGAATCCATACGATCTAAAATACCACCATGGCCACTGATCATATTCCCCCAGTCTTTCACACCCATACTGCGTTTCATTGCTGACATCACGAGTCCACCTAAGAATCCCATCAGGCAAATTAACATACTCATTAAAAACGCCTGCCATGCATTAAACGGTGTCATCCAATGAAGTAACATACCTAATAAACTTGCGCTTAATACACCACCAACAAAGCCTTCTACTGTTTTGGATGGAGACAAGGTTGGCGCAATTTTATGTTTGCCGAAGAGTTTACCCCAAACGTATTGCAACACATCGCTAGACTGTACTACCAAGATTAAGAAGATCATTAATAAAAGATTTTTTCCTTCATAACCTGAGATATCAAGTGTCAGTAAAGCCGGAATATGTGAAATACAGAATACACTAATCATCAATGCCCACTGAATTTTCGTAGAACGATCTAAGAAATTCGCAGGGTCACCCAGTAATGCTGAAAGAATAGGTAAAAATAAGAAGCCATATACGGGAATGAAGATAGTAAACATACTAAACCAATCAATGGCGACTAAAAAATATTGCAATGGCAAGATCACATAAAAACAGGCTGCGAGTGCAAGATGATCGCCTCGACGAATATTCAATAGAGAAAGAAACTCACGCAATCCCATAAATGAAATAATCAAAAAGAGCACAATCACGCCATAAAAACCCAATAAGCTCGCAATAAAGATAATCCCAATCATCACCCACCAAGCATTGATACGAGCATTCAGGTTATCAATAACGCTATTCGGTGTATCCACACCCGATCTGCGTTTTAAAATATATCCCACCGAGGAAGCAAAAATTAAGGCGATAAATAAACCACCGAAGAGTTGCCATATTTCTGTCATCATTTGCTCCTAAGATTTGCCTTTTTCACTGACGTTTAAACTTAATAATGCCGATTGAGCACGAGTCAGAAACACCTCTTTAGTTTCATCTGTCCCAATCTTTAATGGCTCGCCCACATAAAGATCACATAACAATGGGATCGGTAAAATAAAGCCTTTTGGTAAAACATTATTCATATTACTAATCCAAACGGGCACAAACTCACAATCAGGATTTTCTTTTGCTAAATAAAACAATCCGCTTTTAAATGGTTGAAGTGGCAAATCATCATCCATCTTACGAGTTCCTTCAGGAAAAATAATCAGGGAGTCATTGACTAATGCTTCACTCATTTGTCGTATGGCAGCTTTTGGATCTTGGCTATTACGTTCAATCAATAACATATTGAACACTTTATAGGCTAAAAAGCGACGAATTGCGCCTTTCGTCCAATAATCTTTGCCTGCAACAGGGCGAGTTTGTTTTCTTACTTCATAAGGCAACGAAATCCAAAGTAAGATAAAATCCCCATGACTATTATGATTGGCAAAATAGACACGATGCCCTTCTGAAGATTGTTCTGCAATTGCGGGTTGTGGTCGAACGCCTGTAATAAAAGAAGCAAAACGGCACAATAAAAAATCGATTAATCTCGCAAACATATTTGCTCCTATTATTCCGTCACTTCGGCTAAACCATTTTTTACTCGCTTAATACAAGTCACAATAAGCAAGATAATGACGATATTGGCTACCCACCAGAAAAATGAATGCAAGCTACCATTCACCGCATAGAGTAAACCGAGTACACCAAATACGAACGCACGATCACTTTTACCCATTGGGCCATCATAACGACGCGTTTTGCCTTGAACTTGCCCTAAAATGCCACATAACTCACTCAACGCGGCAAGCCAAATAATACTTGAGATTTGAATACCATCAAAAGGCACGACAAAAGCAAAAGGAAGGTAAAGTGCTGCATCAGAGACGACATCAGTAATTTCATTAAGATAACCCCCTAATCGACTTTTTTGATTAAATTCACGTGCGAGCATGCCATCAATGGCATTCAACGCCATACGCAAAAACAACCAAATAGGGATAAGGAAGAAAAGAGAAGAAAATGTCGGAAATAGTGCGAGAACCACACCGAGTAAAATAGAAAGTAAGCAGGCAATTAGCGTAACTTGATTTGCCGTTACGCCTTTTGCCGCTAATTGCCTAACTAAAGGCCGAAGTAAATTCTGAAATTTGGGTTTTAAGGCATAGATACTCATCTACCATCTCCTTGTTTTTATTAAAAAACATAAATATGTTTCTAATAATAGGACGGTATAGAGTATTACTCAAGTTTTTTATTCATCCATATAACCTAAACTTCTTAAGGCACGTTCATCATCCGCCCAACCGGACTTCACTTTTACCCAAAGTTCAAGGTGTACTTTATTATCAAATAAGCGCTCCATGTCAGCACGCGCTTCCATACCAATTGTTTTAATTTTTTGTCCTTGAGCACCGATCACCATTTTCTTTTGGCCTTCGCGTTCAACTAAAATCAAGCCATTGATTTCATAAGTACCACGCTCATTTACTTTAAATTGTTCAATTTCAACCGTTACCGAATAAGGTAATTCTTCACCAGTGAAACGCATTAACTTTTCACGGATAATTTCTGACGCCATAAAACGCTGTGAACGGTCTGTTACATAATCTTCAGGGAAGTGATGAACGCCTTTACGTAATGATTGACGAACAATTTTCTCTAATTGATGGACATTATTACCACGTTGTGCAGAAATCGGCACAATGTGAGCAAAGTTAAACTTGCTGCCTAAATCTGTAATAAATGGCAATAAATCATCTTTATTCTTAATATTATCAACTTTGTTGATGGCGAGTACGACAGGTGCTTTCGCATTACGTAATTTGTTTAACACCATTTCATCATCGGCATTCCAATGTGTACCATCCACGACGAAAATAATGAGATCTACATCCCCGATTGCCGAGCTTGCTGCACGGTTCATTAAACGGTTAATCGCTCGTTTTTCTTCAATATGAAGCCCCGGCGTATCGACGTAAATTTCTTGGTAGATACCTTCCGTTTTAATTCCCACAATACGGTGACGTGTAGTTTGCGCCTTGCGAGATGTAATCGAAATTTTTTGTCCCAAAATTTTATTTAACAGGGTTGATTTCCCTACATTTGGGCGACCTACGATAGCGATAAAGCCACAATAGGTCTCTTGTTCTTGATTTAATTCGGTCATTTAATTTCCAATGTTTTTAAGATTTGTTCTGCGGCCGCTTGTTCTGCTTTACGGCGGCTAGAACCTTTCGCAATAAAAGTGCGGTCAATATTGGGTACATTTTTTACTGTACATTCTACGGTGAAGGTTTGGCAATGGGCTTCGCCTTCAATTTTGATTACTTCATAGGTTGGTAAGGCAAAATGCTTACCTTGTAAATACTCTTGCAAGCGCGTTTTGGCATCTTTTTGGTTATCACCCGGTTTAATTTCGGCGAGTAACGTTTTATACCAGCTACGCACAATATCTGCTGCTTTATCAAAGCTTGAATCTAATGCCATTGCGCCAATTACTGCTTCAACACAATCCGCCAAAATAGATTCACGACGAAAGCCACCACTTTTCAATTCACCAGAACCTAAGGACATATAATCCCCAAGCTCAAAATTTCGTGCAATCATCGCCAGGGTTGGCTCACGAACTAATGTGGCACGCATTCTGCTAAGTTCACCTTCATTACAACGAGGGAATTGATGATAAAGCGCATCTGCGATGACATAATTGAGAATTGAATCACCTAGAAATTCTAGGCGTTCATTATGTTGAGTGGAGGCACTGCGGTGTGTCAGTGCCAATTTTAAATTTTTTAGATCGGAAAATTGATAACCAATTTTTCGTTCTAGTCGATCTAAATGATTCATATTAATTAATTTTTGTAAAGAAACGGTCTAAACGGAAGCCTGTTGGCCACTCATTTGGTTCTTTTTCTAAACTCATCCAAATATAAGTGGCTTTACCCACGATATTTTTTTCAGGTACAAATCCCCAAAAACGGCTGTCATCACTATGATCACGGTTATCCCCCATCACAAAATATTGCCCTTCAGGCACAATCCATTCTGCAGTAGGTAAACCTTCTTGTGGATAGAATTCAATCCCCGAATAACGACGCATTGGCTCCACTAAAATACTGTGTGTCACGTCACCGATTTCCAAATATTCCACTTGCGTTGGGAATGCTGGATTTGTGGGTTCTTGTTTATATTCAAACGCTTTAGTTTGGCAATCTACTTCGCAAGGTTTGCCATCTTTGCCATAAACCAGTGTTAAAGCACTTTTTTCAACATCAAGGATAATGCGGTCACCGCCTTTCCCTATAATACGTTTAATGTAATCTACACCAGACATATTGTTTTTAGATGTTAACGCAAGATTTTCAGCATAAGCCGCTCGTGTTGCCCCTAAACTTGTACGAAGTAACGCTTGCTCCGGTGCTTTAAACACAATTACATCACCACGTTCTGGTTTCTTACCTTCAATAATCGTATTTTGGAAAATGGGGTCTTTAATACCATAAGTATATTTATTAACAACGAGAAAATCCCCTACGCGCAACGTCGCTTCCATTGATCCTGATGGAATCTGAAACGGCTCAAAAATAAATGAACGTACAAAAAACACCACGGATAACACGGGGAAAAGCGAAGAAATAAATTCTGAACCTTCTGAAATAGGCTCAATTTTCGCTTTTTCTTCATCCGTTAATGCTTTGCCTGAGCGTTGTTCTGCGCGTGCGATTTGACGACGACGTCTCGGCATCACAGCAAAGCGGTGATAGCACCATAAAATGCCGGAAAGTGCGGTCAAAATCAGCAACAAAATACTGAATGTGTTAGGTAGTTGGAAATAATCTAACGCTTTCCAACCGGCAAAGCCTACGGCTAACAACAGAATAAAAAATACATTCGACATTGCTCTACTTTCCTATTTATCTTTACCTACATGTAAGATCGCTAAAAACGCTTCTTGCGGCACTTCCACGTTACCTAAAGATTTCATTCGTTTTTTACCTTCTTTCTGTTTCTGTAAGAGTTTTTTCTTACGGCTCACGTCACCACCATAACATTTTGCTAATACGTTTTTACGCAATTGTTTTACCGTTGAACGAGCAATAATGTGGTTACCAATCGCTGCTTGGATCGCGATATCAAATTGTTGACGTGGAATAAGCTCGCGCATTTTTTCAACTAACTCACGACCACGATAAGGCGCATTATCTTTGTGAACAATTAACGCTAACGCATCAACACGATCACCGTTGATCATTATATCCACGCGCACCATGTCTGCCGCTTGGAAACGTTTGAAACCATAATCCAAAGAGGCATAACCGCGAGAAGTTGATTTCAAGCGATCGAAGAAATCTAATACTACTTCGCCCATTGGGATTTCATAAGTTAATGCAATTTGGTTACCGTGATACACCATATTGGTTTGTACGCCACGTTTTTCCACACAAAGGGTAATCACGTTACCTAGGAATTCCTGTGGTACCAACATATTACATTCCGCAATGGGCTCGCGAATTTCCGCAATATTATTTAACGGTGGCAGTTTTGATGGACTGTCCACATAAACTACTTCACCATTGGTCATTTCGACTTCATAAATTACAGTTGGTGCCGTGGTAATCAAATCAAGATCGTATTCACGCTCTAAACGCTCTTGAATGATCTCCATGTGTAAAAGCCCCAAGAAACCACAACGGAAACCAAAACCTAAAGCCGTCGAGTTTTCTGGCTCATAGAAAAGTGATGCATCATTTAGGCTTAATTTACCCAACGCATCACGGAAAGCTTCATAATCGTCAGAGCTAACAGGGAATAAACCAGCATAAACCTGCGGTTTTACTTTCTTAAAGCCTGGCAATACATGACTTGCCGGATTGTGTTGATGGGTTAAGGTATCCCCTACTGGGGCCCCTAAAATATCTTTAATCGCACAAACAACCCAACCTACTTCGCCGGTATTTAATACTGTTGTATCCACTTGTTTTGGCGTGAAAATACCTAGACGATCGACGTTGTAAGCTTGCCCAGTGGACATTACTTTGATTTTGTCACCTTTACGCAACACACCATTCTTAATACGAACTAATGACACCACGCCTAAATAATTATCGAACCAAGAGTCAATAATCAACGCTTGTAACGGTGCATCAGGATCACCTTCTGGTGCAGGAATTTTCGCAACAATTTCTTCTAATACATCTTCAATACCTACACCGGTTTTCGCCGAACAACGTACCGCTTCCATCGCATCAATACCCACGATGTCTTCAATTTCTTCTGCAACACGTTCAGGATCCGCTGCTGGCAAGTCGATTTTATTTAAAATCGGCACGACTTCTAAATCCATTTCAATGGCGGTGTAGCAGTTTGCCAAGGTTTGTGCTTCTACGCCTTGTCCTGCATCCACAACTAATAATGCCCCTTCACAAGCTGCAAGAGAGCGCGATACTTCATAAGAGAAGTCCACGTGCCCTGGTGTATCGATAAAGTTTAATTGGTAAGTTTCACCGTTTTTGGCCTGATAATTTAAGGTTACACTTTGGGCTTTAATGGTAATGCCGCGCTCACGCTCAAGATCCATGGAATCCAACACCTGCGCTTCCATTTCACGATCCGAAAGCCCCCCACAGGTCTGAATTAATCGGTCAGAAAGGGTCGATTTACCGTGGTCAATATGGGCAATAATAGAAAAGTTGCGAATATTCTTCATAAATAGATTAGTTTTCTCAAAAATCATTAAATTTAACTGGCGGATTGTACCTGAAAAGCGCGGAAATCGCTAGGGATGAAAGGGAAAAGTGCGGTCAAATTTTCAAACCTTTTAGATAAAACAAAACCCCGAATTACTTCGGGGTTTCTTTTTCCATTCAAACTGAAATTATAGACTTTCAGTGAAAGTACGAGTAATAACGTCGCGTTGTTGTTCTGGTGTTAAAGAGTTGAAGCGTACTGCGTAACCAGAAACACGGATAGTTAATTGAGGGTATTTATCCGGGTTGTTTACTGCATCTTCTAAAGTTTCACGACGTAATACGTTTACGTTTAAGTGTTGACCACCTTCAACTTTAACAGTTGGTGCTACGTTTACCGGTAATTCACGGTATTCGATTTGGCCTAATTCGCTCACTGCTACTACTTGGTCTTCTGCGAATTCAGCTTTTGCACATAAACAACGAGCTTCATTTTTTTCGCTGTCTAATAACCAGAATGAGTTTAAAAGATTGTCATTTGCTGCTTGAGTAATTTGAATACCTTTGATCATAAAGTGCCTCCTAATTTGGCGGTTGTATATTTATTAAACTGTGCAAATTTTATCAAACTATTTGAAGAATTCAATTAATTTTGACCTAAAACAGGTTCTTTTTTCTGACTAATTTTTGAAAATTGATCTAGATTAAAGTTTCAGCCACAGCAAGGCCTCAACACACTCTAACTTTTAACAAACTGTTAACATAACTCGAATGAAGCCTTTCTAAGCAATTTCATTTATAATGTGCTCAAGCTTATCCAATAAGGAAATACAGAATGAAAACCTGGACAGATGTTATCGGTCAAGAGAAAGAAAAACCTTACTTTAAACACATTCTACAACAAGTTCATCAAGAGAGACTCGCGGGGAAAACTATTTACCCTCCGCAAGACGAAGTGTTTAATGCCTTTAAATATACGGCATTTGATGAGGTGAAAGTCGTTATTTTAGGACAGGATCCCTATCATGGCCCAAATCAAGCGCACGGTTTAGCTTTTTCGGTAAAACCCGAAGTGGCCATTCCGCCCTCTCTGCTGAATATGTATAAAGAATTGACTAATGATATTCCTGGTTTTCAAATGCCAAATCATGGCTACTTGGTGAAATGGGCGGAGCAAGGTGTACTACTGCTTAACACCGTACTAACTGTAGAGCGCGGCATGGCACATTCACACGCTAAATTTGGTTGGGAAGTTTTTACAGACCAAGTAATTGCAGCACTTAATGAACACCGTGAAAAAGTCGTATTTTTACTTTGGGGAAGTCATGCACAGAAAAAAGGGCAATTTATTGATCGCAATCGTCATTATGTTTTAACTGCCCCACATCCTTCTCCCCTTTCTGCACATCGTGGTTTTTTAGGATGTCATCATTTTTCTAAAACTAACGAATATTTAAAACAACATGGTTTAACTGAAATTGATTGGCAAGTTTAAGATTGCGACTCAACATCAAGCGGGAGATTCTTTTCCCGCTTTTCTTCCTTTTTCTGCTCTCGTCTTTTTTTAAAAAAATCACTCAATTTCTGACCGCACTTTTCTGCGAGCACGCCAGAGGTAATTTCTAATGTGTGATTCATTTTATAATCATCAAAGAAATGAAAGCGAGAACCTACTGCCCCCGTTTTATAATCTGACGCACCGAAGACTAAACGTTTAATGCGGCTATGTAAAATCGCACCCGCACACATAGTACAAGGCTCAAGGGTGACATAGAGTGTGGTATTGAGCAGGCGATAATTTTGAATATTTTGCGCTGCGTTACGCAATGCGACAATTTCAGCGTGAGCGGTTGGATCATTTTCAATGATAGATAAATTCCAGCCTTCACCGAGAATATTTCCTTCATCATCCACCAACACCGCCCCGACAGGAATCTCACCGAGTGCTTCTGCACGATCGGCAAGCATCAGAGCGTGTTGCATAAATTTCTCGTCTAAATCTGACCGCACGTTAAACGCCTAAACAGAGAAAGGATATTTGATTGGTTCGTGAGATTGATAGCCCACCACCTTGAAATCATCCATTGTTACCCAAGTTTCAAGATCTTCAAGGGTTTTAATATCAGGATTAATTTCTAATTGTGGTGACGGGAATGGTTCACGTTTTAATTGCACATCACGCATTAACTCTAGTTGGTCTTCATAAATATGCGCATTTACAATTTTATGATATGCCTTACCCGGTTTATTACCAGTAATTTGCGCCATTAATGCAAGGAAAGTAAAAACTTGAATTTGATTGAAGTTTAAGCCAAGTGGCACATCACAAGAACGCTGATAACTGGTTAAGTGCAATGTATCGCCCACTAAGGAAAATGTGTGAGTGTGCATACAAGGACGCAAACAACCCAAATCAAATTCGCCTGGATTGAAGAAAGTCAGGATTTCGCCACGATCATCAATACCTCGACTTAAATTATTCACAATTTTACGAAGTTGATCGATGGTTTCGCCATTCGGTTTACGCCATGCTCTACCTTGTACACCATAGACGCGGCCCATATCATCGGTGCCTTTACGATGTGGATTGGCAAGCCAAGCGGCATTTTCATTGGCATTGGCATCCCATGTTTTGGTGCCAAGTTTACGGAAATCTGCCGCATTATCATAACCACGAATATAACCTAAAAACTCCGCAATTGCCGCTTTCCAATAGCTTTTTCGCGTGGTAATTAAGGGGAATTGATTATTAGCAACATCATATTCTAAATCCGCATTAATCACTGTAAGGCAACGCTTACCAGTACGCTCATTAGCAATCCACTCACCCTCATTTACAATACGTCGGCAAAGATCTAAATATTGTTTCATAAAAAACTCCTTACTAATGAACCGCACTTTTCGAGCGATTGTATGCCCATGCCATAATTAACCCACCGCCAATAATCATCGGCAAACAAAGCGCTTGTCCACGTGTCATGATGCCTAAGAAAGACTCTACTTCGGGCTCACGAACATATTCAACAATAAAACGGAAAATCCCGTAACCAACAAGGAATAATCCAGCCACCGAACCCACAGGACGAGGCTTTTTAATAAAGACATTCAGAATAATAAACAACACGAAACCTTCTAAGAATGCTTCATAAAGCTGTGAAGGATGGCGAGGCAGCAACAATGGATCATTTGGGAAAATCATAGCCCAAGGGACTTCAGTTTCTCGTCCCCAAAGTTCTAAATTGATGAAGTTACCAATTCGTCCCATCCCTAAGCCAAATGGAATCAAGGGCGCCACAAAATCTGCCGTTTGCCAAAAGCTTCTTTTTTGAGAATAAGAGGTCCAAATCATTGAGATAATCACCCCAATTAATCCACCATGGAATGACATTCCCCCTTCCCAAACACGAAATAAATACAGCGGATCTTGCACAAAATGATCGAAATTATAGAAGAAAACATCCCCAATGCGACCACCTAAGAACACGCCCATAAAGCCATTAAAAAGTAACGTATCCACTTGATCGACTGTCCAACCACTATTTGGTTGATTGGCACGACGAACCGCTAGCCAACGAGCAAAGATAAAGCCTAATAAATACATTAAACCATACCAACGCAGCCCTATATTGCTATTACCAAAAGTAAAAATAGTCGGATCAAAATGCGGAAGCATCAAAAATTCTGAATTCATAACATTCCTTATTTCATAAACATATCAACTGCAATCGCAACTAATAGTAAGGCAAAGCCTTTTTTCAAGGTTGGGACAGGGAGCTTGGAGGTTGCGGTTGCCCCTAGTTTAGAAGTGAAGAATGAAGTGCCCGTAATACCAAGCACGGCAGGCAAATAAACATAACCTAGGGAATAATCTGGCATGGAAGGATTACCCCAACCACTCACCATAAAACTAAACATGCCAGATAAACCAAGAAGCGCGCCACAGAATGCGGAAGAACCGATAGATTTTTTCATATCAATCCCGCGGGAATTTAAAAATGGCACGATAAAACCACCACCGCCAACGCCTGCTGCACTTGATGCCATCCCAATTAAAATACCACCGATAACAGATGCTTGTGTTGTTAAAGGTTTGGTTTTCCCTGTGTTTTTCTTAATAGAAATCACCATTTTTGCCGCTAAATATACGACTAAACAGGCAAAGATTTTGGCTGATACATCACGATCAAGTTTGCCAATAAACAAACCAGAGATAAAGACCGAGATCATCACCATCGGTGCCAATACTTTCACGGCACTCCAGACTATATTACCTAGTTTATGATGACGCTGTGCAGAAGAAAATCCAGTAATCACAATGGTTGCAAATGAAGTCCCTAATGCGGTGGACATCAGCAAGGGTTCAGGTACGCCTACCATCGGCAATAAATAAACCAAGGTAGGGACGATAATTAACCCACCACCAATGCCAAATAATCCGGCAAGAAAACCAACAACAGACCCGACAAGTAAACAAAGTAGAATAAAAGTGAGCATTATTGCCCCCTTGATTTATAAAACGAACGTTTTTGATATTTAGAAGAACCATTTTTACGTGGCGCATGATAAGGTTTATTTGTCTCATGCTCTTGCGAATTTTCAAGCAATGTTTTTTCGTTTCCAAACATCACTTGGGCAAACTCTTTCATCGCTTTGCGATAAACATCTTTCTTAAAGGACACAACCTGACGTACGGGATACCAAAAACTTACCCAACGCCAACCATCAAATTCTGGTGATTTTGTTGTGTTCATATTAATATTTTTTTCATCCCCCACTAATTGCAACAAAAACCAACGTTGTTTTTGCCCAATACACACGGGTTTGCTGTCATAACGCAGCAATCTTTTCGGCAGCTTATAACGCAACCAATGTTTAGACGCGTAAAGCACCTTCACATCTTTGGGTTGCAAGCCAACCTCTTCATATAATTCACGATACATGGCTTGTTCGGCACTTTCATTATCGTTAATTCCCCCTTGCGGGAATTGCCACGAATTCTGCCCGTATCGTTTAGCCCAAAGCACCTGCCCTTTGCGATTACAAATGACAATGCCTACATTTGGACGGTAGCCATCAAAATCGATCACTATCGTTCACCTTAAATTTTGTACAAAAATAATTTGCAGATTGTTTCATAAATTCGCTTTTTTATCAACCGAATGGGCATATTTACCCTATTGTGGATAACTCTGTGGGTAACGCTTGGATAGTCTAAATTTAACTGTGTATAAAAATTAAAAACCGCTTTTCACACTTCATTTTTTTCATTTTTGAATAACCTTTAATCAAAAATTTTCCAAAAAAAATGACCGCACTTTTTCTCATCAAAGTGCGGTCAAAAATTCAGCCATTTTTTAGTTTAAACATTCCTGGCTTGGTGAAGAAATAACAGCTGTGAGTTATTCAATATTTCTGTGGATAAAATTGTGATTGAGCAAATGGTGACTGTTGCATAACTCTTCTTAGCATTTTACCATAGAGCTTTGAGGAAAAATTTTATCTTTAATTTCATAAAGATAACGCTTATTCACAGAAATCATCTTATTCACATTCAAGTAAAAATTTTAGTGGTTATTTTTCATCCAAACCTTTTTTGACTAACGCTAAATAGCGTTCCCATTCAAAATATTGACCTGGATCGATCTTACGACCAGGTGAAATATCGCAATGCCCAACGATACGATCGAGCGTTATTTTCGGATAAGCTTGCATAATATCTCGTGTTAATGCAGCAAGCACTTGGTATTGCTCCGCTGTAAAAGGTTGTTCATTACTGCCCTCTAGCTCAATCCCAATCGCAAAATCATTGCATTTATCGCGTCCTTCAAAGCAAGAAAGCCCCGCATGCCATGCTCTATCATTGAAACTAACATACTGTGTCACCTTGCCATCCCGTTCAATTAAACAATGGGCAGACACGCGAAATTGATAAATTTCCTCAAAATAGGGATGGATGGTTGGATCGAGTTTACCTTGGAAAAAATCATCTACATATCCACCACCAAATTGTTCTGGCGGCAAACTGATGTAATGAATGACGAGTAATGAAATATCCTCTACATCAGGACGTTCATCAAAATGTGGTGAAATCACTTTTCTTGCCTGGCTTAACCAGCCATTTTTTATCTTATTCATCTGTTTTTCTGCGATTAAATTTTATTTTTGCGATCGAGATCGCAAAAGAAGTGCGGTCAGTTTCACTTTCATTTTTCCCTTTTACACAATGTTGCAGCCAATCCTGGCATTTTTTTATTCAACCAAAAGGAAATTTAATTTAATGAAACTCACTTTTTCTAAACCTTTACATAAAGGTTTTACGTTAATTGAATTGATGATCGTGATTGCGATTATTGCTATTCTCGCGACGATCGCCATTCCGTCTTATCAAAATTATACCAAAAAAGCAGCTATCTCCGAATTGTTACAAGCTTCTGCACCTTATAAATCTGATGTGGAACTATGTATCTATAGCACCAATGCCCCAACAAACTGTTCAGGTGGCTCAAATGGCATTGCAGCAGATATCACTACCGCAAAAGGCTATGTCAAATCCATCACCACGAAATCAGGTGTGATTACGGTGACTGGAAATGGTGCATTGGATGGGATCAGTTATTCTTTAACGGCGACAGGCTCAACCTCATCAGGTGTTACCTGGACAACTGCTTGCCCAAGTAATGCTGATTTATTCCCTGCAGGCTTCTGTTCTTCTGCTAAATAGCGAAACATGGCTTATCAAGCAATCGCAAAAAATGGCGAGATTTATCATATCTCGCCACAATATTGGCAACAAAACCAACAGCAACAATCATTGCTGCTGCGTTACTTTGCGCTCCCTCTTAAAGAAGACGAACACCATTTATGGCTTGCGGTGGATTCGCTGAATAATCTTGCGGCTTGTGAAACCTTTGCTTTTTTAAGTGGAAAATTGGTTGAACCGATTTTATTTGAAACGACTCAACTCAAACAACTTTTACAATCCCTTGCACCTAAAGCCAATCAAATCGAAGAGCAAACCACGTTTTATCATCATTCAGAAGACGAAAGCACGGCTAATTTAGCTAATGAAGATGAACCCGTTATTCAATTATTAAACAGTATTTTTGAAACAGCCCTGCAAAAAAATGCCTCCGATATTCATTTAGAAACTCAGCCAAATGGGCTCTTAATTCGTTTACGTATTGATGGTGTGCTCCAACCGCAACCGATTATTAGTAAAGCGCTCGCCAATCGTGTAATTTCTCGCCTTAAACTCTTAGCCAAACTGGATATCAGTGAAACTCGGCTACCACAAGATGGCCGCTTTCAATTCAAAACTACATTTTCCGATATTTTAGATTTCCGCCTTTCTACCTTGCCTACGCATTGGGGAGAAAAAGCAGTATTACGATTACAACAAAATAAACCTGTCCAACTAAGTTTTGCTGAGTTGGGTATGACACAAAACCAACAAAGTCAATTTCAACATGCGCTCAGCCAACCGCAAGGTTTAATCCTGGTGACAGGCCCAACAGGAAGTGGAAAAAGTATCTCGCTTTATACTGCACTTCAATGGCTCAACACACCAGATAAACACATTATGACGGCAGAAGATCCCGTTGAAATTGAATTAGAAGGCATCATTCAAACTCAAGTAAATCCGCAAATCGGTTTGGATTTTAGCCGATTACTTCGTACATTTTTACGACAAGATCCCGACATTATTATGCTTGGTGAAATTCGAGACGAAGAAAGTGCATTAATGGCATTAAGAGCAGCTCAAACTGGCCATCTAGTGCTTTCTACCCTACATACTAACGATGCCATTTCAGCAATTTCGCGCTTGCAACAACTAGGCATTCAATCTCACGAAATTGAAAATAGTCTCTTATTAGTTATCGCACAGCGATTGGTACGCAAACGTTGCTTAAAGTGCGGCCAACATTTTAGTGATTCTTGCGATTGCCATCAGGGATATCGAGGTCGTATTGGTGTGTATCAATTTTTACAATGCGAAAACAATCGCTACCAAACTGATTTCGATTCACTTTATCAAAGCGCGTTAGAAAAAGTAAAAGATCACGTCACCGATCTCGATGAGATTCAACGCGTGTTAGGCAAAAAATAGGAGTATCTATGGCAAAACAAAAACTCTTTTATTTCCAAGCCTATGATCAGCGGCAACAATGGCAAAAAGGTAGCCTTGTTGCACAATCTAAACAAGCCGCACAATTTCTGTTAATTGCAAAAGGTTTTAGTCACATTCGCTTGCAACAAGATTGGCAACTTAATCAGAAACCGAAAAATGCAGAAATCAGTGCTTTATTGAATCAACTGGCTACATTGCTCAGTTCTGCCATCCCATTAAAAAATGCATTACATATTTTGCAAGACAACTGCACACAATTGGGATTGCACCAGTGGCTTAGCGCTTTAATTGAATTAATTGAAAGTGGTCTTCCATTTTCACAAAGCTTGGAAATACAAGGAAAGTATTTAAATTTTCAAGAAATTCAACTCATCCAAGTGGGAGAGATGACAGGAAAACTGGCGGAGGTATGCACCAAAATTGCAGAACGTCGAACGCAATCATTAACGCTTCAACGCAAATTGCAAAAAATTATGCTTTATCCTGCCATGGTATTAGGTATTTCGCTTTCACTTACGTTGATTTTATTACTCTTCGTTGTGCCTCAATTTGCTGAAATGTATGGTGAAAATTCCGCTGAATTGCCTACATTAACTGCCGTATTATTAGCTATGTCTCAATTCCTACAACATCATTTTGTTGCGTTAATGATTGCCTGCACTTTCGCTATTTTTATGTTGAAGATGGCATTAAAACATTCTCTTTGGCTGAATCAAAAAAAGAATGCACTAATTAGTCGCATGCCAATTTGGGGCAATATCATTTGCCTTTCTCGCCTAATCAGTTTTAGCCATAACCTCCAATTAATGCTTCAATCCGGAGTGGCATTAACGCCTGCATTAAATAGCTTCCTCCCCAAACAACAAACCTGGCAAACACAACGTACCTTAAAAGGCGATATCCTGCTACAACAAGAAGTGCGGTCAATTTTACAATGGGTTTCTCAAGGTTACCCTTTTTCTGAAAGTGTCAGTAGTCATCTTTTCCCAATGGAAGCACAACAAATGCTACAGATTGGAGAAAAAAGTGGAAAGCTTGCGTTGATGTTGCGTCATATTGCTGATAATTATCAAGAAAAACTCAATCATCAAATTGATTTACTTTCCCAACTTTTAGAGCCTTTAATGATGCTCATCATTGGTAGTTTAATCGGTATTATTATGATGGGCATGTATCTGCCGATTTTTAATATGGGATCCGTAATCCAATGATGACACTAGCCTTTTTCTTATTGGGTGGTTTAGCGGGTATCTTTGCTTGGCTTTATATCGATCGTTTTATCCCCAATCTCCAACAAGAAATTTATCAGAACTATATCGAACTTTATCCTGAAAATAGGTACTTATTTCACCGCAAAAAAGCAGCAATTCAATCTCAAAAGTGCGGTCATATTTTTCTTTATTTTTTAGGGTTTGGACTCTGTTTTGCTGTACTCTATTACTTTCTTCAGGATGAATTATTTACTTTATGGCTCGCGATTACGTTTAGTCTATTTTTTGTTATCAGTTGGCTAGACTGGCATTATCAACTGATTTCACCGACACCTTGCCTGTTTTTATTTTTCCTGGGTTTATTCGGCGCACATCAAGAATTTTCAATTCTGACGCTTTCTCAAAGTTTAGAAAGTGCGGTTAGTTTTTTCAGTGTTTTTTATATCATCTATCATTTGTCTAAATGGTTTTATAAGAAGGAAGCTTTAGGCCGTGGCGATTATTGGCTCGCTTTAGGAATCGGCGCTTATCTCACCATCGCACACTTACCACTTTTCTTATTCATTGCCTGTCTATTAGGCATCATAGTCTATTGGATTTCTCGTAAACCTGTTTTACCTTTCGCGCCCTTTCTTTGCATATCTTTAATCATCACCAGTGCAATAACCCTATAAATATACTATATTGGCAACATTGGAAAATATTGTGTTTAAAGGATAGATGCGAAGCATCCTATCTAAATCAAGTAGGAAGGAATATTATGACTTATATTGTGGGCCTCACTGGCGGCATCGGTAGTGGAAAAAGCACGATTGCAAATCTCTTTGTTGAACTTGGTGTACCCATTGTTGATGCAGATATTGTGGCAAGAGAAGTGGTTGAAAAAGGCTCGCCGCTACTTGCTCAAATTGCTGAGCACTTTGGTAAATCGATTTTGACTGAAGAAGGCGAATTAAATCGGTCTGAGCTACGAAAAAAAGTATTTTCAGACGAGAATGAGAAAAACTGGCTCAATCATTTATTACATCCCGCGATTCGCGAAAGAATGTTTGCACAGTTAAACAGTCAGAGCGCTCCTTATACGTTATTTGTCGTCCCATTACTCATTGAAAATAAGCTCACCGCGCTTTGCGACCGCATACTTGTTGTCGATGTAAAACCTGAAACTCAACTGGCTCGTGCATCATCGAGAGATCATAATAATATTCAGGAAATTCAAGCTATTATGAATGCACAAGTCAGCCGTGAAGAACGATTAAAATGGGCAGATGATATTATTTCAAATGATGCAAAATTGCCTGAAAACTTACCGCACTTAAAACAAAAAGTGCTAGAATTGCACCAATTTTATTTAAGTGAATCGAGAAAGAAAAATGTCTGATGAAATTTTTGAAGTCCCCTGCCCAACATGCCAAAAGCCTGTACCTTGGACACAGAAAAGTCAATTTCGCCCTTTTTGTAGCAAGCGTTGCCAACTCATTGATTTAGGGGAATGGGCTGCAGAAGAAAAAGCCATTCCAAGTGATACTGCAGATTTTGCCATGGACCCCAACCTCAGTGATGAATGGAGTATCAAATGAGTCTTCAGCATCACGATAATGGTGAACAGGGCGAGTTTTTCTTACTTGATGAGCAAGGGAAGAAAATCGCGAAACTCACCTATTTTTATGAAACACCCGATACCATTAATGCTAATCACACGTTTGTTGATGATTCTCTTCGAGGACAAGGTGTAGCAGACAAACTCTATCAAGCCTTAATTAATTTTATCCTGGCTAAAAAGCTCACTTTGCACCCAACTTGTAGCTATATTGCAAGAAAATGGGAACGAACCCAATCTGCTCAATCCCAAGCTTAAACCTGTTAATAAGCGTTTTATTTTTAAGGATATTTTTCCGGCTTCGTGCTATTCTTAGCCCCATTTATTTCTAAGAACCATTATTTATCATGCAAGAAAATTATTTAAGTCAGCTGCGCTTTGCTGATCTTCCATTACATCCTATCGTAAAAAAAGCCTTACAAGACAAGGGATTTGAGTACTGTACCCCTATTCAAGCCTTATCATTACCTATTACCTTGCAAGGAAAAGATGTTGCTGGCCAAGCGCAAACTGGCACGGGTAAAACGATGGCATTTTTAACAGCAACATTTCATCACTTATTAACGCATCAACCTGATTTTATCACCAATCAACCTCGTGCATTAATTCTTGCCCCAACCCGTGAACTGGCTGTACAAATTAATAATGATGCAGAATTGTTAGCTAAAACAAGTGGATTACGAACCGCTCTTGCTTATGGTGGTGATGGCTATGATAAACAGCTCAAAGCTATCGAAGCCGGTGTAGATATTTTAATTGGCACTACTGGCCGAGTGATTGATTATGTTAAACAAGGTATTATTCGTTTAGATGACATTCAAGTTGTGGTACTAGATGAAGCAGATCGCATGTTTGATTTAGGATTCATTCGTGATATTCGTTATTTATTACGCAAGTGTCCTTCTCCGCAAGAACGCCTCACCATGCTCTTTTCTGCAACGCTCTCTTACAAAGTACGAGAACTTGCCTTTGAAGATATGAATTCCCCTGAATATATCGAAATTGAACCAGAACAAAAAACGGGACATCGAATTAAAGAGGAACTGTTCTATCCGTCAAATGAAGACAAAATCCCTCTCTTACTCACCTTAATGGAAGAGGAATGGCCTGAGCGTTGTATTGTCTTTGCAAATACTAAACATAAATGTGAAGATATTTGGGGTTATTTAGCGGCAGATGGTCATCGTGTGGGATTGCTCACGGGTGATGTGGCACAGAAAAAACGCCTTTCATTGCTCAAACAATTTACCGATGGTGAGCTTGATATTCTCGTGGCAACTGATGTTGCAGCGCGTGGATTGCATATTTCAGACGTGACTCATGTGTTTAACTTTGACTTACCTGATGACCGAGAAGATTACGTTCACCGTATTGGTCGTACTGGTCGAGCTGGCGAAAGTGGGGTGTCTATTAGCTTTGCTTGTGAAGAATATGCGATGAATTTACCGGCAATTGAAGAATACATTGGTCATTCTATTCCGGTCAGCCAATATGACCCGAATTCATTGATTAGTGATATTCCAAAACCTTATCGTTTAAAACGCAATCCTGCGCCTCAAATGCGAAATACTACAGCAAGAAAAACAAACTATCGTCGTAAAAACTAAAAAGAAAAGCTGATGAACTTTTTCATCAGCTTTTTTATGATTAATGCAATCCGACTCTTCGACGTGCAGTACGCATTAATAAGAAAACCCATGGCCATAACACACCAGATGCGATAGCCCCAAAGATTTCCTGCCAGTTAAAAAATGCCCCATGTAAAGAGAATTCAACCAAGAAAATAGCCACTCGAATGGCAAAAACGAAAAGAAGGACCAATAAACTTTGAAACCAAAGGGAAAGATTGCGCAACATTAAGTAATATTTGGAAACAAAATAGAAGGCGACAGAAAGCACTAATCCATGCACGCCTAGAATAGAGCCTAGCACAATATCCCATAAAACCCCGAGTAAAAACGCCCAACCAATGCTTACTCTATCAGGTAAAGCAAGAGTCCAGTAAAGCAAGACTAAAATCAACCAAGAAGGTTTAAAGGCTTGAAAGCCTGCTGGCCATGGTGCTAACTCCATCACTAATGCTACAACAAAGAAGCATAAAATGGTCGCCCATTGAAAAATAAAACGCCCTTGCATTAGTCTTCATCCCTATGTTCTTGTTGATCTGGAGAAACCGGTTCCTCTTGTTGAGGCATTGTGGTTGGAATTTCAGGATCCACGATTTCTTTTCCTGTATGCGGTTGAGTGCTATCCGCTTGGTCATCCGTAATCTTGGTTTTACTCACAGAATGTGTCGCTTCATGGGCTTGGCTTTCTAAACGTTGCTGTACTAAACGACGCACTTCTTCTGGTGACATGGATTTCACTTTCGACATATCAAGATTGCTCGGCCAGAGTAAAAGTAAATAACGTAAACGATCTAATTCAGCTAAAGGTTTCGCTTTCACTGTTGCAAAATAATTAGAACCATCGCGAGACACACTTTGTACGACTGCCACCGGATAGCCTTCTACAAAGCGACCGCCTAAACCGGAAGTCACCAATAAATCGCCTTTTTCAATATCCACGGAACGAGGCACATTATCTAAGGTAAGTTCATCAGAGTGTCCTGTACCACTCGCGATCACGCGTACATCATTACGTAAAACTTGCACTGGGATAGAATGGGTTACATCCGTTAAAAGCAAGACTCGGCTGGTGTTCTCACCGACAGATATAATCTGACCAATCATTCCTTTTTCATCAATCACAGGCTGACCAACATACGCACCATCACGTTCCCCTTGATTAATCACCACTTGCTGACGATAAACATCAGTTTCAGCAGTAAGCACTTCAGCAATTTTTTTGTATTCATCGGTCCGTAAAGGCGAATTAAGCAGTAAACGAAGACGTTGGTTTTCTACTTTGAGTTGATCCAATAATAAAAGATCAGCATTTTTCTCACGCAATTGCTCACGCAATACTTTATTTTCAATGAGTAACTTATTGGTATCAACCAAGTTGCTTGATACACCATCTAGAACTGTTCTTGGCCCATTCGCAAGGTAATACAAGCCTCCAACGGCAGTTTCCATCACATTACGAGCCTTCGTCATTGATGAAGTTTGTCCATCAACTAAAATGAGTGTCATCGAAGCAATCATTGCTAATGCGAGTCGGATACCTAATGGTGGTGCTTTACCAAAAATGGGTTTCATTCACTGTCCTAGGGTTAAAAGGAAAAGTGCGGTCAAAAAATCAGACGAATTAAAAACGCCGATTTTTCTGACCGCACTTTTAGAGATTAAATTTCGTCGCTAAAAATATCGCCGCCGTGCATATCAATCATTTCGATTGCTTCACCGCCACCACGAGCTACGCAAGTTAATGGTTCTTCTGCGATGATTGCCGGTACGCCACATTCTTTTGATAACAATACATCAATGTTGCGTAATAAGGCACCACCACCCGTTAACACCATACCGCGTTCAAAAATATCTGCTGCGTGTTCTGGTTGGCATTCTTCAAGTGCTGTGCGTACTGCTGCAACAATACCATTTAATGGTTGTTGAAGAGCTTCTTGTACATCACGAGAGGTTAATTTGAATGAGCGAGGCGCACCTTCAGCAAGGTTATGACCGTGCACTTCCATTTCTAAAATTTCATCGCCTTCTTGAATGTAAGCTGAACCAATTTCGTGCTTGATACGCTCTGCAGTTGGTTCACCAATCACAGAACCAAAAGTACGACGAACATAAGAAATGATTGCTTCATCAAAACGGTCACCACCAATACGTACAGAAGATGAATACACGATACCGTTTAAAGAAATCACTGCCACTTCAGTGGTACCACCACCGATATCAATGACCATTGAACCGATCGCTGTCGAAACCGGCAAGTTTGCACCGATTGCTGCCGCCATTGGCTCTTCAATTAAATACACTTCACGTGCACCTGCACCTAATGCTGATTCTTTAATTGCGCGACGTTCAACTTGAGTTGCACCAGCCGGTACACAAACGAGTACGCGCGGGCTTGGACGCATGAAGTTACCGCTATGTACTTGTTTAATAAAGTATTGCAACATTTTTTCAGTCACAGAGAAATCAGCGATGACACCATCTTTCATCGGACGAATTGCGACAATGCTTTTTGGTGTACGACCAAGCATTTGTTTTGCTTCTTTACCTACTGCCGCAATGCTTTTGTATGCGCCCATACGATCTTGACGAATTGCCACTACTGATGGCTCATCAAGTACGATACCTTGGCCTTTCACGTAAATTAATGTATTTGCTGTACCTAGATCGATAGAAAGATCGTTTGAAAATAAACCACGAATTTTTTTGAATAACATAAGAATTCCGTCATTAGTTTGGTGAAAAATTACTCATTTCTGAGCATAGAAAAAAATTGTGCTAAATGTACCAAAAAATCGAGCTTGATAACAGGATTTTTTGCCTTGATCCTCTACACTTACCTCGCGATTTTTTCTAACAAGGTAAGTGCGGTCAATTTTAGTGGTATTTTATATCTGATTTCGGTCAGTGAATTGCCACTCACCATTACCTAAAATCATCAATTGTTGCTGATGAAAAGCCTGCAAAGTTGAACGATGCCCCACGCTGATAACGGTTGTATGAGGTAAGCGTTCTTTTAACAGACGATACATTGAATCTTCTAAACCTTCATCCATACTCGCCGTAGCTTCGTCCAGAAAGGCTACTTTCGGTTTGTGTAATAGCAAACGAGCAAAAGCTAAACGTTGTTGTTCACCAAGAGAAAGGATACGTGTCCAATCTTGCTCTTGTTCTAAACGATCTTCTAAATGCCCTAAAGACACTTGTTTTAATACCTCAATCATCTCATCACGATTAAAGGCCTTTTCTTCATTCGGATAAGCCAGCGCAGTCAATAAGCTGCCTTGTGGTAAATAAGGTTTTTGCGATAAGAAAAGCTGATGGGTAGGACAATACACATCCCCTTCAGAATAAGCCCAAAGCCCTGCCACTGTTCTCAACAACGTAGTTTTACCCACGCCTGAGTTACCTTGAATTAATAGAGTTGAACCTTGTAGCAACGTCAAATTTAAATTCTCAATTAAGGTTTTTCCAAATGGATTACTGATGCTTAAATTCTTAAAGATCACGTCAGTTTCATGTTCGTGTAAATGGGAAGTAGATTGACGATTTGCCATATCAATCGCATAACTAAAGCCCGTTAAACGATCTAATGTGGCTTTGTATCCGGCAAAACCATCGTAAGAATTACGGAAGAAGGAAAGATTTGAATGCAACTTACCAAATACTTGTAGCGTTTGCATCAGATCGCCGAGTTTAATTTGCTTCTCGAAATAACGCCCCACTTGAATTAACAAAGGGAACACAACAGAAACTTGGCTTACTACTAGGTTAAAACCAGAGAATTTTAAGGTTCGATAAACAATATCCCACATGTTATTGATCACTGCGCCAAATTGTTTATAAAGTTGGCTACTCTCAACTTTCTCACCCGCATAAAATGCCACACTTTCCGCATATTCTTTGATGCGAATTAAAGAATAACGATAGTTAGCGTTTAAGCGTTCGTTGACAAAATTCAACATAATTAACGGACGCCCTAAACGGAATGCAATCGCGGTAGTGATAATCACATAAGCAAATACTAAGAACACCATCATGCGTGGAATTTCAGTACCAAATACAATCATTGGTCCCGCTAATCCCCACAATAAGATCGTATAAGAAATCATAGAGGTGACGGCATCAATCACCCCAGTACTTAAAGAGAGCGTAGTTCGCACATAGGATTGCACATCTTGTTGAATACGTTGATCGGGGTTGTCTAAATTGGCAGAAACATACTGCGTTTTATAGTACGCACGATTATTCATCCATTTATCGACTAGCTGACCATTCAACCATTCGATCCAATCAATAGAAAAACGTTGCTCTAAATAATAGCTCAGCAATGCGGCGATGACTGAGCTTGTCGCAATCACACAAAACAGCACCATTTGGTCCCAAAACACAGGTTCATTAAATTCCTGCAAGGATGTGTACATATTGTTATACCACTCAGAATGGACCAAGCTAATACGCACACTAACTAATGTCATCGCCACAATTAACAAGAAAAATAGCAAAGGTTTAATACTTCGACGTGGTGAAAGATACCCGCCCGCAAATTGCCAAAATTGTTTCCCCCAGTGGGTAAAACGGACTAATAAGAAAATACCAAAGCTAAACACGACAGCCGTCATCGCTAATGTTTTTGCTATCCATAAAAGCGAATTAATGGCCTCTTGAGCGTAATCCATAATCAACCTATAAAATCAAAAAAGTGCGGTCATTTTAGGCGGTGTTTATTTTTAAGCAAGAAAAAATGTGATGGAGATAACATTTTTTGACTTTGTCACAAGCAGGTAAGAAATCTAATTGATATAATCCAAAATAGTTAAATTTTTAATAAATTAGAGGTCGGTATGAGTGAAACTGCGATTACCATTAGTTTGCTTGCCCTCGTCGCCGTGATTGGCCTATGGATCGGGCATTTTAAAATTAAAGGTGTAGGTCTGGGTATTGGGGGCGTGCTATTTGGTGGGATTTTAGTTGCCCATTTTACCACCCAATATGGCATTAAATTAGATAGCCATACATTACATTTCGTGCAAGAGTTCGGCTTAATTCTGTTTGTTTATACGATTGGTATTCAAGTGGGCCCGGGCTTTTTTGCTTCCTTACGAAAATCAGGCTTAACCTTAAATGGATTAGGCATTTTAATCGTTGCACTTGGTGCAGTGGTGACAATTCTCATTTATAAGCTTGCGGATATTCCTCTTGATGTCGCGCTTGGTATTTACTCCGGTGCGGTCACCAATACCCCATCTCTCGGTGCGGGTCAGCAAATTCTTTCTGAATTAGGCATGTCGCAAACGACGTCTAACATGGGGATGGCCTATGCAATGGCTTATCCTTTTGGAATTTGTGGCATTTTACTTTCTATGTGGCTTATTCGTCTTTTCTTTAAAATTAAAGTGGATGAGGAAGCAGCAAATTTTGAAAAAGAAAGTGGTCATGACAAAGAAGCACTCAAAAGCATGTCTCTGAAAGTCACCAATACTAATCTCAATGGTATCCATTTGATTGAAATTCCAGGTTTTGATGATGAAGATGTCGTCTGCTCTCGTTTGAAACGGGGTGAGCTTGTTATTGTGCCGAAAGCAGATACCGATGTTCAAATTGGGGATATTTTACATTTGGTCGGCAATCCTGAAGGCTTGAAAAAAATACACCTTATCATTGGGGAAGAAGTTGATATCCCGGTAGCAAGCTTGAGTGGCGAAATTCGTTCTGAGCGCGTGGTCGTCACCAATGAAAAAGTACTCGGAAAACAAATTCGTCATCTCGGCATTCATCAAAAATATGGTGTTGTCATTTCGCGTTTAAACCGTGCAGGTGTGGAATTGGTACCAACTGCCCATACTACCCTTCAATTTGGTGACGTATTACACATGGTTGGAAAAACTGACATTCTCAACCAAGCCATTTCAGTTATTGGTAACGCTAAACAAAAACTACTTCAAGTTCAAATGTTACCAGTGTTTATTGGGATTGGCTTAGGGGTATTACTCGGCTCAATTCCTTTCTATATTCCAGGTTTCCCTGTGGCATTAAAATTAGGGCTAGCAGGCGGACCGTTAGTCGTCGCATTGATCTTGGCTCGAATTGGGTCTATCGGAAAACTCTATTGGTTTATGCCGCCAAGTGCGAACTTGGCGTTGCGCGAAATTGGTATTGTGCTCTTCCTTGCTGTAGTCGGTTTAAAATCTGGCGGTAGCTTTGTAGATACACTCACCAATGGTTCCGGTCTTGAATGGATGGGCTACGGTATTTTCATCACTCTTGTACCATTAATGATTGTAGGTATCATTGCACGTTTATATGTAAAATTAAATTATCTTTCACTTTGTGGCCTATTAGCAGGTTCGATGACGGATCCTCCTGCGCTTGCTTTCGCGAATGAACTGAAAGAAGGAAGCGGTGCCGCAGCACTCTCCTATGCGACAGTCTATCCGCTCACCATGTTCTTACGGATCATTTCACCACAATTATTAGCCATTCTTTTATGGGTTTAACATCCTTCAGACTTGGGGCAGAATAACTGCCCCAATATTCATGCTAAGCACTACGACAGCCATAAAACAATTCAAATAAAATCCCCCCTAAGCCTACCCCTTTTCCTCATTCAATGATAGAATTCATCGCTTTATTCAAATAGGAAAAGAAATGTCATTAGTTGAATTTGTAATTGATAAACTCGATGATTTAAAAGGCACCGAAATTGTGCATTTTGATGTAAAAGGCAAATCATCGATTACTGAAAATATGATTATTTGTACTGGTACATCTAGCCGCCAAGTGTCTGCTATGGCAGATAACCTTATTGCAGAATGTAAAAAAGCTGGTTATGAGACCTTTGGTGAAGAAGGTCGTAATACGGCTGATTGGATCGTGGTCGATCTCGGTCAAACTATCGTACATATTATGCAACGTGATGCGCGTGAGATGTATCAGTTAGAAAAACTTTGGGCATAAAGTGCGGTCAATTTTGACTGTCTTTTGAAAGGGAAAAGGATGAAAATCACATTAATCGCTGTGGGCACAAAAATGCCAGCTTGGGTGACAACTGGATTTGAAGAATACCAACGTCGTTTTCCTAAAGATATGCCTTTTGAGCTTATTGAAATCCCTGCGGGAAAGCGTGGAAAAAATGCTGACATTAAACGCATCTTAGAACAAGAAGGCAAAGCAATGTTAGCCGCTTGCGGAAAAGGCAAAGTGGTGACATTAGATATCCCAGGCAAACCTTGGACAACGCCACAGCTCGCAGAGCAACTAGAAGGCTGGAAAAATGATGGTCGTGATGTGTGCTTACTCATTGGCGGGCCTGAAGGCTTATCCCCTGAATGCAAAGCTGCGGCAGAACAAAGCTGGTCACTTTCTCCGCTCACAATGCCACATCCATTAGTGCGTGTAGTAGTGGCAGAAAGCTTATACCGTGCCTGGTCGCTAACCACAAATCATCCTTACCACAGAGAATAACGTATTACATTACCGATGAATTTAAAGAAATTCTTTGCAGCTCCAACCAACGAACCGATCCGCGATAAAAAAGCGGAGCGGAACTTGTTTGCACGTCGAACATTGGTGACATTCATCGGTATTTTGGCTCTTAGTGGCGTGCTATTTGCCAATATTTACCATCTCCAGGTGGTGAATTACGACATGTACCAAACTCGCTCGAATGGTAACCGTATTAAATTGCTTCCGCTTCCTCCTACTCGCGGATTAATTTACGACCGTTACGGCGAATTACTAGCTGAAAACCTCACCTTTTTCGGTTTATATATCGTGCCGGAAAAAACTGAAAATTTAGACCGCACTTTTGAAGAGTTGCGCTATGTTGTAGGGCTCACAGACGAAGACATTGAGCATTTCAAAAAAGAACGTCGCCGCGGCACACGTTATACACCCATTTTACTCAAACCAAGCTTAACGGAAGAACAAATCGCCCGTTTTGCAGTGAACCAATATAAATATCCAAGTCTTGATGTTCGCCCTTATTTCAAACGAAATTATCTATATGGCGAAGCCATGACACATATTTTGGGCTATGTGGGACGCATTAATGACCGAGATGTTGAACGCCTGAAAAAAGAAGAAAAATTTGCTAACTACTCTGGCTCCACAGATATGGGGAAATTGGGTATTGAACGCTATTACGAAGAGCAACTCCACGGTACGACGGGTTTTGAAGAGGTGGAAATCAATAACCGCGGGAAAGTTATCCGTAAATTACGTGAGCAACCTGCCACAGCGGGCAAAAGTATTCATCTGACTATCGATTTAGCCTTGCAACGCTATATTATGTCGCTCCTTTCAGGACAAAAAGGCGCAGTTGTGGTGCTAGATCCGAAAGATAACAGCGTATTAGCCATGGTATCTACACCTAGTTATGACAATAATTTATTCGTGGATGGGATTTCTGCTAGCGATTACAAACGCTTATTAGACGACCCTACTCGACCGCTTTATAGTCGTGCGACACAAGGGGTCTATCCACCAGCCTCTACGGTAAAACCATTCGTTGCTGTTGCAGCATTAACTGAAGGGGTGATTACACCTAATACCACGATTTTTGACCCTGGTTACTGGACATTACCAAACTCAACAAAACGTTTCCGAGATTGGAAAAAATCAGGGCACGGCTATACGGATTTAAATAAAGCCATTACAGAATCATCGGATACCTTCTTCTATCAAACCGCCTTTAATCTAGGCATTGATCGTTTCTCTATGTGGATGAAACGCTTTGGTTTTGGTATGCCGACAGGTATTGAAATTCAAGAAGAAGCCACAGCCAATATGCCGAGTAAAGAATGGAAACAAAAACGTTATAAAAGACCTTGGGTACAAGGCGATACGATCTCTGTAGGGATTGGACAAGGTTATTGGACGGCTACGCCATTACAAGTAGCAAAAGCGACCTCTATCGTAGTTAATAACGGGAAAATCCATACGCCTCATTTAATGAAATCAGTGGAAGGCTCTATCATTGAGCCCTATCAAGATCCGCTTTTATATGAGGATATTACTGATCCGAAACAAGCTTATTGGGATGCTGCTAAACGCGGGATGTTTAATGTCGTGAATTCTGGTGCGGGGACAGGACGAAAAGCCTTTGTCGGCTCCAATTACCACGTAGCAGGAAAATCCGGTACTGCACAGGTTTTCAGCTTAAAAGAAAACCAAAAATATAATGCAGCAGGATTGAAAAAAGAATTGCATGACCATGCTTGGTTCACCGCTTATGCACCTTATGAAGATCCGAAATTAGTTGTCACGATTATTTTAGAAAATGCGGGGGGCGGATCAAGTAATGCTGCGCCAATTGTGCGTCAAATTATGGATTTCTATTTAAATAAACGCTTGCCGCAAATTGAACGTCAACAAAATGCTGAAAAAGAAAAGATGACGGACCAAACTGATTTAGACGTACCAGCGCAAGACCCCCAACCAAGTGAGAATGAATAATGGAAGAAAAAGTGCCTTTATGCTTGCGATTATGGCAACGCTTACATATTGATTTCTTATTATTTATTGGTTTAGCCGCCATTACAGCCTATGGTATGCTTGTGCTTTATAGTGCATCAGGCGCGAGTGAAGTCATGTTCCAAAACCGTATCATTCAGGTCACATTAGGTTTTGCTGTCATGATGATTATGGCACAGCTTCCCCCTAAATTTTATCAGCGTCTCGCCCCTTATTTATATTTGGTTGGTTTTATTATGCTGATTTTAGTTGATGCCTTCGGTACAACCAGTAAAGGAGCACAGCGTTGGTTAGATCTTGGTTTTATTCGCTTTCAGCCATCTGAAATTGTCAAACTCGCAGTGCCATTAATGGTGGCGGTGTATTTAGGTAATCGCCCATTACCCCCTAAAATGAGCGAAACCTTTATTGCTATAGCCATGATTATGGTGCCAACTTTACTTGTAGCCATTCAACCAGACTTAGGGACATCAATTCTGGTTAGTGCATCGGGCTTATTCGTGGTATTCTTAGCAGGGATGAGTTGGTGGCTTATTCTTGCTGCGGTAGTTGGCTTAGCGGCATTTATTCCTATCATGTGGATGTATTTAATGCATGACTACCAACGCATGCGTGTATTAACTTTACTTGATCCAGAGAAAGATCCGCTTGGGGCGGGTTACCACATTTTGCAATCCAAAATTGCTATCGGTTCAGGCGGTATGTCAGGCAAAGGATGGATGCAAGGGACACAATCCCAATTAGAGTTTTTGCCTGAACCACACACTGATTTTATTTTTGCCGTGATGAGTGAAGAACATGGAATGGTCGGCTTTCTTATTCTGATGGCAATTTATTTGTTTATTATTATCCGTGGCTTAATAATTGCGGTGAATGCAGAAACCTCTTTCGGGCGCATTCTTGCTGGTGCCACCACACTAATTTTCTTTGTTTATGTCTTCGTGAATATCGGTATGGTGAGCGGTATTTTGCCTGTTGTAGGGGTACCTTTACCACTCTTTAGCTACGGCGGTACTTCATATGTAGCCATTATGGCAAGCTTTGGTTTAGTGATGTCCATTCATACTCACAAGCCACGCTTTATGAAAGGGAACTAATTTCCCTTTTGGCTTTCTTATAGAGAACACCGATAATCTTGAAAGTAATAAGTATGACATTAAAAAACATCTTAAAAACGACCGCACTTTTTACCTTGATAAGCAGCTCAAGTTTTTCTGCTTTTGCCGATACGCAAAAAATGTATGGTATTCAAGGGGATTCGCTGTCAATTACCACGACCGTTCAAGCGCCACAGAGCTATGAAGTGAATGGTAAAACATACACCACACAAGGTGATGAGGCAAAGTCCTATTCAAAAGAAGGGACAGCAAGTTATTACCACCATAAATTTAATGGTCGTAAAACAGCTAATGGTGAACGCTATGATTCGGCACTTTTCACTGCCGCACATAAAACCTTACCTTTGAATTCTTATGCGGTTGTTACAAACTTACATAACAATCGCAAGGTGATTGTGCGAATTAATGATCGTGGTCCGTTTAGTGAGAAACGTATCATTGACTTATCTCATTCTGCCGCAAAAGAATTAGGCCTTATTGCTCGTGGTACAGGGCAAGTAAGAATTGAAGCTTTACATGTGGATCACAAAGGTCAAATTTCAGGTGCGGGAGCAAAAACGCTTGCCAAGCATGCTAAAACGCAAGAAGCCAGTGAGCGTTTAGTCGTCAATAAAAATAGCGAAAAAAAAAATCAAAACTTAGACAGCACAAACGATGCCAAAACTGTTTTCAAGCTAAAACTACTCGCGCTGTCGTCAAAAAGTCAAGCAGAAAGCATCATCACAAAACTCGCGTTAGATGACATCAAAACGGAAATTAACCAAAATGGGCAAAACTATGAAATCCATTTTGGCCCATTAGCGGATCAAGCGGATATTAATCAATTAAAAACAAAATTACAAAAAACGATCAATGGGCAACCCGTAATCGTTTATACTTATAAAAACCAATAAGCTATTAAAGGAAATGCTATGTTAAAACAATCTGCAAAATTGAAAAAAATTGTACTCTTCTCGGGATTAATAGCAGCATCAACATTTGCTGCGGCTGAAGACATTCAATACGGTATCGCTGTACCGGAAGTGAATGCACAGACCTATATTTTAATGGATTACAATTCTGGCGCTGTACTTGCATCACTTAACCCTGATCAACGCCAATACCCTGCCTCATTAACAAAAATGATGACTAGCTATGTAGTTGGCGCAGCATTAAAACAAGGTAAAATTCATAATGAAGATATGGTGACGATTAGCGAAAGTGCTTGGGGTAGAAATTTCCCTGATTCGTCAAAAATGTTCTTAAATTTAAATCAACAAGTGTCAGTGGGTGATTTAAACAAAGGGATTATCATTGTTTCTGGTAATGATGCCTGTGTTGCTGTAGCTGAACATATTTCGGGTACCGTGGCTAACTTCGTTGATACCATGAATAAATACGTTCAACAATTTGGCTTAAAAAATACTAACTTCACCACACCACATGGTTTAGATGATCCAAACCAATATTCGACTGCACGTGATATGGCGATTATTGGTGCGCATATTATTCGTGATTTACCGGAAGAATATAAAATCTACGCAGAAAAAGACTTTACTTTCAACAAAATCAAACAACCTAACCGTAATGGCTTATTATGGGATAAAACCATTAACGTGGATGGTATGAAAACCGGTCACACAAGCCAAGCAGGTTATAACCTTGTCGCATCAGCAACAAGTCCAAACAATATGCGTTTAATTTCTGTTGTAATGGGTGTACCAACCTATAAAGGTCGTGAAGTAGAAAGTAAAAAACTCTTACAATGGGGTTTTGCTAACTTTGAAACCTTAAAAACTCAAAAAGCAGGTGAAGAAATTTCAAAACAATCTGTTTACTACGGTGATAAAGGTGACGTTAAACTTGGTGTCTTAGAAGATGGCTTTATCACTGTGCCAAAAGGTAAACAAACTGACTTAAAAGCACGTTATGAATTAGATAACAAATACTTACAAGCACCTTTAGCAAAAGGCCAAGTGGTAGGTAAAATCGTTTATCAATTAGACGGCAAAGATGTCGCTACCGTAAATCTTCAAGCATTAGAAGATGTACAAGAAGGCGGCTTCTTAGGTAAAGGTTGGGACTGGTTAGTGTTAACGGTTAAAGGATTATTTGACTAAACACCTTGAAAATTAACCGCACTTCCCCATTTATATCACATCAATAAATTCGTAAGGTGTATGAATTTAGCTGATTCACGCACCTTATTCTTAAATTAAGGAAACAACATGGCAACCGAAAACGATTATGAAAACCTAAAAGAAGTAATGGAATTCCCCGCTGCAATGACATTTAAAGTCGCAGGTGTTAACCGTGAAGGTTTAGCGCAAGACATCGTAGCAGTGATACAAAAATATTTACCGGGTGATTATATTCCAAAGGAAAAACCCAGCAGCAAAGGAACCTATAATTCTGTTTCAATTGATATCGTGGCACAAAACTTTGAGCAAGTAGAAACCCTTTACAAAGAGCTTGCTAAAGTTGAAGGTGTCAAAATGGTTATCTAAGATGAACAAAACAGATTTAATTGTCCGTCAATTAGGATTACAAGATTATCAAGAGATCTGGCACAAAATGCAGGAATTCACGGATAATCGAAATGCAGAAATCACCGATGAAATTTGGTTAGTTGAGCATCATCCTGTTTTTACACAAGGCCAAGCTGGCAAACCAGAACACTTATTACAACGAAGTGATATTCCTGTTGTTCAATCGGATCGTGGTGGTCAAATTACCTATCATGGTCCTGGTCAGCAGGTCATGTATGTGCTCATTGATATTAAACGTCATGAACATTTAAATGTTCGCCAATTAGTGACCGCACTTGAACAATCTGTTGTAAAAACCCTTGCAGACTATGGTATTGAAGGTTATCCCAAACCAGATGCACCTGGTGTGTATATTGATGGCAAAAAAATCTGTTCATTAGGTTTACGCATTCGAAAAGGCTGCTCTTTCCATGGGCTTGCGTTTAATATCAATATGGATCTCAATCCTTTCCACTACATTAATCCTTGCGGCTATGCAGGGCTTGAAATGTGTCAGCTTGCTGATTTTATCGGTAAAGAAGAGGCAACACTTGACAAGGTTTCCCCAAAATTAATTAAACACTTTGCCGAACTTTTGGGCTATAATGTTACAAATTTATAACATTCACTTTTATAACTCATTTAAAAATGCCTGAATCAGGCATTTTTCTTTAGGAAAGAACAATGTCAACGCCTTTTAAAATGGAACGCGGTGTGAAATACCGTGATGCAGCCAAAACATCAATTATCCCTGTTAAAAACATCGATCCTAATCAAGAATTATTGAAAAAGCCGGAATGGATGAAAATCAAATTGCCATCTAGCTCATTAAAGATCGAGACTATCAAAAACGGGATGCGTCGTCATGGGCTACATTCTGTCTGCGAAGAAGCGTCTTGTCCAAATTTACACGAGTGCTTTAACCATGGTACAGCAACCTTTATGATTTTAGGAGCGATTTGTACTCGTCGTTGCCCTTTCTGTGATGTTGCACATGGTAAACCATTACCACCCGATCCAGATGAACCACGTAAATTAGCTGAAACTATCCAAGATATGAAGTTGAAATATGTGGTGATTACCTCTGTAGACCGTGATGATTTACCTGATCGTGGTGCAGGTCATTTTGCTGAATGTGTAAAAGAAGTGCGTGCATTAAACCCTGGCATCAAAATTGAGATTTTGGTTCCTGATTTCCGAGGACGTATTACTCAAGCCTTAGAAAAATTAAAAGACAATCCACCGGATGTGTTCAACCACAACTTGGAAAATGTGCCACGTTTGTATAAAGAAATTCGTCCTGGCGCTGATTATCAGTGGTCTTTAAAATTGCTTCATGATTTCAAAGAAATGTTCCCAAACATCCCAACTAAATCAGGTTTAATGGTTGGATTAGGTGAAACTAATGAAGAAATTCTTCAAGTTATGGAAGACTTACGTGCAAACGGCGTAACCATGCTTACACTGGGTCAATATCTTCAACCTAGTCGCCATCACTTACCGGTTGCGCGCTATGTGCCACCAGCCGAATTTGATGAGTTCCGTGATAAAGCCAACGCAATGGGCTTTGAACACGCAGCCTGTGGCCCATTTGTTCGTTCTTCCTACCATGCTGATTTACAAGCAAGTGGTGGATTAGTGAAGTAATCAAAAACAGATAAAAAAATGACCGCACTTTGAATCTCAAGTGCGGTCATTTCTTATATTATCCTTTCAACTAGTCAGTTGCTGCTGGCTTATCTTCTTCGCCCTCATCAGTCTCCATCATGCTTTCTTGACGAAGATCTTCAAGGGTGCGACCATTAATTAAGTAGCCATTTTCCGTTTTTTCCACTCTAGAAACGTAATTATCACCTTCTTCCACAAATTCTCGGTGAAGTTTTCCATCATGTTTCACAAAGCTACTTAAATATTGCCAAAAGTATGAATTTTCCTTAATGGCTAAGGCTTTTTCATTTTGATCATCAAACAACATTTTACTTAATGTCAGATTAAATGTGCCTTCAATATTATCTGGAATCATGTCTGATGAATCATCTTCGGGCACTTGAGGCACAATACCACTCACTTCCAATTTAACTGGATAAGCATTGGTCTCCGGATAAGTATTAAGATTTAAATTCAACGTTGCATTATCAACGATTAAATCAAGCTCTTTCCAGGAGTTTTTTATGTATTTATCAAATGTTGCTGACGTTAAATGCGTGCTGCATAAAGCCCCATAAAATGGTGCTGAGCAAAATCTTGCTGATAAATGCGCTTTGCTGTGATTAATTTTAAATGGTGCATCAACCGCTAATTTTTCAAATTGGAATCCTGCACTTGGATAACTGGCTTTATTCGCAGACAATGTGATATGTTCATTATATTGATCATTGTCTAGTGTTTCCGTCTTATCACTGGCTGATACCTCATCAAGCACTAAATCGGCCATATTAAATGATTTTAAGGCTGCCTCAATATTGGTTTTGCCACTAAATTCTTTCACCCATTTATCTTTGGCATTCAAGAAGTCTTTATTGTCTTTTGATGGTGCCTCTTTCTCAGCAAAAGCATCTAATAAAAACGGTACAAACGCCAATTCGTTTGCCACGTTGTAATCATCTAACTGAATATTAACTTTACCGCCTTTAGCTTCCCATTTACGCTCTTCATCGGCAGGGGTTTGCTTCACACTATCAACATTCAGTTTAAAATCTACATTAGCCTTGGTTAAATCCGTATTCGCCAACTTAAGTTCAAGACCGGCATTTTGTAAGTTAAAGTAAGGTTGATTATTTTTAGGCACATTGACAGAAAGCACGGATAATGAACCATCAAAACGATCGTTTTGTGTAAAAATTTTCGTTAACAAATTGACGCCATCTTTAATGTCTAGTGAGCCATCACTTAATTTTTTAAATTCATGATGAAAATTGACTGCACTTGGCACGCCATTTTGTTTAATCAATAAATTCAAACCACCAGCTGTTGCTTGGCTTTCTTCTGTCGTACGGCTTTTATTGGCAATACGTAAAATATCACTACTGAATTTCGTACTCAGATCACGCTTATCTGCCTCACCTGATTTCACGTCAAAGTGGTACGTCGCATTTTTCATATAAACATGGGTGTTTTCGCCATTTAACAACGCCACTTCGGCATTTTTCGCGGTTAAGTCAATACTTGATAGATCGTATTGATTTGCGCCGACAGGTACTAGATGAGCTTCACCTTCAATTTGTTCCAGTTTAGTGTCTTTATCGTAATTAAAGCCACTTAAGGTTGTTTTCAGCTCAACTTCTTTATTTTTTAAGAAATTAAGACCGATAGAAAGGTTTTGGGACTTATTCGCAAAATCACGGAATTCCGTCAAAATATCAGACTGTAAATAATCCCCTACCGGCGAAAATTTACTATTAATCGTGTTTTTATCAATCGTGATATTTAATGTTTTATTTAATTGACGAACTAATTGATCAGATAACTGAGACTCCGCTGTAATGAAGAAAGGCAGCGCCGTGAGCTTAGTTGAAATCACATTTGTGGTTTTCGCATCACTATCTTTTACACTAAAGATCAACTCACGAATAAAAAAGTTTTTCGCGGTTTGCGTCACATTCAATGTTGCTTGGTTATCCAAAGAATAAGGGAAATTTTTTAACACCAGATCGATTTTATGATTGGTGTAAAATTGTGCGCCGATCCCAAGTGCCACTGCGATAGCCGAAATCGTCAATGCTATTGTTCTTTTCTTGCTCATAATGTCCCCAAATACGATCTCAATTTACGATCTCAAAATCCTTTTGAAAAATTAACCGCACTTTTATCTTCAAAGTGCGGTCAGTTTCCAGTCTATTTTAGCCTAAGATTTTATCTAACTCTTGGCTTACTTCTTCCACTTTTTGAGTACCATCTAAACGGAAATATTGCGTATTACCCGCTTTCGCTTCAGCTTGGTAATAATCAATTAATGGGCTGGTTTGTTTGTGGTAAACCGCTAAACGATCTAACACCGTTTCTGGTTTATCATCCGCACGGATAATTAAATCTTCACCCGTTACATCGTCTTTACCTTCCACTTTTGGTGGGTTATAAATGACGTGGTAAGAACGGCCAGATGCTTGGTGTACACGACGACCACTCATACGTTCAACGATCACTTCATCTGGTACATCAAACTCTAAAACGTAGTCAATTTTCACACCTGACTCTTTTAACGCATCCGCTTGTGGAATCGTACGTGGGAAACCATCTAATAAGAAACCACTTGCACAATCTGGTTGAGAAATACGATCTTTTACTAACGCCACTGTTAATTCATCCGGTACTAATTTCCCTTCATCCATTAATGCTTTTGCTTGTTTGCCTAATTCTGTACCTGCTTTAATCGCTGCACGGAACATATCCCCTGTTGAAATTTGTGGGATACCAAACTTGTTCATAATAAATTGTGCTTGTGTGCCTTTTCCTGCACCAGGTGCACCTAAAAGAATAATTTTCATACAAATCTCCAATAAATAATAGACCCGTTTAAAATACCGTTAAAGCCTTGTTTGGTCAAATGATTTTGCTGTAAATTTTGACCGCACTTTATTTTATTTTAAGCTTTTTCATTTCCTTTTTCATTCCATGGAGCCACCCAGAATAAACAAATCATTCCTGGGATAGCAAGGAATAAACAAATCCAGAAAAAATGATAGTAGCCCACTGCTTTAACCAAGTAACCAGATAACATACCAAGTCCTTTACTTGGTAAAGCGGAAAGGCTGGTAAATAAGGCTAATTGAGTGGCTGTATAAAGCGGATTCGTTTCGCGAGCCATAAAGGCGACAAAGGCAGCAGTACCGAGACCGACACCGATATATTCACCCGCAATCACGAAACCTAATTTCCAAAGTTCTGCAGCGCCGATATGGTCAAAATGTCCAAATGCAGCCAACCAAATAAATCCACCAATAGTAATCAATTGGATAAAACCAAATACCCATAATGCGCGGTTAATGCCTAGGCGTAACATAATCACGCCACCGACGAGACCGGCTGAGATACTTGCCCAAAGAGAGGTACTTTTTACCACCAACGCAATATGCTCTTTTTCAAAGCCCATGTCATAGACGAATTTAGTTTGTAACGTAGTAGCAAACGAATCACCAAATTTATACAAGAACAAAAAGAGTAAAAAACCGATGGCTTGCGCGACGCCTTTACGTTGGAAGAACTCTTTCAAGGGTATCCAAAATACCATATAGAAAGGTTGATCACGATCGACCTGTGCAATGTTTGGTTCTTTCGCTAAAAAGAGCGTCATAAATATGCCCGCTAGCATACAAAGTGCGGTCCGTAAAAAGACGGTTTCCCATGGATGAATCGTCGCTAAATAAAGCGACAGCCCCCCAGGAATTAAACCTGCAACACGATAAGCATTGATATGGATGGTGTTTCCCAATCCTAATTCATTATCGGTCAAAATTTCACGGCGATAAGCATCAAGCACAATATCTTGTGTCGCAGATACAAAGGCAATAAATGTCGCAAGTTTAGCCACTGTTCCCAACTGTGCCACAGGATCAAACTGACTAATCGCATAAAGGGAAATCAGCAAAATCACTTGAGAAATCAATAACCAACTACGACGACGCCCTAAAAAATTTGGAAAATAGCGATCTAATAACGGTGCCCATAAAAACTTCAAACCATATGGCACCATCACCCCTGTCAATGCACCGATTAATTCAACGGAAAGCCCTTTATCTGTCAGCCATACCGGCAACATTTGCGATAACACGAAAAGTGGTAAACCCGAACTAAATCCAGTAAAGACACAGATCAGCATTTTTCGGGTAAATATTTGACTAGAAAGGGATTGTTCTGACATAAAGTGCGGTTATTTTTGAGCGTGTTTTATCTGATTGAAATATTAAGGGCGGAATGATACTCCGCCCAACAAGAGTGAGATTAATCTCTGTATCCTTTCGGATTATTTTTTTGCCAATTCCAAGTATCTTTCATCATTTGCTCAAGACCACGTTCAGCTGTCCAATTTAACTCTTTTGCTGCAAGACTTGGATCTGAATAGCATGTTGCAATATCACCAGGACGACGTGCCACAAGACGATACGGAATTTCGATATTGTTTGCTTGTTCAAACGCTTTCACCATATCAAGCACAGAATAACCCGTACCTGTACCTAAGTTATAAATGTGTAAACCTGCGTCATTTTCATGGCGATTTAATGCTTTTAAGTGACCAATCGCTAAATCCACCACATGGATATAATCACGTACACCTGTGCCATCATGAGTATCATAATCGCTACCAAACACCGAAAGTTGTGGTAATTTACCAATGGCAACTTGGCTGATGTAAGGCAATAGATTATTTGGAATGCCATTTGGATCTTCACCAATCAAGCCACTTGCGTGAGCGCCCACTGGGTTGAAATAACGTAAGATCGTCATACTAAATTGCGGTTCAGCTTTCGCAACATCAGTCAGAATTTGTTCCACCATGTATTTAGATGTACCGTAAGGGTTGGTTGTGCCACCCACTTTACAATCTTCCGTAATTGGAATAATTTCTGGATCACCATAAACCGTTGCAGATGAACTAAATACAAAGTTCCACACGCCTGCTTTTTTCATTTCTTGAATCAAAACAATCGTGCCTGATACGTTATTCATATAGTATTCAGCTGGCTTTTGAACACTTTCACCCACAGCTTTTAAACCCGCAAAATGGATGACCGATTGAATGCTGTTTTCAGCAAAGATTTTTTGTAATAAAGCTCGATCTAAAATATCGCCTTCATAAAATTTCACGTCTTTACCGGTAATTTCTTTGACTCGTTCTAAAGATTTTGGGGAGGAATTGCATAAATTATCCAATACCACCACTTCTTTATTTGCATTTAATAATTCCACTACGGTGTGTGAACCGATATAGCCGGCCCCACCTGTTACTAAAATCGCCATAGGTTACTCCTTAATCATTTTGTTCGCGAATTATAACATTGATTTCGACGATACATAAATTTATCCCCTCTTTTGACCGCACTTTGGTGTGATCGTTGTCACAGAATAAACATTTTTCTGTAGGAATTTGATTTGGGTCATTGAAGCGCCTCACGATGAAGCGAATAATAGCCTGCGAAAATCAAAAAGATAAAGGAAGACAACATGAAACCTCAAACACTTCAAAAAACCGCACTCGCACTACTTGTTGGTTGGTATGCTGCTAATGCAGCCGCTTATTCTGAACAAGGGCAAGCTGGTAATACCAAAAGCTGGGAAAGCGCCGAATACCTCAAAGACTGGGGCTTGACCTCAATGAATGCCTCCACGGCTTATGCCCTTGGCTTTAATGGTTCTGGTGTGAAAATTGGCGTGATGGATTCGGGCGTGCTATTAAACCATCCTGAATTTCAAGATGGTCGAATCCACGTTGTAAAAACAGAAGGGACCTATAGTAAAGATGGCATGCGTTATCCCGATGCCTCTGTGGGCAATGGCCCAATTAATAAAAACGAACCCGTAAAAAACGGCAAACGCAATTTTGATAAAACAGATAACGGCGTATTCACGAAAGGTGAAGCCTTCAATATTGACGGCACATGGCATAAATATACCAATGATGCACACGGTACGCACGTTGGCGGTACAATGGCGGCAAGCCGTGACGGCAATGAAATGCACGGTGTGGCTTTCGGCGCTAACCTCTATTCTGCCAATACTGGTGGTAACGACAACATGACCTATGGTCCAAACCAAGACTATGATTTCTTCTTACAAGGCTACTCTGCCCTAGCGGATGCTGGTGCCAAAGTAATTAATAACAGTTGGGGTTCAAACCGTCGTGTTAATTCATCCTTTGCTGGCGCACAAGGCTACAAACCCAAATATGATTGGCGTGATGTGCCTGAATATGGCGTGCAGTACTACGATGTACCAAAAGCACCAGAGCCAATATCGAATCCCGCTGCACATATTTATTTAAGTAACTTAGGCGAAGCTGAAAAAGCTTATTATCAATTTGTCACCAGTGGTGAGAAAAACTTTGTTGATGCAGCTTATGAAGTGGCAAAAAATAAACAAGTGATTCAAGTCTTCACGGCGGGTAACCGTAGTATGATGGCTGAATCTTTTACGCGTGCCATGTTGCCATATTTCAGACCTGATGCAGAAAAATACTGGGTAAACGTCACGGGGCAAGTCGGTGGTGAAGGCTATCCTAATGATTCAAATGACGATGTGAGTGATGAAAAAGCAGGCGCAGATATTCAAGAATTTAACCTAGCCGGCCATTCAAAATGGTGGACGATTGCGGCGCCATCCGCCAACATCTATTCCTCCTACATTCAATTACAAGACAACAATACTTATGGTGACCCTATTTACAAATCAGCCGGTGGTACTTCAATGGCTGCCCCACATGTAAGTGGTGCATTAGGTGTCATCTTTTCTCGCTATCCATATATGACAACCGATCAAGCGCGCGATGTTATGCTCACTACTGCGAGACAAACCACACTTCGTAAAGGGCTTGAAGGTAAACCATTAGAACGTTGGGAAACTGGACAAGGTGTACCGAGTAACGTTTGGGGTTGGGGGATTTTAGATCTTGGCAAAGCCATGTTTGGCCCAGGTCAATTCTTAGGAAACATGAAAATCAACCTCAATCAAAATGATGTTTGGTCAAATGACATTAGCGATAAAGCCATCAAAGCACGTCAAGTTGAAGATCAAGCTGAAGCCGCAACTTGGACAACTCGCAAAGCAGAATTACAAGCGTTAATGCAAAATCGTGCGGGCGCAACAGCAGAAGAAAAAGCAGAATATCAAGTAGGTTTAGCGCGTGAAGTGGCTCGTAATGAACGTGCCGCACAAGGTTATGTTGGTGCCTTAACTAAAAATGGTTCTGGCACCTTAACCCTCACCGGTAATAACAGCTTCACTGGTGAAATTACCGTGAATGAAGGTCAGCTTTCAGGGTTAAATCAATCCCTTGGTTCTGCACAACAAGTCATCGTAAAACAAGGTGCAACATTGGAAATGTTACCGAAAGCGGAAGTCACTAAACCAAGTGAGAATGGATTTGTCACCGAAACCTTAACCAGCACCGCGAAAACGGTCACTGCAACAGTGGAAAAAGGTGGTCGTTTCTTACTGAATAATGGTATTGCTAACGTCAATGCAACTTTTGCAGATGGCTCTATTTTAGTACCAAATAAATTTGACGAAGAAATTCTGCCTCAATTACAACAAGATCCACAAAAAGTGGTTTCAGTACAAGGTTCTGGCTCATTTGTCGGCGCTGAAAATGCGGTAGTTGAAACACCTCGCACTTATGATTTCCTTACGGTTAAAAATGAAAGTAATGCGAATACGTTGAAAGTTACCGTTCAGAAAAAAGCCCTTGCATCTGCAGCAACCACTGAAAATGAAGCGACTATCGCCAACACCTTAGATGCAGCAACAAACAGCCCTGCTTACCAAAACCTTGTTTTGGGAACTGAAGAGAATGCTCGCCAAGCTTTTGCTCGTTTAAGCTATGATGAGGATCTCGCGGCTCAACAACACAATGTGTTAAATGGCTTATTGCTTCGTCAGCAACTTGCCCAACCAAGTGCGGTCAGAGCTCAGCTTGATGCAGGCACACAAATTTGGACAAGTGGCACCTTCACCCACTTCAGCACAGATAGCTTAAGCAGCCATGCGTACAATCAACTTGTGGGTATTGATGCGACCATTGATACAAATAAACATTTAGGTGTATTTGTTGGTTCAACACAAAATAGCCACAAAATTGACCGCACTTCGAAAGATCGTGCCGTGCATTTAGGTTTAACGGCAGAACATCGTTTCAACGTATTAACACCGAAAATTGGCTTTATTCAAAGCTGGGGGAAACATGAACAACGTGCTGAATTTGCACAAGGCGTGAAAAGCCATAGCCAAACACAAAATGTCTTTGCTGAACTTGCCTACACAGGCTTAAAAGGCGAACATTTTGCGATTGAACCTTATGCCGGCGTAAGCTATATGCACATCAAAAATAAAGGTGTGACAAAAGGCGAAGTGCAGTTAAAAGACAACAATCGTGATTTAATCGTCACCTCTGTAGGTTTACGTCCATCCATTCCATTTGCAATTGGTGGCGTTCAATTAAATCTATTAGGTGATGTGGCTTATCATCGTTTCCATAAAGATAAAGCCGCTGAAGGCAGCTTGGTGCTCAATAACCAAGGCGTAGCGAATCTTTATGGTAAAGAATTGAAAAATGTCGTCACGACAGGTGTGGCATTACAAGCGCAATTTACTCCGGCATTCGGAGTAAAAGTTGGCTATCAAGGTGCTTACAACCACGATACCAAAGCGAATAATGTGAATGCAGAACTACGTTTCTCATTTTAACAATATTCAATAAGGCAAAAGTGCGGTCAGTTTTGACCGCACTTTTTTTGGTTACTTCAAAAATTCCGCATGATACGCAATATGCTCACCAATAAAACTGGCTATAAAGTAATAGCTATGATCGTAGCCTTTGTGGAAACGCACATCGACTGGTTGATTTGCCGCACGACAGGTTTCGATAAAATCTTCGGTGCGTAATTGTGTTGGTAAAAACTCATCTTCTAAGCCCTGATCAATACGCATACCTTGCACTTTATAGCCTTGTTGAATGAGCGAGCTGGCATCATATTTCTGCCATTTTTCACGATCTTCCCCTAAATAAGCAGTAAAGGCTTTTTCTCCCCAAGGCACGAGGCTTGGCGATAAAATAGGCGAAAAGGCAGAAACACTTTGATAACGTTCTTGGTTTCGTAGTGCCAATACCAATGCACCGTGTCCGCCCATTGAATGCCCCATAATGGAACGTTTGCCGTTGGTAGGGAAATTTGCTTCAATCAGACCTGGCAATTCATTCAAAATATAATCATACATTTGATAATTCGTCGCCCAAGGCTGCTCGGTCGCATTAAGATAAAAGCCCGCACCTTGTCCTAAATCGTAAGCTGCATCGTTCGGCACTTGCTCTCCACGAGGGCTGGTATCAGGCGCAACCACAATCACTTGATGTTCTGCTGCATAACGCTGGAAGCCTGATTTAGTGATGAAATTTTGTTCAGTACAAGTTAAGCCTGAAAGCCAATAAATCACACCAAGCGGTCGATTTTCCGGATTATTTGGCAAATAGGCGGCAAATTTCATTTCGCATTGAAGCGTTTGGGCATCATGTGCCCAAACTTGCTGCAAACCGCCAAAAATTTGATGTTGTTCAATCAGTTGCATAGCGTACCTTAGTAATGAATAACCGTGCGGATCGATTTACCTTCGTGCATTAACTCAAAGGCTTCATTGATTTGATCCAGTGTCATTGTGTGAGTCACAAACGGTTCTAACTGGATGTCACCTTTCATTGAATCTTCCACCATTTTTGGCAGTTCAGAGCGACCTTTCACGCCACCAAATGCGGTACCTTTCCAAACACGACCTGTGACCAACTGGAACGGACGCGTTGAAATTTCTTGGCCTGCACCCGCTACGCCGATGATAATGGATTGTCCCCAACCACGGTGTGCACTTTCTAATGCTTGACGCATTACGTTTACGTTGCCGATACATTCAAAGGTATGGTCAATGCCCCATTTATTGATGTCTAACAACACATCTTTGATCGGTTTATCGTAATCGTTCGGATTTAAACAATCCGTTGCACCAAACTGTTTTGCCAACTCGAATTTTGCAGGATTGGTATCAATAGCAATAATACGACCCGCTTTAGCTTGACGTGCACCTTGCACCACAGCTAAACCAATCGCCCCCAAGCCAAACACGGCAACAGAGTCGCCTTCTTGAACTTTTGCTGTGTTATGTACCGCACCAATACCTGTGGTAACGCCACAGCCGAGTAAACATACTTGTTCGTGGTTCGCTTCTGGGTTGATTTTCGCCAGTGACACTTCTGCAACAACTGAGTATTCACTGAAGGTTGAACAGCCCATATAGTGATAGATCGGCTGACCTTGATAAGAAAAACGCGTCGTGCCGTCCGGCATTAAACCTTTACCTTGTGTATCACGCACTGAGACGCATAAGTTGGTTTTACCTGAACGACAAAACTCACATTCTCCACATTCTGCGGTGTAAAGCGGAATGACGTGATCACCTGGTTTTACGCTTAACACCCCTTCACCTACAGCAACAACTACACCCGCACCTTCGTGTCCAAGTACCACTGGGAATACGCCTTCAGGATCGCTTCCTGATAACGTAAATGCATCAGTATGGCACACGCCCGTGTGAGTATTGCGGATTAACACTTCGCCTTTGCGAGGCATTTCTACGTCAATTTCCACAATTTGTAAGGGTTGATTTGGCGCGAATGCGACCGCTGCACGAGATTTGATGGTTGAGTTGATTTGTTTAATTTCCATTGTTTTTCCTCTTAATTCATTGACAAAGTGGCCTTGCCTAAGCAAGATAGCGACAGTTTACACTTTAGAGCTCACTCTAAGGCAAGCGTTTTTTGTAACTTTTTATTTGAAAGGAAGGAAAATGACTTACACCACCGCTAAAGCTGCCGAAAAAATCGGTATCTCCGCCCACACCTTACGCTTTTACGACAAAGAGGGCTTATTGCCTAACGTTGGGCGCGATGAACACGGCAATCGCCGTTTTACAGATAACGACTTACAATGGTTGAGTTTATTACAATGCTTGAAAAATACAGGGATGAGCCTAAAAGACATCAAACGCTTCGCTGAATGCACCACCATTGGCGACGATACTATTGACGAACGCCTAGCACTATTTGAAAGCCAAACGGAAAATGTGAAGTGTCAAATTGCTGAATTAAAACGCTATTTAAACTTGCTAGAATACAAGTTAGCATTTTATCAAAAAGCCAAAGCATTAGGCTCGGTGGAAGCCGTGAATTTGCCGCAGATTCCTGAAACGATCTAAGTTAGGGGCTTAGTCCAACTTTTTTGGGTGCAAGTCAAAATTGACCGCACTTTATACCAATAAATAATGCAAAAAGTGCGGTTAAGTTCTCTGGTGTTTTTGTTTAAAAGTTTAAGATCTAGCGTAAACAATTAATTATTTACACACATTATCTTGTTACTTGAAACTCCTTCTACCATAAAAAAAAATAAAGTAACCACTTGATACAAATAATGTCATTTTTATTAAAAATGAGAGGTTCTTTATACCAAAATCAATCAACTCTAGCTCAAAAATAGATATTGAATTATCAATATTATAAAGCAATCTACCAACTATTAACGATAATAATGAAAAAGAGACTCCAATAAAAATAGAAAATAGAATATCTAGTATTAACCTTTTCATTACTTACTTCCTCTTTGATACTCATTACAAGTACGATTAAAAACATTCTGATTCTAGGAGTGTATGCAGCTCATTTTAATAATACTTTATATTCATCTATAAAAACAAAAGGCATCAATCTGATGCCTTTTCAATTCATTAAAATGAAAAATTAACGCTCATTCCAACGTTTGATTGATTCACGAATCACTTCTTTCGCTTCTTCTACATCGCCCCAGTGAGTCACTTTTGTTGAACCTGGTTTTTTCAATGCTTTGTAGTTATTGAAGTGGAATTCAATTTGTTTGATTAATTGCGCTGGTACATCTGCAAGGCTGTTGTATGCATTGCCGGTATCGCGATCATCTGCTGGCACACAAACGATTTTATCGTCCACTTCGCCATCATCAACGAATTTCATCACACCGATAACTTTTGCTTCAAGGAATACACCTGTCGCAAGTGGTTGGCGAGTTAATAATAAAACATCTAACTCATCACCATCTTCGTCTAAAGTTTGTGGAATGAAACCATAGTTAGTTGGTTTTGCGAAGATCGCTGGCTCAACACGGTCTAATTGGAACGCTGCAACTTTACGGTTCCATTCGATTTTGTGGCAGCTCCCTTCTGGAATTTCATTTACCACATTGATAATGCCAGCATCTACATCGCCTGGCGTTAAAATTTGATTAAAATCAGCCATTGTTTTTCCTTTTTTTGATTACGTTAAAAACTTTCAGAGTATAGCAGTTTTTAGCCGATAAAAAAATATGCGAAAAACATCCTCAAAACTGACCGCACTTTCCCGCAGCCTGACAAAAAAAACGGTTGCGCAAACGTTTACTTTAAAATAATTTGCTATAAAATAGCACGTCTTTTTTTGATTATTAACCTAGGGGACTTTATGTCAAGTTTAGAAAAAACTTTTGAACTCAGTAAACGCGGTTCAACAGTTCGTCAAGAAATCATTGCGGGTTTAACCACCTTCTTAGCCATGGTGTATTCTGTGATTGTTGTGCCCAAAATGCTTGGTGATGCAGGCTTTCCAGCTGAATCAGTGTTTATCGCAACCTGTTTAGTCGCGGGGCTTGGTTCGATTTTAATCGGCTTTTGGGCAAATGCGCCAATGGCGATCGGTTGTGCCATTTCATTAACTGCCTTCACCGCATTTAGCTTAGTCATTGGTCAACATGTTTCTATTCCTGTGGCATTAGGTGCTGTATTCCTTATGGGTTTGGTATTCACCTTAATCTCTGCGACAGGTATTCGCTCTTGGATCTTACGTAACCTGCCATCAAGCATCGCGCATGGTGCAGGGATCGGGATCGGCTTATTCTTACTTTTAATCGCCGCAAACGGCGTAGGCTTAGTGGTCGGCAACCAAGCGGGTTTACCAGTTAAATTAGGTGATTTCACCTCGTTCCCAGTAATGATGTCTTTAATTGGCCTTGCATTTATTATCGGCTTAGAAAAAATGAAAGTGAAAGGCGGGATTTTATGGGTCATCATCGCAATTACTATCGTAGGTTTAATCTTCGATCCAAACGTAACATTCAATGGCCAAATCTTCAAAATGCCAACCTTTGGTGAAAACTCACTTTTCTTACAATTAGATTTACAAGGTGCATTACAACCAGCCATTTTACCCATTGTCTTTGCTTTAGTGATGACTGCTGTATTTGATGCAACAGGTACTATTCGTGCCGTTGCAGGTCAAGCGGACTTATTAGATAAAGACGGACAAATCATCAACGGTGGCAAAGCCTTAACCTCTGACTCTGTAAGTAGCTTATTCTCAGGTTTATTCGGTACTGCGCCAGCCGCTGTTTATATTGAATCAGCAGCAGGGACAGCCGCAGGCGGTAAAACGGGTATCACCGCTATCGTGGTCGGCGTATTATTCTTATTAATGTTATTTTTCCAACCACTTGCCTTCTTAGTGCCAGGTTATGCAACTGCACCGGCGTTAATGTATGTGGGCTTATTAATGCTAAGCAATGTGAGCAAATTAGACTTCGATGATTTCGTGGGCGCAATGAGCGGCTTAGTTTGTGCGGTATTCATCGTGCTAACCGCAAACATCGTAACCGGTATCATGCTTGGCTTTGCGGCATTAGTGATTGGTCGTATCGTGAGTGGCGATGTGAAAAAACTCAACATCGGCACAATTATCATCGCTGTTGTGCTTGTCGCATTCTATGCTGGCGGCTGGGCGATTTAATTAAATACAATCTTGATAAGGCGAACAAATAGTTCGCCTTTTTTATTTCTCGCCTCAAAAAACAATCGAAAAACCAACCGCACTTTTACTTTACAAATCCCTAAATCCGCCTAAAATACAGGCCTTTAATACGGCTTGCCAAAAGCAAGCTACTGACCTGAAATCAGACAAGAGAATATTATGACAACCCCATTTAAACCTGAATTACTCTCCCCAGCGGGCTCCCTTAAAAACATGCGCTACGCCTTCGCGTATGGCGCGGATGCCGTTTATGCAGGCCAACCACGTTACAGCTTACGTGTACGTAACAATGAATTTAATCACGCCAATTTAAAAATCGGGATCGATGAAGCCCATGCGCTTGGCAAAAAATTCTATGTGGTCGTAAACATTGCACCGCACAACTCCAAACTCAAAACCTTTATTAAAGATTTACAACCAGTGATCGACATGGGTCCTGATGCCTTAATTATGTCTGACCCAGGCTTAATCATGTTGGTGCGCGAAAACTTCCCGGATATTGATATTCATCTTTCTGTACAAGCGAATGCGGTAAACTGGGCAACGGTAAAATTCTGGAAACAAATGGGGTTAACTCGTGTGATTTTATCGCGCGAATTGTCCATTGAAGAGATCGCTGAAATTCGCCAACACGTGCCCGATATCGAACTCGAAATTTTCGTACATGGTGCGTTGTGCATGGCGTATTCCGGTCGTTGCTTACTTTCTGGCTATATCAACAAACGCGACCCAAACCAAGGTACTTGCACGAATGCTTGCCGTTGGGAATACAAAATGGAAGAAGGCACTACGGATGAAGTGGGCAACATCGTGCCAAAAATCGACCCTGCTCAACAAATCGAAGTGAAGAATGTCGCGCCAACTTTAGGCGAAGGTGCGGTAACGGATAAAGTTTTCCTTTATACCGAATCACAAAAGCCAGATGAGCAAATGACCGCTTTTGAAGATGAGCACGGCACCTACTTTATGAACTCAAAAGATCTGCGTGCAGTACAACACGTGGAAAAATTGACCGCACTTGGTGTGCATTCTCTAAAAATCGAAGGCCGTACTAAATCATTCTATTACTGTGCAAGAACCGCACAAGTTTACCGCAAAGCCATTGATGATGCGGCTGCGGGCAAACCATTTGATGAAAGCTTAATGGATACGTTGGAATCCCTTGCTCATCGTGGCTATACCGAAGGTTTCTTACGTCGCCATACTCACGATGAATACCAAAATTACGAATATGGCTACTCTATCTCTGAACGCCAACAATTTGTCGGTGAATTTACCGGTAAACGTAATGAACAAGGCATGGCTGAAGTAGCGGTGAAAAATAAATTCTTGCTTGGTGATGAAGTGGAAATGATGACGCCACAAGGCAACATCGTCTTTAAGATTGAAAAAATGCTCAATCGCAAAAACGAAAATGTGGAAGCCGCACTCGGCGATGGTCACTTTGTCTTTTTAGATGTACCACAAGACGTCCAACTTGATTATGCTTTGTTAATGCGTAACTTGGTCAACACCAACACACGCAATCCACACAATTAATTTGTTAAAAAATTGTTGCATTTGTTAAAGAATGTACTATAATACATCCCATACCTGATTTGTTAATTCAACAACTCATAGTATGACTCCAAATATTTTGCCCTTTCACCTTTTTGAAAGGGCTTTTTTATATCCTAAAAAAAAGCCCCTCCAAATCATATAAAACACTCCATTTTAAAATCAATTAACCTCATATTATTTATGAAAAAATATATAAAGAATCATTCTTGACATTAAAATGAGATTAGAAGTAAATTAAGCGAAGTAATTAAAGTAATCATAAATATAAGGGATTATATTATGTTTGCAAAACTTTCCTACTACGCTCATTCCGCGCAAAATAAACTCGGTAATCTCTTGCCTTACGAACATTGGCAAACTTTGCAAAGCCATTCGGTCAATGTTGGTGAAATGGCGGCGGAGTTTGCTCAGGTATTTGGTGCGCAGGAAATTGCCTACCTGACGGGACAGCTTCATGACTTAGGGAAATATTCAGAAGCCTTTAACCATCGATTGCATGGTGGCTCATCAGTCGATCATGCTACCGCTGGTGCAAAAATTGCTGTCGAGCGTTGGGGAAATGCGATCGGCAAACTGATGGCATTTTGCATTGTGGGGAACCATACGGGGTTGGCTAATGGATGTGGTTAGGGCAATAACCGCAGTACTTTGAAACAGCGTCTAGCTTTACAATTTGGCGAAGATATTCCTGCCCTTGATAACCTGTGGCGACAAGAAATCAAGCTCCCTCAAAACCTGTCCGCACCGCCACTCAGAGCCGACACGCATCATCCTTTTTTCTCCTATGCCTTTTTCACACGAATGCTCTATTCCTGCTTGGTGGATGCCGATTATCTTGATACCGAAGCCTTTTATTTAAACCTAGAAAACAACGCCGCCGAATTTCGCAAAGATTTTGACAAAACAAATCGGCATGGAAGTCGCCGGGCATATTGCGCAAATGTGGGGAGCTGAAGTTATTTATATCCCGAAAAACCTGATTTTGTTGTTAAGCGTACGTGACCGCAAGATTTTCAATGAATTCAACGGCACAAACCACCGCGAACTGCCGCGGAAATATAGCGTATCCATGCAGGAGATTTACCAAATTGTGAAGCGCGTCACAAAAGAAGAAATTGCCCGACAGCAGTTTGATATGTTTGGGGAAAAATAACCGCTAAAAATGAGAAAACGCCCGAAAGGGCGTTTTTGCCCGCCTAGAATTTTACCAAAAAGGTAAAAAATATTTTTCATTTTAGGTTGATTTAATTTTTTTATTAGGTTAACATTTTACTATCAACTAAGAACAGGAGGGGAATACTATGGCACTTACAGAATTTGGGAAAGCCGTTCGTAAGGCTAGAATTGAAATTAATGAAACCTTACTAAGCATGGCTAATGCGTTAGGTACAACAGCTGCATATTTAAGCGGTATGGAAACAGGGCGCAAAAAAATCTCAGATAGTTGGGTAACGAAAATCCAAACCTTTTTTAAGAAAAAAGGTGTTGAGATAAGTAACCTTCAGGAGTTGGCTAATGTTGCAAATGAAATGGTTCCTGTTAAAGGACTCTCATTGCAACAGCAAATGTTAGTGGCTGGTTTTGCAAGCTCTCCATTTACTCCTGAGCAATTGAAAAAATTTGCTTCTTTGCTAGAAGATATTAATAAACCACAGGAGTAAACTGGATGTACGAAATGCGAGGTAATAGAGTTGCACCTATGCAAGAAGTAGAAATTTCTCACATTGCGTTAAATGTGAGTAGCATATTGGGTTTCAATAAACGCAACAGAAAGCATTGCGACCGTTTATTTGAGCAATTGAGTGAATACGGAATCATTATTGATCCTATGTCGGATAAAGAGTGGGCAAAATACACTAATGATCTTACTCGTGGGCATTTCTACCCACCAACTAGGACAATAAGGATTCCTGAAAGGATTTACACGATGGCGTGTCGTGGGGAAAGAGATGCTTTATTTGTAATGTTGCATGAACTTGGGCATTTATTCTTAGGTCACAATGCAGTGTTACATAACGCTAAAGAAAGACCTACGAGAATAGAAGATGCAGAATGGCAGGCGGACACCTTTGCCGAGCGGATTTTAATAGAGATGGGGTACTACGTAGATCAGCTTTCTTTCGATTTCTATATGTAAAAACCCAATCACAAAGACTGGGTTTTAGGATAGTAAGTAATATTGGCGTATTAATTACTATGTATAGTTCTCCATCCGCTGTACACAATACATGCAAAAGAAGAACACCTTCGAAAACGGTGAAGTATTCTAAAACAAGTTGCATAGCATTGTCTATAGGTAAAGTGATGGTAACCTGAAAAATAAGAGGTAAGCCTAATGGCTATGACAACTTGTTCTAAGTGTGGTCGTGTTTGCCCTCTAATTTTCCGTTGGACGCGTGAAGACCCGCGTACCGGCGCAATTATTAGAGCTAAACACCGCCCTATGCCAATTCCACAATGTGATTGTGGCAGATAATTAATAAAAACGTCCGAAAGGGCGTTTTTTTATGAGTAAAATAAAATTTATTGAAATATGATTTATTAGAACTTTTACTAACTTAAAAAAATTTCTATGAAAAAAACATTAATTCTGTCAGTGTTAATTTTCTCTCCTCCAGTATTTGCGCATGATCTAGATAATCATAAAATACACGGCTTTATCTCCACCAACCTTGCCGCCAAAACCGTCTCTGAGGGCGCACTGTGGTATATGCAAACCCGCCACCGTGTTCCCATCGTATTTTCAGACGACCTACGCCCCCAACACTCGCCACCATTGCCGCCATGCGCGAACTCCTAAACAGCGCCCCCCGCCCGACTACGGCAAACGCTGCAAAACCTGCTCGATGGTGGAGATTTGCCAGCCGGAGTTGTTGGGGAGCTGGATAGGAGTATAGGGGATGTTTGTGAAATAGGAGAATATGGCGGATTGAATTCAAATGAGGACAAAGCATCAATGCTTGTTATATACAAATGGCATATAATGGTATTGGCAGAGATGTACTAGTTTGAATTTAATTTACTATAAAAAACATCTGTTAACATATTGATTTTATCTTATTTCTATAGAGATTTCGTCTGAAGCTAAAACTAGTAACCCACAAATTATGGACGAAGATTTGTTAATTTTTAAATTTATTTAGATGCGCTAAACTACATTTGTGAGACAGTTTAGTTATTGAGGAGTTAAAATGTCAAAACCAAAAAAATTTGAAGATTTTTTTGATAGAACAAGTAATTCAATTAAAAAAGTTGATGTTTTGATAGCTTATGATGATAAAAATGGCAATATCAATCCCTATTTAAACCATATTTTTTGTCCAGAATGTTATATTGCTGCCTTATCGTTTGTTCATGGTAAAACACCTCATCTAAGAAGTATTCCATCATCTCTTCACTCAAATAGTTGCTCATATAATTATTCTTATGCAAGGAAAACTACTATCCTGAAGTATCTTGAAAAATTAACTTCTGAGCAAGTAAAAAATCGTTTAAATAGCATGATGCGTCAATTAATGCCTAGTAAAAATGATATAGCAGAATTACAATCTAATCTGACTATCGAAAACAATTCTTTTCTTTTTGATGAGGAAGAGAATACTCAAAGTAAAAAGGTTATAAAAAAGACGATAAGAAAACAAAGGCTTTCTGGATGGATTGACTCAGATATTTCAGGTAAGCTTTATCTTTTCTATGGGGATGTTCAGATTTCATCTGAAGAAAAACAATCAAAAACAGGAAACACTTATTTTAGATGGGTTATAAAAACAAAAAATAAAGATGGAGTATGGAAGTATAGGACTAGCCTGTATCGTGGTTCAATAAATGAATGTTTTGATAAAGATTCAGTGTATAAAATTGTCCTTATTGGTACTGCTAATTTTGATAATGGATATTTAAATATTAAACTTGAGAATAGAAACGCAGTTTTATATAAAAAGGTTGAGTAACTAAGGTGAAGTAAGTAAACCGCAGCCTACATCTACACCTTTAAAATCAAAATGTAAGGCGTGTGCGGTACGCACGCGGTTTTCTGCTGTTCAAGCCATTGCTTCAAACTTTCAGACGACCTTATGTTTCAGTCTATGTAGGTCGGATACTTGTATCCGACAACCTTTTGATATTTATATGATTTGAAATTATTGCGGTAATTTTGAAAGTGTCGGATTCGAGAATCCGACTTACCATTTTTCAGGTGGAGCAACCCTGTTAAATACCCCAAAAGTGCGGTCAAAACCCAAGGAGTTTCCCCCATGCGTAAATTGCAAAATACGCTCTACATCACCACCCAAGGCAGTTATCTGCATAAGGAACGGGAGATGCTGGTGGTGGAATAGGAGCGAAAGAAGGTCACACAGTTGCCGGTGTCTATCGGGCATATTTTCTGTTTCGGGAATATGCTGGCATCGCCGTTTTGCTGGGGTTTTGCGTCGGGCGCAGTATCGGGTGTCGGAGCAAAATCCTGTGCCGATTGCGCGCAATATCATTGCAGCGAAGATTCAGGCGAGTAAGCGGGTGCTTCAGCGGCAGATTCGCAATTATGGCTAGAATGCGGCGATTCAAAGTGCGGTCGATTCGTTGAATATTTCGCTGCGGCAGTTGAAAGGGGCGTCGGAGCTCGACCTAGTACACGGTATTGAGGGCGATGCGGCGGAATAAAACTTAATAAATTTGAATAGTATAATATTTACCGCCCTACTCTATCTCTCCCCCTTGTATTTCCCCCTTATTCGCTCTAGACTATGCCCCATTTTTAGCTTTCATTATTTATAATTATGCGTGTTTCTGACTTTCATTTTGACTTACCTGATGAGCTGATTGCTCGTTACCCTAAAGAAGATCGCTCTTCTTGCCGCTTGTTACAACTCAATGGCGAAAGCGGAGAAATTTCTCACCGCACTTTTACCGATGTATTGGATTTAATCGACGAAGGGGATTTGTTGATTTTTAACAATACGCGTGTGATCCCTGCTCGTATGTTTGGTCGTAAAGCCAGTGGCGGAAAAATTGAAGTGTTAGTAGAGCGTGTTTTAAGTGAACATCATTTTTTAGCGCATATTCGTTCGTCAAAAGCGCCGAAAGAAGGTGCTGAATTATTTTTAGGTGAAGATAAACTCGGTGAAAATAAGGGCGTAAAAGCCATTATGGTTGGTCGTCAAGATACGCTTTTTGAAGTGGAATTAGCGGATAAAAGTCGCAATGTACTTGATGTGTTACAAGAAATCGGTCATATGCCTTTGCCGCCTTATATTGATCGCCCTGATGAAGAAGCGGATCAAGAATGCTATCAAACCGTGTATAACAAAGTGCCTGGTGCAGTGGCTGCGCCAACGGCTGGCTTGCATTTTGATGATGAGCTTTTACAAAAATTACATGAAAAAGGCGTTAATTTTGAATTTGTGACTTTGCACGTGGGCGCAGGCACATTCCAACCCGTACGTGTTGAAAATATTGAAGATCACATTATGCACGCGGAATATGTGGAGCTTTCTCAAGAAGTCTGCAATGCCATTATTGAAACGAAGAAAGCGGGTAAACGTGTGATTGCGGTAGGTACAACATCAGTGCGTTCTGTTGAAACCGCAGCCCTATCAGCAGAAGAAAATGGCAACCCAGATTTAATTGAACCTTATTTTTCTGATACGTCTATTTTTATTTACCCAGGTAAATCATTCCGTGTGGTGGATGCGTTGATTACTAACTTCCACTTGCCAGAAAGCACATTGATTATGTTGGTGTCTGCCTTTGCAGGCTTTAGCCACACCATGAACGCCTATAAAAGTGCGGTCGAAAATCGCTACCGTTTTTTCAGTTATGGCGATGCGATGTTCATTACCAAAAATCCCAATGTGAAAGGGTTAGAATAAGTGGTTTGACTTATTTTCAACCAACTCATAAAATACCTATCAAGAAGCCTGTACTAACAGGCTTTTTTATTGAATAACAACCTACGAACTGTTTATTCGTTGAGGAAAGAAAATGAAATATGAATTAGATAAAACCAGCGGCAGTGCGCGTCGTGGTCGCTTGGTGTTTGAACGTCCACAAGGTACGTTCAGCGTGGAAACCCCTGCATTTATGCCTGTGGGTACTTATGGCACGGTAAAAGGCATGACACCAGAAGAAGTGCGTGCGACAGGTGCAGAAATTTTGCTTGGTAACACATTTCATCTATGGCTTCGTCCAGGTCAGGAAGTGATGCGTAAACACGGTGATTTACATGACTTTATGCAATGGCATCGTCCGATTTTGACTGACAGTGGCGGTTTCCAAGTATTTAGTTTAGGTAAATTACGTAAAATCACCGAAGAAGGCGTGAAATTCCAAAACCCAATTAACGGTGAGCGCATTTTCCTTTCGCCTGAAAAGTCTATGGAAATTCAATATGATTTAGGGTCTGACATCGTGATGATTTTCGATGAATGTACGCCTTATCCAGCGACTTTCGATTATGCGAAAAAATCTATGGAAATGTCTCTTCGTTGGGCAAAACGCAGCCGCGATCGCTTTGATGAATTAGGCAATAAAAATGCCCTATTCGGTATTATCCAAGGCGGCGTGTTTGAAGAATTACGTAAAGTATCACTAGAAGGCTTAGTGAATATTGGCTTTGACGGTTATGCGGTGGGCGGTTTAGCGGTAGGCGAACCAAAAGAAGATATGCACCGCATTTTAGAATACATCTGCCCACAAATTCCGGCTGATAAACCGCGTTATTTAATGGGCGTAGGTAAACCGGAAGATTTAGTGGAAGGTGTGCGTCGTGGTATTGATATGTTTGACTGCGTAATGCCAACCCGTAACGCTCGTAACGGTCATTTATTCGTGACTGACGGCATTGTTAAAATCCGTAATGCAAAATATCGTGATGATACCAGCCCATTGGATCCAGAATGTGATTGCTACACCTGTAAAAACTACACCAAAGCCTATTTATATCATTTAGATAAATGCGGTGAAATTTTAGGTGCACGCTTAAATACCATTCACAATTTACGCTATTATCAACGCTTAATGGCGGAAATTCGTCAGGCTATCGAAGACGATCGTTTTGATGATTTTGTCGTGGAATTCTATGCTCGCATGGGCAAACCAGTTCCCCCATTACAATTAGCGGATAAATCATAATTGATGAAAGTGCGGTAGAAAAATGAAATGTTTTTTGACCGCACTTTTTAACAAAGGAAACCTTATGCAAATCCTCGAACCTCAACAATTTGCCACTTGGAATGAGCCGATTGATATGCTTTATGCTTGTCATAGCAAAGTGAAACGCTTTTGCAAGCAGCTTACGATTCTTCCTGGCTACTTAGAAAAAAATGGCGTGAATCAAGCCGTATTAAATGATGTAAAAACCATTTTGCAGTATTTTAATCATGCTGCACCACTTCATCATGATGATGAAGAAAAAGATTTTTTCCCCGCTTTAATTGAAAAAGCGCCTCAAGCGAAAGAATCGGTGGATGAATTAGAACGCCAACATGTGACTTTGCATGAAAATTGGGCAAAGCTTTCGGAGCAGCTAGAAGAATTAATTACCGAGAAACGTACTGATGTAGATGAAAGACTGATTACACTGTTTGTGGCGAGCTATGATAGACACATTGCCCTTGAGGAGCCGCTATTTGAGCTTGGTAAGCAATATTTATCAGCAGAACAACTCACGGCTATGGGCAAAATTATGTTTGCTCGTCGCCAAGCTTAAATCATGAAATATCAATTAAATTTGACCGCACTTTCCTGCCCGATTCCGCTTTTAACCGCGAAGAAGGCGTTGGCAAATTTAGCGCCGAATGATGAATTAGTTTTGCAATTAAATCGTCAAAGTGCGGTAGAAAATTTTGTTGTTTTTTGTGAAGAAAATCAATGTGAATTAGTGGATCAACATTGGCTTTCCGAGCAAATCTTCGAAGTTTGCTTGAAAAAAATCAATTAATCCAAAAATTCTAGTTGTTATTGCCTTCATCGGCTTTTACTGAATGCCGTTTTATGGTATTTTACGCACACTTTTAACTTTTCATTTTATAAGGAAAACACAATGGAAGCACAAAGCCCAATGTCCACGTTATTTATTTTCGTGATCTTCGGTTTAATTTTTTATTTTATGATTTACCGTCCACAAGCGAAACGTAATAAAGAGCACAAAAAATTAATGTCTGAATTAGCGAAAGGCACTGAAGTATTAACCGCTGGTGGTTTGATTGGTAGAATCACCAAAGTCACTGAAGGTGCTGAAATTGTTATCGCGTTAAACGATACCACTGAAATCACGATTAACCGTAACTACATCGTTTCAGTATTACCGAAAGGTTCTGTAAAATCTCTCTAATTTAAATTCCTAAAGGGAAAACTATGTTAAATCGTTACCCATTATGGAAGAATCTAATGGTGATCCTTGTGGTCGCCATTGGTGCTTTATACTCTCTTCCAAATATCTATGGTGAAGATCCAGCGGTGCAAATTTCTGGTACTCGCGGACAACAAGCAGACACCACCGCATTAACTGAAGTACAAAATGTACTGAAAGAAAATAACCTTCCAACCAAATCTATCGTTCTTGAAAATGGCTCCATTCTTGCCCGTTTCACCAACACAGATGACCAACTTCTTGCCAAAGATAAAATTGCAGAAAAACTTGGCACTAACTACACCACCGCATTAAACCTTGCACCGGCAACACCAGCTTGGTTAAGCAGCATTGGTGCAAATCCAATGAAATGGGGTTTGGACTTACGTGGTGGGGTACGTTTCTTGATGGAAGTGGATATGAATTCTGCATTGGCTAAACGTCAAGAACAGTTACAAGACACATTACGCAACGAATTACGTAAAGAAAAAATTCAGTTTACGGCGATTAAAAATGGCGACAAATTTGGTACAACGGTCACATTAGAAAACGCAGACCAAATGTCAAAAGCAGCGCGTATTATTCGTCAGTTACACCCAACATTAGACGTGTCTGACATTGGTGACAACACCTTAAACCTTGCCCTTTCAGAAGCGGCATTAACAGAATCACGTAACTTAGCCATCGAGCAAAACTTAACGATTTTACGTAAACGTGTTGCTGAATTAGGCGTAGCTGAAGCGGTTATCCAACGTCAAGGCGCAGAACGTATCGTAATCGAATTGCCGGGTGTTCAAGATACGGCGCGTGCAAAAGAAATCTTAGGGGCAACTGCAACACTTGAATTCCGTATTGTGAATTCATTAGTAAATCCTGAATCGGCTGCTCGTGGTATGTTACCTTCTGACACAGAAATCAAATATGACCGTCAAGGTAGACCTGTTGCACTTTACAAACGTGCGGTATTAGGTGGTGAGCACATCATCAACTCAAGTTCTGGTTTAGACCAAAACACCAGCACACCACAAGTAAGTGTAACCTTGGACAGTGAAGGCGGCGAAATCATGTCGCAAACCACCAAGAAATACTACAAAAAACCAATGGCAACCTTGTATGTAGAATACAAAGACAACGGTAAAAAAGACGAAAATGGCAAAACCATTTTAGAGAAAAGTGAAGAAGTGATTAACGTTGCTACCATTCAAGGTCGCTTCAGTTCTAACTTCCAAATTACTGGTGTAAGCAGCTCGGCCGAAGCACAAAACCTTTCTATGTTATTAAAATCAGGTGCATTAATTGCGCCAGTGCAAATTGTTGAAGAACGAACAATCGGTCCTTCTCTTGGTGCACAAAACGTAGAACAAGGTATTGATGCAAGCTTCTGGGGCTTAATTGCCGTCATAGTCTTCATGCTGATTTACTATAAAATCTTCGGTATTATCGCAAGCTTCGCCTTGGTGATTAATATCGTTTTATTAGTCGGTTTGATGTCTATCCTACCTGGTGCAACACTCACCATGCCGGGGATTGCGGGTATCGTATTAACCCTGGGGATGTCGGTGGATGCCAACGTACTTATTTTTGAGCGTATCAAAGAAGAAATTCGTAATGGTCGTCCAATCCAGCAAGCCATTAACGAAGGTTATAACGGTGCATTCACCTCTATCTTCGATGCGAACTTAACCACAATTTTAACGGCAATCATTCTTTATGCTGTGGGTACCGGTCCAATTCAAGGCTTTGCGGTAACCCTTGCATTAGGCGTAGCAATTTCAATGTTTACAGCGATTACTGGAACACGTGCTATCGTGAACTTCCTATACGGCGGTAAACGTCTTGAAAAATTATCAATTTAGGTAGGATAAGATGAGATTATTTGCAAAAGATAAAAACGGACATTTTATCCGTGAAGTGAATGGGATTAAATTGCCATTCCCTCTCACTGAATTTATGAAAGTGAGATTTGTAGGGTATGCATTTTCCGCAATTTTAATGGCGATTTCCCTCTTCTTCATTGTGACAAAAGGCTTCAACTGGGGCTTGGATTTTACCGGTGGTGTGGTATTTGATACTCACTTCTCACAACCGGCTGATTTAGAAAAAATCCGTGGCACATTAAATCAAAATGGGATTGCAAGCCCGATTGTACAAACAACGGGTTCTGTACAAGACGTGATGATTCGCTTACCGGCTGACAATAACGATTCTGCTATTGGTGATCACGTTAAAAGCATGCTCCAAACAATTGACCCTAATATTCATATTAACAGTATCGAATTCGTCGGTCCAAACGTCGGTGAAGAACTGGCTCAAGGTGCGGTTTATGCGACCCTTGCAACCCTAGCAATGATGTTAATTTACGTGGGCTCACGTTTTGAATGGCGTTTAGGTTTTGGTGGTATTGCCTCACTTGCGCATGACGTGGTGATTACACTCGGTGTATTCTCTGCATTACAAGTCGAAATGGATTTAACCTTCGTGGCGGCGATTCTTTCCGTTGTAGGTTATTCTATCAACGATAGTATCGTGGTATTCGACCGTGTTCGTGAAAACTTCCGTAAAATTCGCCGTGTAGAAACCATCGATATTATTGATATTTCCTTAACGCAAACTTTATCGAGAACCATCATGACATCTCTCACAACGCTTCTTGTTGTGATTGCCTTGTTCTTCTTTGGTGGTCCATCAATTCATAACTTCTCATTAGCGTTATTAATTGGTATCGGTTTTGGTACTTATTCATCAATCTTTATCGCGATTGCGATTGCTTATGATATCGGCCTACGCCGTGAACATATGATTCCACCAAAAGTGGATAAAGAAGTAGATGATTTACCTTAATCTATTAAACATCAGATAAAAAGAAAGCCACCATAACGGTGGCTTTTTTATTGCTAAAATTATGACATTTTATGACCGCACTTTAGTCGTTTACATCACCTAATAAAGCCGCATATTTCTTCGTTGATTCAGAGCTTTCTAAGGTAATTTTAAACGCCATTGTTAGCGGCACTGAAAGTAACATACCGACTGTACCGAGCAACCATCCCCAGAAAAGCAACGAAAAGAATACGACCAAGGTAGAAAGTCCTAAGGTTTTCCCCATCATTTTCGGTTCAATAATATTACCAATCACAATATTGGATGCAATAATACCAGCTGTCACGCCCATACCTACACCAAATCCATTCAGTAATAACGCTTGAACAATAATAGGCACTGCGGCAATAATCGAACCAATATTCGGAATATAATTTAATAAGAAACTTAAGGTTGCCCATAAAATCGCATATTGCACACCCGCTACGTCTAACAAAATCCAAGTCGTGACGCCTGTCAATAAGCTAATCACCGTTTTCACACCAAGATAACTAATCACACCGTCTAAAATACGATCGATGTGATGTTCTTCCGCGACAACATCATGTTCATTATCACTTAAAACTAAAGCAAGTTTATGCTTCATGGTTGGTGCTTCAAGCAGCATAAAAATCACCGCTAAGATCAACACAAAAACATTTGTCACCACACCAGAAAAGTTTAATAACAAACGGCTCACAAAGTTCATGATCACACTTGGATCAAAATGCTCCATAATGGCTTCGCGAGAAATTACAATCGGCAATTTCAGTTTTTGAGCTAATGCCATGGCGTCATTTATACGCTCTGAAAGCAACACTTTATATTGAGGAATTGAGCGAGTGAATTCCTGCACACTGCTGTTAATTAATCCTGCCAGGAAAAAGAATACGATTAAAATTAAGATAAACAACAAGGCAATCGCAATACCATGTGGCACTTTGCGTTGTGTCATCGCTTTAATTACCGGCGAACAAATAATGGCGATAAATAATGCCAATAAAAAAGGCACGACAATCTCCGCCGCCAATTTAATTCCCGCAAATACAATCACTAAAGCTGCCATTGCGACTAAAGTGCGGTTAAAATTTAAGTTTTTTTCCACTAAATGGCTTCCTCATTTTCTTCGCCTGTACGAACACGGATCACGCGTTCTACATCATAAACAAAGATCTTCCCATCACCGATTTTCCCTGTTTGGCAAGTTTCAACAATGGTTTCAAGACATTGTTCAAGTAAATCATCCGGCACGACAATTTCCATTTTCACTTTAGGTAGAAAATCCACCATATATTCCGCACCGCGATAAAGCTCTGTATGCCCTTTTTGGCGGCCAAAACCACGGACTTCAGTCACGGTCATTCCGCTAATACCGATATCAGATAAATTTTCACGCACATCATCTAATTTAAATGGCTTAATAATGGCTTCGATTTTTTTCATCTTATTTCTCCAAATTTTCACGGCGCGCGGCTTTCGGGCGGAAGCTTGTAATCACTTCAGGTTTGGTATCAATATAAATACCATCAATTAATTGCAAACAGTAAGGCACTGCACTAAAAATCCCTTTCACTAAGACTTTGCCTTGTTCATCTTTCACGCCTTCTAAGGTTTCTTTGATGGCTTTTGGTTGACCAGGTAAATTCAAGATGAGACTGTTTTTACGAATCACACCAACTTGACGAGATAGAATCGCTGTTGGCACAAAATGTAAACTCACTTGACGCATTTGCTCACCAAATCCAGGCATTTCACGATCGGCTACTGCTAACGTGGCATCAGGTGTCACATCACGTTTTGCCGGACCTGTACCGCCCGTTGTGAGCACTAAATGACAATGGTGCTCATCCACTAATTCTTTCAAAGTTTGTTCGATTAATGGTTGCTCATCTGGAATTAATCGCGTTTCCACTTCAAAAGGGTCTACCAACGCTTGCTCTAACCATTGTTGTAATTCTGGAATCCCTTGATCTTGATACACACCACTTGATGCACGATCTGATACTGAAACCAAACCAATTTTTAAAAGTGCGGTCATTTTTTTCCTCATTTTTATACGCAATACACAGCGTCATTCTACCCTATTTTATCTTTTACCAAAGCATAAAAAAGCCATTTAGCTTTCACTAAATGGCTTTTCATTTTACAAATTATTGTCTGGCTTGAACTTTGCCATCCACATAATCCACTGTGACTACTTTACCTGGTAATAATTGACCAGATAGAACTTGTTGTGCCAAGCTGTTTTCGATCTCTTGTTGGATTGCACGTTTTAATGGACGCGCCCCATAAATTGGGTCGTAACCCACTTCACCAATGAAATCTAATAAAGCTTCAGTAAACACTAATTCGTAACCACGAGTTTCCATACGTTTTGCTAAACGTTCTAATTGGATGCTTGCAATCGCACGGATGTTGTCTTTACCAAGTGGGTGGAATACCACAGTTTCGTCAATACGGTTGATGAATTCCGGACGGAAATGTTGGCTCACCACTGACATCACTAAGGCTTTCATTTCGCCATAGCTTTCGTCTTTGCTACCTTGGATCAAATCAGAACCCAAGTTAGAGGTCATAATCACCACGGTGTTACGGAAGTCCACAGTACGACCTTGACCATCAGTTAAACGACCATCATCCAATACTTGTAACAAGATATTGAATACATCCGCATGGGCTTTTTCCACTTCATCAAGCAAAATCACCGAATATGGACGACGACGAACTGCTTCAGTTAAGTAACCACCTTCTTCATAGCCTACGTAGCCTGGAGGTGCACCCACTAAACGAGATACGCTGTGTTTTTCCATAAACTCTGACATATCGATACGCACCATCGCATCTTCGCTGTCAAACAGGAATTTAGCTAAAGTTTTGCAAAGCTCGGTTTTACCTACACCAGTTGGACCTAAGAATAAGAAAGAACCAATTGGGCGGTTAGGATCAGAAAGCCCTGCACGGCTACGACGAATTGCGTTCGCGACGGCATCAACTGCTTCTTCTTGACCGATCACACGTTTGTGCAATTCTTCTTCCATACGTAAGAGTTTTTCTTTCTCTCCTTCCATCATTTTGGAAACAGGAATACCCGTTGCTTTAGAAAGTACTTCCGCAATTTCTTCATCTGTCACACGATAGCGTAATAGGCTCATTTCTTTGCCTTCACCGGTTTCAGCGGCTGCAAGTTGTTTTTCCAATTCAGGAATACGACCATATTGAAGCTCAGACATTTTGCTTAAATCGCCAGCACGACGCGCTTGTTCCATTTCGGTTTTCGCTGCATCTAACGCTTGTTTGATGTGTTGAGAACCGGAAAGCGCCGCTTTTTCTGATTTCCAGACTTCTTCAAGTTCAGCATATTCACGTTCTTTGTCAGAAAGTTCTTTTTCTAACATGTCTAAACGTTTACGGCTTGCTTCGTCTTCTTCTTTTTGTAATGCCTGTTGTTCCAATTTTAATTGGATGATACGGCGCTCAAGACGATCGAGCGGCTCAGGTTTAGAGTCAATTTCCATACGGATGCTAGAAGCGGCCTCATCGATTAAGTCGATAGCTTTATCCGGCAATTGACGATCGGAAATATAACGATGCGAAAGTGTTGCTGCTGCCACGATTGCCGGGTCAGTAATATCTACATGGTGATGGATCTCATAGCGCTCTTTCAAACCACGTAAGATCGCGATGGTATCTTCTACACTTGGTTCATCTACAAAGACTTTTTGGAAACGACGTTCAAGCGCCGCATCTTTCTCGATATATTGACGATATTCGTCTAACGTTGTTGCACCCACACAGTGTAATTCACCACGAGCTAAACTTGGTTTTAATAAGTTACCTGCATCCATCGCACCGTCAGTTTTACCTGCACCAACCATGGTATGGATTTCATCAATAAAGAGGATCACGCGGCCTTCTTCTTTTGCAAGTTCATTTAATACCGCTTTTAAACGTTCTTCAAATTCACCACGATATTTTGCACCTGCAATCAAGGCCCCCATATCTAAAGAAAGGACTCGTTTATTTTTCAAGCCTTCTGGCACTTCACCATTGACAATACGTTGTGCCAACCCTTCCACGATAGCGGTTTTACCTACACCAGGCTCACCGATTAATACTGGGTTGTTTTTGGTACGACGTTGCAATACTTGAATGGCTCGACGAATTTCTTCATCACGACCAATAACCGGGTCGAGTTTGCCACTCTCAGCACGAGCAGTTAAATCAATCGTATATTTTTCAAGAGCTTGTCTACTTTCTTCTGCATTTTGATCGTTCACGCTTTGTCCTCCGCGAATATGTTGAATCGCTTGTAAAATTTGTTCTTTTTTCGCACCACATTTTTTCAAAATGTCATTTAATGCGCCTCGCTCTTCAAGCGCAGCTAATAAGAACAATTCACTGGAAATAAATTTATCTTGGTTTTGTTGAGCTAATTTGTCACATAAATTCAATAAGTTAAGTAATTGACGGGAAATTTGCACATCACCGCCATTACCCGACACTTGTGGCAATTTATTCAATTCGGCATTTAATTCATTACGCAATAATGCCACGTTCACGCCACTGGTCGTTAAAATTGGTGCAATTGAACCGTCTTGTTGATTTAAAAGTGCGGTCAATAAATGCACTGGTTCGATAAACTGATTATCTTTACCTAGCGCCAATGATTGTGCTTCACTGAGTGCTTGTTGAAATTTTGTGGTAAATTTTTCAATATTCATATGCTTATCTTCTCCTGATTAAATTCTTGGGGTCATCCCCCTTTACGAGTTATTAAATAAGACCCTTTTTTGGTATTTCAAGAGAAAAAATCGACAATTTTTAATTTTTTCTATCAAACTTTACTTCTTGATAGGTTTAAGCGACTAAGATTTGATGAAGTGGCACGTCCCACGCTTCTGTTGGAAGCTGTTCGACTTGCTGACATTGATGGGCTAATCCCACGGGGATAAAAGGAGATTTCTGCCAATGTTGTAAGGTGCGATCATAAAAACCACCGCCCATGCCTAGGCGATTCCCCTGTTTATCAAACGCGACGAGTGGCGTAAAAAGAATATCTAATTCATCCAAAGGCAAGACATTTTGCACATTGAGTTTAGGTTCCCAAATGCTAAATTTATTTTTCAGCATCGGGGTATCTGGCAAATAACGTAAAAACAAAAGATGATTCGGATTGAAAGGATGCAAGACGGGCAAATAAACCTGTTTACCTTGCGCCCAAAGAATTTTGATAAGTTTATCCGTGGAGATTTCTCCATCAAAGGAAACATACAAGGCAATATGCTGCGCATTTCGTTCTTCAATGAATGCAAGAGCTTGCTGAGTGATGGAATCTTCCGCCTGTTGTTGCTGAAGTGCGGTCAAATTTGCTCGTGTTTTACGAATTTGTTGACGGAGTTGATTGCGAAGCGTTTGCTGTGTTGATTTCATTCGATTAGAAAGAATGGATTTTAAAGGAAGGTCCCAGAGTGCCGCTACGAGTAGTAGTCCTTGAACCCGACGGTCCAAGGAAACCGGTAAGGCCATTTTTAGGTTTCTTTAGTCCAATGACAAAGTCAAAGGTCAAGCCTACACACCAATGGCGGGAAACCGATTTATAAAGTTCTAAGTATCGGCTCAGGGACATAACCCATCCACGAACACCCCAGGAAATCTTTTAAATTTATACTAGCTCAATTTGATTGGTTTGACTAGCCTTTATTTGAATAATTTTGCTTATTCAAGCACGTCCCACAAGGGACGGGATTATTTTTTAACCGGTTGAATTAAATCAGACTCTTCCGGTTTTTTCACGTCCGCAAATTGTTTATCTTTATTCGCATCGATGACTTGTTGAGTTTGACTCGCTAATTGTTGTAAACCCATTTTTTCATAGGCTTCTTTCATTAAGAATAAACCTTCGTAAGTCGCTTTGGCATCTGGATATTGTTGTAACATACCCACTACACGGTTTGCTACAGCTACCCATGCATCACGTTTTGCATAGAATTTTGCAATTTCTAATTCATGACGAGCTAATGAATCTTTGATGTATGCCATACGTGCTACTGCATCTTGTGAATATGGGCTATTTGGGAACGCACGCACTAAGCTTTGGAAGTTTGAAAACGCCGTTTTCATTGAAGTTGTTTCACGCGTTGCACGATCGATACCAAAGAAGTCTTGAATCATGTTATCAGCCGTTGCCAAGTTAGTTAAACCCGCCATATACACTGCATAGTCACGGTTTGGACTTTGTGGGAATTGGTGTAAGTAGTTATCTACGGTTACCAACGTTGCGGTGTAATCTTGCGTTTTATAGTTTGCATAAATTAAATCAAGCATTGCTTGCTCTTGGTAAGTACTACCAGGGAAACGCTCTGTTGCTGCTTTTAAATAACGAATCGAGTCAGAATAGCTTCCTTCTTGCAATGCTGCTGCCCCTTTTGCATAAAGATCATCAACAGAAGCTTGTTCTACTTCTTTATTACCACTGCTACAAGCTGCAATCGCGAATGAGGTCAATGCAATAAGTGCAAGAGATTTTATTTTACGCATTCTTTTTTCCTTAATTTTTACGAAAATCAATAAATAAGTTACAATTAGCGAATATTGTATAGAACATTACACAATAAGCCAACTTTTTAAATTTTTAGATGGATTTTTTATGCCACAAATTACCTTAACGGCTGAAATTCAGCCCGAACAAATGGGACAGCGTTTAGACCAAACCCTCGCAGAGTTGTTCCCAGAATATTCCCGTTCGCGTCTAAAAACCTGGATTGAAGCAAAACAGGTAAAAATGAACGGTGAAATTGCCGATATTCCCCGTGCAAAAGTTTATGGCGGAGAGCAAATTGAAATTTCGGTAGAAGTGGAAGATGAAAACCGTTTTGAGCCACAAAATATTCCGCTCAATATCGTTTATGAAGATGACGATATTATCGTGATTAACAAACCTAAAGATCTCGTGGTTCACCCTGGTGCAGGCAATCCGGATGGTACCGTGCTTAATGCGCTACTCTATCACTATCCACCTATTGCGGAAGTACCGCGCGCAGGGATTGTGCATCGTTTAGATAAAGACACAACGGGTCTCATGGTTGTTGCTAAAACCATTCCAGCACAAACCAAACTTGTACGTGACTTACAAAAACGTAAGATCACTCGTGAATACGAAGCCGTCGCCAGTGGCATTATGACCAAAGGTGGCACAGTAGATCAGCCAATGGCTCGCCACGCGACAAAACGCACATTGATGGCGGTTCACCCAATGGGTAAACCGGCTGTGACGCACTATCGCATTATGGAGAATTTCCGTAATTACACGCGTTTACGCTTACGTTTAGAAACGGGGCGCACTCACCAAATTCGTGTGCACATGGCGCATATCGCACATCCATTATTAGGTGATCAAACTTACGGAGGCCGTCCTCGCCCACCTAAGAATGCAAGCGAAGCCTTCACTGAAGTACTACGCAATTTTAAACGCCAAGCCTTACATGCGGTTATGTTGCGTTTAGCTCACCCGATTACGGGAGAAATGATGGAATGGTATGCGCCATTGCCGGATGACTTTGTCGAATTACTGCATGCGTTAAAAGCGGATTACCTCGAACATAAAGACGAGTTAGATTATTAAGATGAAAACCATTGTTCCAAACTGGAATGTTCCACCACATATCCAAGCGTTTACAACCACAAGAGAAGGTGGTGTAAGCCTGCCGCCTTTCGAGAGTTTCAATTTAGGCGATCATGTCGAAGACGATAAAAGTGCGGTCAAAACTAACCGCACTTTATTGGTCGAAAAATTTAATCTGCCACATTTCCCGTTGTTTTTAACTCAAACACACAGCACTCGTGTAATCACGGTGCCTTATGAGGGCAATCATTTAGAAGCCGATGCGGTTTACACCAATCAACCTAACCAAGTATGTTTGGTCATGACGGCTGATTGCTTGCCAGTTTTATTCACCAATAAACAAGGCACTGAAGTGGCTGCAGCACATGCGGGCTGGCGTGGACTCTGTGATGGTGTATTAGAAGAAACAGTGAAATGTTTCCAATCAGCCCCCGAAGAGATTATTGCGTGGTTTGGACCTGCTATCGGCCCTAATGCATTCCAAGTTGGCAAAGAAGTGATTGAGCAATTTATGGCTTTTGACCCAATTGCAGAAACGGCTTTTCGACCCGATCTGAATGAATCAGGAAAATACCTCGGCAATCTTTATCAAATTGCTACTCAACGCCTCAACAAATTAGGTATTACCCAAATTTACGGTGGGGAGCATTGCACATTCACTGAAAAAGAGAGTTTCTTTTCCTATCGTCGAGATGGCAAAACAGGAAGAATGGCGAGTCTGATTTGGCTAAAAAAATAAACTCATAAATACAACAAACCGCACCTTAAAGTGCGGTTTATTTTTGGCTTATTCTGAATAGTTTTCGAACCAACTTTCTAAAATCAAGCAAGCAGAGATCCCATCTACTTTGCCTTTATTGAGAGCGCGATAACCTCCACGCTGGAAAATTTCATCACGTGCAGAAACCGTCGTTAAGCGCTCATCTTGCAGTTCCACTTTGATACCGAAACGACCATTTAAGCGGTTGGCAAATTTTTTCGCACGAAGTGTTAAATCTTGCTCAGTGCCATCCATATTTAAGGGCAATCCCACCACAATAACATCGGGTTTCCAATCCTTTAAACATTTTTCAATGGCATCCCAATTGGGAATGCCATCTTGCGCTTTAAATGCAGGCAAAGCTTGAGCTGTTCCTGTGATACTTTGCCCGACTGCACAACCAATGCTTTTTGTACCAAAATCAAACGCGATTGCCGTGATGCCCATTAACTATGCCCTACCTGTGAAAAGACGAAATTATGAGGATTAATCCCCAATAATTGATTCGCTGCAGGATAACGATCTTCATAAATGGTTTCAAATAAAATGGTGTCTGACGCAGGTGCCACTAACCACGCATTATCTGCAATCTCTTGTTCTAACTGTCCTGCTGTCCAACTTGCACAACCGAGAGCAACAAGATATTTTTCGGGCGCATCCTCTGAACCAAAGGTTTCCACAATATCTGCCGAAGTGGTAAGAAACATCTCATCGGTAATTTTATAACTATGCTCAAATTCTTTCTCGGCTTTCTTATGTAAAATAAAACCACGCTCAGAATGTACCGGCCCACCTGCAAGCACAAGTTCATTGCTAAAAGTGCGGTCATTTTTCATCATAAAATTCATTTTTGAATACAGTTCAGCAATGCTTAAATCGGTGGGTTGATTAATCACCAAGCCCATTGAGCCTTGCTCATTATGCTCGCACATATACACCACAGTATTTTGGAAATAATCCTCCAACTGTGGCATCGCAATTAAAAATTGCCCTTGTAAATCCATCATTATCCCAAATCTCCAAAACAAATTTGTAACGCACTAATAGCCGCTAACGAAGCGGTTTCTGTGCGTAACACACGCTTTCCTAATAAAATTTCAGTAAATCCTTGTTGTTCAGTTTGAGCGATTTCTTGAGGTGATAAACCGCCTTCTGAACCAATAAGCAAACGAACCCCTTCTTTTGGAATGGAAGGCAAGGTTTTAATAGAATATTGGGCTCTTGGATGTAAATTCAATTTCAACGCGCCGTCATTTTCAGCACACCAATCTTGTAATTTCATTAACGGACGAATTTCTGGCACAACGTTACGACCACATTGTTCACAAGCCGCAATGGCAATTTTTTGCCATTGTTGGATTTTCTTATCCATGCGTTCACCATCCAACTTCACCCCACAGCGTTCCGACCACAATGGTGTAATCACGTTCACGCCCAATTCCACGGACTTTTGAATGGTAAATTCCATTCGATCGCCACGTGAAATAACCTGCCCTAAATGAATCGGTAAATTCGACTCTTTATCACTTAATTCACAACCAAGAATTTCCACTTTAACGGCTTTTTTGCTCGCTTCAATAATTTTTGCTGGATAAATATGATTACTTCCATCAAATAATTCAATTTGCTCACCTTCAGTCATACGAAGTACACGTCCTACGTGATTAGCCGCATCCTCTGAAAGTTGGCAAGTAGATTGATTTTTAAGGGATTCTGGGTGATAAATTCTTGGAATACGCATAATATTGAGTCTTTGATATAAGGAAAAAGTGCGGTCATTTTCAACCGCACTTTTAATATTATTCTGTTGCTAAATCTTTTGGCAAGCTTTCTAAAATGGCTCGCCAGTAGGCGGAAGTCACTTGCTTATGTTTACGAATACATTCCACCACTAAATCGGATTGACCTCTTTCACAAATATCACGCAATTCTACATAAAAATCATGTGTCACTTGGCGATGTTTTTCATCACTAAAGAATAGCAAACCAATTTTATGATAAACCCCACGCAAGCTATTGAAAATTAAACGATAAAAAGGTTTATTTGCCATAACCGTAAATTGACGGAATAAAGTATAGTCAAATTCCATGTAGCTTTCAGCGGTATTCTCTAAAGCATCCATCCCTTTGAACAAGGCTGCTGAAGCTTTAGGTGAATTTTTTACTGCCTCATAAATATAAGATTCTGACATGCGGCTACGCAATGACAACATATTTTCAATGATTAATGGCGCACTTTGACGATCTAAAGTAATTAAGGTTTCAATAATGCTTGGGCCGGCTGTATCCCAAATATCATTGACTTTTGTCGGCTTGCCGTGTTGAATGGTAAGCCAACCATCACGAGCCAAACGCTGCAATACTTCGCGTAATGTAGTACGTGTGACGCCGATTTTATCAGCTAAATCACGCTCAGAAGGAAGATTGGTGCCTGCGGGAAATACATTATCCCAAATACTTCTAACAATATATTCTTCGGCAAGTGCGGCTGGGCTTTGAGCCCGTAAAAGGGTATTATCTGTTTGCATGAGTATGAAATAAATATAAAAAAGTCTAAAAAGATCAAAAAAATGTGATTTATTGAATAAATCTTTAACTGGTCTATTATCCTTTAAAGCAGTATATATTACAATGACAGGACTATAAAAAAGCGGAGTTCAATATGACTTACACACAAGCATTTATGAAAAACTTTCTGGGTTCAAGCCCTGATTGGTATAAATTAACTATTATTGCCTTCTTGGTAATTAATCCCATTTTATTCTTTTTTGTCAGCCCATTTTTTGCAGGCTGGTTACTCGTCGCAGAATTTATTTTCACTCTAGCCATGGCATTAAAATGTTACCCTCTTCAACCAGGTGGTTTATTAGCATTTGAAGCCATTGCTATTGGTATGACAAATGCGGAACACGTTAAAGCAGAGATCGTAGCAAACTTTGAAGTGGTTTTACTTTTAATCTTCATGGTGGCTGGTATTTATTTTATGAAGCAACTTTTGCTTTATGTCTTCACCAAACTATTAGTGCGCATTCGTTCTAAAATCGTCCTCTCTTTAGCATTCTGTTTCAGTGCAGCATTTCTTTCAGCTTTCTTAGATGCGCTAACAGTTGTAGCGGTCATTATCAGTGTTGCCATGGGGTTCTATGGGGTTTATCACAAAGTGGCATCAGGCAAAAACCTACAGGATGCGGTTGATATTTCTGATGATAACAAAATCAATAATCACGAAACCTTAGAAAAATTCCGCTCTTTCTTACGTAGTTTAATGATGCACGCTGGCGTGGGGACTGCACTCGGTGGTGTAATGACCATGGTGGGCGAACCACAAAACTTAATCATTGCAGAACAAGCTAAATGGAATTTCATTGAATTTTTCTTCCGTATGGCACCAGTCACTGTTCCTGTCTTTATCTGTGGATTACTCACTTGTATTTTAGTTGAAAAATTTAAAGCATTCGGTTATGGCGAAAAACTACCAGAAGAAGTATGGCAAGTCTTAGCGGATTTAGATCGCGAAAATGCACAAAAAATGTCTAAACAAGATAAGATTCGTCTTTCTGTCCAAGCTATTATCGCGGTTTGGTTGATCTTAGGTTTAGCCTTCCATTTAGCGGCTGTAGGCATGATTGGTTTAAGTGTGATTATCCTTGCAACAACCTTTACTGGTGTAACTGATGAACACGCTATTGGTAAAGCATTCCAAGAAAGTTTACCTTTCACTGCATTATTAGTCGTATTTTTCTCTGTCGTTGCGGTGATTATCGATCAAAAACTCTTTGCGCCAATTATTCACTTTGTATTAAGTTCTGAAGAGAAAACACAGTTAGCATTATTCTACGGTTTCAATGGTTTACTTTCTGCGATTTCTGATAACGTATTCGTAGCAACAGTTTATATCAATGAAGCGAAACATGCCCTTGCGACAGGCGCAATTGCACCGCACCAATTTGAATTACTTGCGGTAGCAATCAATACAGGTACAAACTTACCTTCTGTCGCTACACCAAACGGTCAAGCCGCATTCTTGTTCTTATTAACATCATCGCTTGCACCGTTAATTAAACTTTCTTATGGTAGAATGGTCTACATGGCATTGCCTTACACTATCGTATTAACGCTAGTTGGTTTCCTTGCAATCGAATTTATCCTACCAGGAATGACGATTTGGCTTGCAAACCTTGGCTTAATTCTTCCAATTTAATGAAGCATAAGGAGAAAGAATGCTCGACTTTTTTAAGCAATTATCCCTTAAACGTTCAGCGTGGATCTTTTTGTCATTTTCCGCATTTGCCTTAGAATCGACCGCACTTTACTTTCAATACGGCATGGGTTTACAACCTTGCGTACTTTGTGTTTACGAACGTTTAGCTATGGTAGGGTTATTTATTGCTGGTTTTATCGGCGCCTTAGCCCCTAGTTCGCTTATTGTCCGCATTCTTGCTCTTATTGTGGGTTTATTTAGTGCAATCAAAGGATTAATGATTTCCATTCGTCACCTTGATTTACAAATGAACCCTGCGCCATGGAAACAATGTGAATTTATACCAAACTTTCCAGGAACATTACCATTCCATAAATGGCTACCTGCGATGTTCAATCCAACAGGTAGCTGTAATGAAAGCCAATGGTCACTTTTCGGCATCACGATGGTGCAATGGCTCGTCTTTATTTTTGCTGTTTATGTCATTGTGTTAGGATTAATTACACTTTCACAAGTGAAGAAAAGTCGAAATCGACGCCTCATTTTTAAGTAGTCTAATCGCATACTAAAAAGCCTAGAGAGATTTTCTAGGCTTTTTTATTACTGAAAGTCATTCTGTACTCAACATTATTCAAGAAAGAAATACCAATAAGGCATTAAGATCAACCAAATAAAGGCACTGAGAATAACAACAAATTTAAAACTGAAGTGTTTGGTTTTATGACGAAAGCGTTTCATCCCGCAATAAACACCAATAAAACCACCAAGAAGGCTTAATAGAAAGAAGGTATTTTCAGAAATTCGCCAACCATGACGAACCGCGCGGACTTTGTCTTTCCACATTAAAAAATAAGCGGCGATATTTACCGCCGCTAACATCACAAATAAAAGCTGAATCAGCATTATGCGTAAACTGGAAGACGTTTGCAGATTGCCAATACTTTTTCTTTGGTTGCTGCAATCACTTGTTCTTCGTTTTCTTTGCCTAATGCATCTAATACATCACACATCCAGCCGGCTAACTCACGACAGTCTTGTTCATTAAAACCACGACGAGTCACTGCTGGTGTACCGACACGAATACCAGAGGTCACAAATGGTTTTTGTGGGTCATTTGGTACTGAGTTTTTATTCACCGTGATATTCGCTTTACCTAACGCAGCATCAGCCGCTTTACCGGTTAAGCCTTGTTTGATGAAGCTCACTAAGAATAAATGGTTTTCTGTACCATTTGAAACCACGTCATAACCGCGTTGTTTAAACACTTCCACCATTGCTTTCGCATTTTTAATTACGTTTGCTTGGTATTCTTTATAAGCTGGTTCTAACGCCTCTTTGAAACATACTGCTTTCGCGGCAATAATGTGAACTAATGGACCACCTTGGTTTGCAGGGAAAACAGAAGATTGTAAGCGTTTATAAAGCTCTTCATCACCGCAAGAAGAAAGGATTAAACCGCCACGTGGACCACCTAAGGTTTTATGGGTAGTTGTTGTGACAACATGTGCATATGGTAATGGGTTTGGATATAAACCTGCTGCGATTAAACCTGCAACGTGTGCCATATCCACAAATAAATACGCGCCTACTTCATCCGCGATTTCACGCATTTTTTTCCAATCTACCACTTGAGAATAAGCAGAGAAACCTGCCACAATCATTTTTGGTTTGTGCTCTAATGCTTTTTGACGGACATCTTCATAGTCAATTAAACCATCAGCCGTAATACCATAAAGCACAGAATTATAGATTTTACCGGAGAAGCTCACTTTCGCCCCGTGGGTTAAGTGACCACCGTGTGCTAAATCCATCCCTAAAATGGTATCGCCCGCATTGATTAATGCACCATATACCGCCGCATTAGCTTGTGAACCAGAATGTGGTTGTACGTTTACATAATCCGCACCAAACAACTCTTTAGCACGATCAATCGCTAACTGCTCTACAATGTCTGCGTACTCACAACCGCCGTAGTAACGTTTACCTGGGTAGCCTTCAGCATACTTGTTAGTAAACTGTGAACCTTGCGCTTCCATTACGCGTGGGCTCGCATAGTTTTCAGATGCGATAAGCTCGATATGCTCTTCTTGACGACGATTTTCGCCCTGAATGGCTTGCCATAGAACCGGATCGTAATCAGCGATGTTCATACTTTTTTTAAACATTGTGTTTTCCTCGTTGTTTGAATTATTTGTGTATAGTTTACCTGTTTCCAAGTAAAAACTTAATCAAAAATTTCGATCATATTTTTCATTATTACAATGAAAAACATTCATTTATCTAAATCGAGCCTTTTTCTTTCACTAATTTCTCAATTAGTTTAACTTCTTTTGTTTTCTCGCCAGCACCCAGTTTACGGCATTGGCTGGTTTCTTTCGTATATGTATTAAAATTGGTCATCCTTGTTAGGCTTTTCATTTTAATCTTCATATCCAAATGATTACCGCAGTTATTACAAGGTGAAACAAATTCCTTATCTAATTCTTTAAATTCTGGAGATTGTTCAATAATTTTCGCGACTTGTGGTGAATGGGCGGTTTTAAATAGACGATCCGTAAAGTCATAACTTAACTTACCATCACTTGCCTGCCATTTAGCTTTAGCTTGCAATAAATAACGCATCCAGCCTTCTTTTGTATCAATCTGTGAAATACCACGTAGAAGCACAGTTTGATCTGCGTGATAGGTGACATAATCAAAATGCTCTACAGGTAAAGGAGATTTGGCTGCAGGTTTTACATGGCAAATCCAATCGCCCACTAAGGCTTTTTCCTGTTCAGTTTGTTGATGCGCCGTTGCACATCCTGATAACAATACAGCGATAAGACTACTTAATACTAATTTTCTCATCATAACTCTCCTTTTATTAATCAGATCCCCGCACCTAAAAATAAAGTGCGGTTGAAATCGTATTTGTTTTTCTTAATCGACCCTATTTCTTTACAAACCACTTATTCAATAACTGAATGTCCTTGTCATTCTCTGTTACTCGTCGGCAGGTCGCATAATCCTTACCGAGAATAAGTTGATTGCCATTTTTTTTCAACTCAATTGGCATATCTGTATGATTGGCAGATTTACTATAAAATGCAGCCAGCTCTTCTTTTTCTTGTTTTTGTAGGGCTTTATTTTGCTTGATGACTTTAGCCACATTTTTACTATGAGCCGGTACCATAGAACGATTGATAAAATCAAAACTCAAGACATTATTTTGAGCAACCCATTTCACCTTGCCTTTGGTTAAATAACGAATTGTGCTTTCTTTATCTAATTCGATACTCGAAATACCTCGCAACATACCTGTTCCATCAGATTTCAAGACAAAATGATCTAAACGATCATAAGTTTGTTTATCTTTCGTCGGGATAGTATGACAAATCCATTCGCCATCTAACGTTGAGCTTTGTGAAACATTTGAAGCCCCAGCACAACCTGTTAATAATACTGCTACAAAACTACCCAATATTAACTTTCTCATAAGATACTCCTTTTATTGTCAGTAGGGATAACATTCATCACAACAAAGTAGGGAAATTTTTATTTAATCCGGAATACGCAAAAGGCGGCAGTTACATAAATCATCACTCTCAAATTCTGATATTTCACCTGCAACCTTATTCGGAATAGGGAATAAACGCACGGTTAGCGGTTTATTTAAGCGAAATGCCATCGTCCCCGTATCACGCATAATCGCCGCGATGCTTTCAGCCTTAGCATTTCCCGCCACAGGAACCGTATCTAAACCGATACCACATACAGAGCTATACGTCAGTAAAGCACGAATATCAAAATAGTGTTTTTGTGTTCCTTCGGCTAAACCTAAATCTTCCGTCACCGCCAACATTAATCCGGAAAACCCAATCAATGGCACATGTTGGATTGATTTAAACACTTTTGTCAGTAAGGCAGAAACCTCTACTGAACCAGCCGCACCAAAATAAGGTAATCCCATTAATTCATAGATTTTTGTCATGGATGAACAATTTTTCGATGGTGCCGCCGAACTATCAATCCCTGCAAATTCAAATTCGCCCGATAATTTGACCGCACTTAGCATCTCTAACACTTGATCTACATGATATTGCAGCGCTTGCGACATTGCGCGATAACAATCCGCATAAAATTGATTATGAGACGATTTTGGTACAGATTTTAATACTTCGACTAATAAATCAGGTGTTTCTAACCCAATGACAAAACTATTTGGTAAATGACTTAGATGATAACCGGCAGGGAAATAAGGAATAAATGGCTTGCAATTAAAATTCACCGTAAAGTTAAAATTACCTTCGCCACGTGGTGTGATATTTGCAATTCGTTGTACAGCATAAACAGATTGTTCGATAAGTTCATTATCTAACACGCCATTTTCATCTAATGGCACATTAACACAAGCATTACACAAGTCGCCATAAGCTGCGATTAACTCTGGCAATAACGCAATTTCCTCTTTACTTCTCGCCGCACCTATCGCAAATCGAAGACGAATGCCACTTTCATTAAACTTATTCAGTAACTCTGTTAAATACTGCAAATCTGCTTTTGCTGTTTGCAAATTGGTTAAATCCAAATATTCACCAAAAGGATTGGTAATGACCCGAATCGATTGCAAGGTATAACCTGCTTTCTGCACAGCTGGCAATAACAAATCCACATCACGTTTTATCGAATAAAGGGCGTCTTCCCATTGCGTTTTATCTTTATGTAAAGTCAGAAAAAAACTGATTGTGCGAAGACGACATAATTCTTTATTTTTATAATCCATTCGATCCCTTAACATTAAATGTAGTTATTTTTGCTGCTCACGAGCAACGGCACGATAGCCAATATCTCGACGATAAAAACGCCCTGCCCATTGAATTTGCTCAGCGAGTTTTAAGGCTTTTTGTTGCGCTTCAAATACGCTTTCGCCTAATGCAGTAGCACAAAGCACGCGACCGCCATTCGTAACTAATTTGCCTTCTTTTTCTGCGACACCAGCCAAGAAAACTTTCTCATTTTCGACCACACTTTGTGGTAAACCGCTAATCACATCACCTTTGCGATAATCGCCTGGATAGCCTTCCGCGGCTAACACAATACCCAAGGACGCTTTTGGATTCCATTGGGATTTCACTTCATCCAATTTTCCCTCGCAAGCTTTAAGGCAAAGCTCAACGAGATCTGATTCAAGGCGTAGCATAATTGGCTGTGTTTCTGGATCGCCAAAACGGCAGTTAAATTCAATTACTTTCGGCTGACCATTTGGCATGATCATTAATCCCGCATACAAGAAACCGGTGTAAACATTGCCTTCTGCCGCCATGCCATTAACCGTTGGATAAATCACTTCACGCATAATGCGATCATGAATTTCAGGTGTCACCACTGGTGCAGGCGAATACGCTCCCATGCCACCAGTATTTAAACCTGTATCATTTTCGCCCACGCGTTTATGATCTTGACTGGTTGCCATAGGCTCGACGTTTTTACCGTCCACCATGACGATAAAGCTGGCTTCTTCGCCATCTAAAAACTCTTCAATCACCACTCGGCTACCCGCTTCGCCAAAGGCATTGCCAGAAAGCATATCACGCACAGCGTCTTCCGCTTCTTGCAATGTCATTGCAACGATTACGCCTTTGCCCGCCGCCAGACCATCTGCTTTTACGACAATTGGCGCACCTTTCTCACGCAAGTACGCCAATGCAGGTTCTACTTCGGTGAAGTTTTGATATTCTGCCGTTGGGATTTTATGACGCGCGAGGAAATCTTTGGTAAATGCTTTTGAACCTTCCAATTGTGCAGCCGCTTGAGTTGGGCCAAAAATTTTTAATCCAGCTGCACGAAATGCATCAACTACCCCTATCACTAATGGAGCTTCAGGACCAACAATGGTTAATCCAATTTGTTTATCTTGAGCAAATTTCACTAAGGCAGGGATATCTGTCGCAGAAATATCCACGTTTTCTACTTTTTGTTCTAATGCTGTACCCGCGTTGCCTGGTGCGACGAAAACTTTGTCCGCTAATGGAGATTGTGCAGCTTTCCAAGCCAAGGCGTGTTCACGACCGCCATTTCCGATGATGAGAATATTCATTTGTTCTGTTCCAAGTAATTTATTGCTAAATATCCCCTCTCTTTAATCTGAAAGGGGAAAAGGGCGTTTAGATTAATGACGGAAATGTCTCATTCCAGTTAATACCATCACCATATTATGTTCATCCGCGGCATCAATAACTTCTTGATCGCGCATTGAACCACCTGGATGGATAACACATTGAATCCCTACTTTCGCCGCCGCATCAATACCGTCACGGAATGGGAAAAACGCATCAGATGCCATCACACAACCGGCTACGGTTAAACCTTCATCCTGTGCCTTAATCCCTGCAATCTTCGCAGAATATACGCGGCTCATTTGGCCTGCACCAATGCCGATAGTTTGATTGTCTTTGGCGTAAACAATGGCATTCGATTTCACAAATTTCGCCACTTTCCAGCAGAATAATAAGTCTTTTAATTCTTGTTCAGTTGGCTGACGTTTACTTACCACTTTTAAATCATCCACGCCAACCATGCCTAAATCCGCATCTTGTACTAATAAACCGCCGTTTACACGTTTGAAATCTAGACGTTCAGAACGTGATGTCCATTCACCACATTCAAGTAAACGAACATTTTTCTTACGTTTCACCACTTCTTGCGCTTCAGCTGATACTTTCGGCGCAATAATCACTTCAACAAATTGGCGCTCCACGATTTCAGTCGCTGTTTTTTCGTCTAATTCACGGTTGAAAGCAATAATGCCGCCAAATGCAGAAGTTGGATCGGTTTGGTAAGCGCGGTTGTAGGCTTCTAAAATATCTTTACCTAAAGCCACACCGCATGGATTTGCGTGTTTAACGATCACACAAGCCGGCTCATCAAATTCTTTCACGCATTCAAGTGCTGCATCGGTGTCAGCAATATTATTGTAAGACAAGGCTTTACCTTGTAATTGATGAGCGGTGGCTACGCTTGCTTCTTTCACATTTAAATCAACATAGAAGGCTGCATTTTGATGGGAGTTTTCGCCGTAACGCATGGTTTGTTTGCGCACGAAGTTAAGGTTTAAAGTACGTGGGAATTGACCGCACTTCGCATTTGCGTCTTCTTCCTCTGCTACATGATACGGTTTCACCATTTGTCCAAAATAGTTGGCAATCATAGAATCATATTGAGCGGTATGTTCAAATGCTTTAATCGCCAGGTCAAAACGAGTTTCAAGTGTTAGGCTGTTGTGGTGTTTATCCATTTCAGCAAGAATGTTGTTAAAATCATGATTATTCACCACGATCGCCACATCTTTATGATTTTTCGCTGCAGAACGCACCATGGTTGGTCCACCAATATCGATATTTTCTACTGCGTCTTCTAACGTACAATTTGGTTTAGCCACGGTAGCGGCAAATGGATATAAATTCACGACGACCATATCAATGCCTTCGATGCCATGTTGCTGCATGATAGCGTCATCTGTACCACGACGGCCAAGAATCCCGCCATGTACTTTTGGATGTAAGGTTTTCACACGACCGTCCATCATTTCAGGGAATCCCGTATAATCAGACACTTCTGTTACCGGTAAACCATGTTGTTCCAATAATTTTGCGGTACCGCCTGTGGAAAGTAGTTTTACACCACGCTGTACTAAGCCTTGAGCAAATTCTACGATACCAGTTTTATCAGAAACACTCAGTAAAGCCTGACGAATTGGACGATCTGTCATTACATTTTCCTTTCATTAAATGGTTAAAAATAAGCGGGGGGAATTATAGCGCAAACGTTTGCGTTTATATAGAAAAAATTTTTCTGGTAAGCTCACTTAAAAGTGCGGTGATTTATTTAATCTATTTTAAAAACAAAAAGGCCCGCGAAATGCGAGCAACAAATGAATGAGATAATTGATTAACGTTTGCGATTGTCTAGAGAAAATGCGCCAGCACCCGCAAACACAAAATAGAAGAACACGAGAGAGTAAAGTAAAGCAAGTTCACCACCGTTCGCGATTGGGAAAAATAAATTCCCTTTACCTGCAGCGTGCATAAAGAAATACGCATAAGCCATTTGACCTGAAAGGATAAATGCCGCAGGACGAACAAATAAACCCAAAATTAATAGGATTGAACCAACAATCTCGATTACTCCACCAACAATCATCAGTGGATCGCCCACTGCGCCGTTACCGCCCGTCATCGAAATTGGGAATTCCCAGAATTTCGCTGTGCCGTGTAAAATAAACATATACGCGGAGACGATACGTAATAAAGCTAAAACATACGGAGAGTATTTTTCTAAGTTTTTCATAAAGTTTTCCTAATAAAAATAAAAAGTGATTTGAGAACGGGGTGTATATTAATGATTAACTCGAAGCCAAACAATACCTCAAATCGAAAAGGACTTTTTACTATTAGGAAATAATTTTACGCTTTACTGATTTTCTCAATCCATTGTAAAAACTCAACGGGCGGCATGAATCCGTTAACACGACTCCCCTCAATTTCTTTTCCATCTCGGTTAAAGAACAAAATAGTCGGTAAACCTAACACTTTATATTTTGTCATTAAAGCACGGTTTTCTTCGGAGTTTTTTGTCATATCAACCTGAAGAAGCAGCATGTCGCCAAAGGCTTTTTGTACACTAGGATCGCTGAATGTCTCTTTTTCAAACTCTTTACAAGCGACACACCAATCTGCATAAAGATCGAGCATCACAAGCGGTTTATTATTTTCAGCAAGTGCTTGTTGCAATTCAGCTTCGCTTTTCACTTGTTTAAATTCAACATGAGAAACCGCCTTATTTTCGACCGCACTTGGTGCTGGGCTTTCACCCCAAACCCAAGTTTGAAGCGGTTTAACACTAATCATGGCTGCCACTAAAAAGAGAATTCGGAATACCCAACCGGTGCCATTTTTCGGCATTTGGAACGCAAACCAAATGAAAAATGCGGTACCCAGCATCGCCCATAATCTTGGTGTCCATTCATCCGGCAAAATACGAGAAATTAAGAATACTGGTAACGCGAGCATCACAAAGCCAAAGAGCTTTTTAACGGTTTCCATCCACATGCCTGATTTAGGCAGGATTTTATTCCCGAATAAAGTGATTAAAATCAGCGGTACGCCCATGCCCAACGCAAGCAAATAAAGCGTGATCGCGCCAGTGAATAAATCCCCACTCTGCGCCACATAAAGCAATGCGCCAGAAAGCGGTGCTGATGTGCAAGGTGAAGCCACAAGCCCCGCAATCATCCCCATTAAGAACACGCCACCAAAGGCTCCAGCTTTTTGCTGTTGGCTAAGTAAAGACAGTTTTGTTTGTAAGGAACTTGGGAGCTGTAAGGTAAATACACCGAACATCGACAACGCTAACAAGACAAAGATGATTGATAAGCCAATCATCACGTAAGGATGTTGCAACGCTACTTGGAATGGCAAACCAATTGCCGCCACAATTAAGCCTAACAAGGTGTAAGTCAGCGCCATCCCCTGTACATACACAAAACTTAATGCAAAGGCACGCCACATATTAGGACGTTGATTTTGACCAATTACTATCGCTGAAAGTAACGGCAGCATTGGCAACACACAAGGGGTAAAAGCCAAACCTAAGCCCAATAAGAAAAAGCCAAATACGGCATATTTGTTATTAAATAAGCTTTCCGCTAAACGATCTTGCTCTGCTTTAGGTTGTGCGGAAAGAGCGGTCGATTTTTCTGATGTTTTTTCAGTATTGGCGATCTGTGCAACCGGCAAATCCGCCACTTTGATTTCTTTCACTTCAGGCGGATAACAAAAGCCCGATGTACAACCTTGGTAAGCAATTTCAACCACATCTTCGGCTTTTAATGGCGGGTGGCTTGCTTTAAAAATAGCTTGCACGGGCTTTTTGAAAATCTTCATTAAGCCAAAATAAGGATCGTTATAATCTTCAGGTGAAATAGAAAATGTCGGTACATCAAATGATGAGGTTTCCTCATGGTTGAGCTTCACAGAAATTTTCTCTTGATAGAGATAATACCCTTCTGCTATCGACCAATTAACGATCACATTTTCTTGATTCTCGCTTTTTGCAGCTGAAAATTGAAAAGCGTCATCCACAGGTAAGAAAGCCGGTTTCTTATCAAAAAGACCGGCTTGAGTGGAAAGTGCAGTAAAAATAAAAAATAAAAAAAGAAGAATTCGCTTCATCATAAAGTCCCAACTATTGTTCCTACTAAAATTCTAGCATAGATCAAAAGAATGTTAATAATTTATGACTTAGATCATAAAATTAAATGTAATTTAAACAATGACCGCACTTTTCTGTTGTTACAGCAATGTTACAATTATAGAATATGCCCATAACAAAGTATAACAAGGAGCAACGAATGGCTACCCCCAAAATTCTCATCGTGGAAGATGAAGCGGTAACCCGTAATACGTTAAAAGGAATTTTTGAAGCTGAGGGCTATGAGGTATTACAAGCACAAGATGGTGCCGAAATGTATCGTCAGTTAAGCTCGGAAACGGTTAATCTCATCGTATTAGATATCAACTTACCCGGTAAAAATGGTTTATTACTGGGCCGTGAATTGCGTGAAAAAACACCTATCCCTCTGATTTTTCTCACGGGGAGAGATAATGAAGTTGATAAAATCTTAGGTTTAGAAATCGGAGCCGATGATTATCTCACCAAACCCTTCAACCCTAGAGAACTCACCATTCGTGCAAGAAATTTATTGCATCGCACCATGACATTAAATGGCAAAGAGGCCCATTTACAACGTGAGAACTATCGTTTTAATGGTTGGACACTGGATTTAAATAGTCATAATTTAATTACGCCTGAAGGCACTGAGTTTAAGCTACCGCGTAGTGAATTTCGTGCCATGTTGCATTTCTGTGAAAATCCAGGAAAATTGCAAACTCGCGAAGAATTATTGCTAAAAATGACAGGACGCGAATTAAAACCACAAGATCGTACTGTGGATGTAACAATTCGCCGCATTCGGAAACATTTTGAAGATCATCCTAATACACCAGAAATTATTGCTACCGTGCATGGTGAAGGCTATCGTTTCTGTGGTGAATTAGAAGAATAATCTCTCATTAAGTAATAAAAGGCTGAGTCAAATCAGCCTTTTGTTTTTTGCTATCCACGGCGAGATTCGGTAAAATCAACGCCAATTTACGATTAATAAACAACGGATAACAATGACCAAAAAGAAAGTCAAAGTCGGCTCCAACACCATTGCGTTAAATAAACGAGCTAGACACGAATATTTTATTGAAGATGAAATTGAAGCCGGCCTTGAGTTACAAGGTTGGGAAGTAAAATCAATGCGCGCGGGTAAAGCCAACATCAGCGATAGCTATATCATTTTTAAAAACGGTGAAGCCTATTTATTTGGAGCAACCATTCAACCATTAAGCTTGGCCTCTACTCACGTGGTTTGCGATCCGATGCGTACGCGTAAGCTTTTATTGAATAAACGTGAACTAGATAATCTTTTCGGTAAATCAAGCCGTGATGGTTTTACTATTGTTGCCCTTTCTCTTTATTGGAAAGGCCCTTGGGCGAAGATCAAAATCGGTCTTGCGAAAGGTAAAAAACAACATGATAAACGTGATGATATTAAAGAGCGTGAATGGAAAGTGGCGAAAGAGCGTATTATGAAAAACGCGCACCGTGGATAACTCCCCCTCCAAACAGACAAAATGCCTTTCAACCGAAAGGCATTTTTCTTTTTCTCAATATGAAAAAAATTCTCATGGTTATGAATAAAATTATATTGATAATCATTCTCCTTTAAATTAGTATCTTCGCCTAATTCTTTTCGTTATATAAGGAGCTCTAATGAAAAAAGGCATTCACCCTGAAAATTATCGTACCGTTTTATTTTATGATTCCAACGCGAAACAAGGCTTTCTGATCCGTTCTTGTGCTAAAACTAACAACACCATGAAATGGGAAGATGGTAATGAATACCCTGTATTTATGTGTGATACTTCATCTGCTTCCCACCCGTTTTATACTGGTAAAACCCGTCAAATTGGTAACGAAGGTCGTGCAAGTGAATTTGCAAGCCGTTACGGTAAATTTGGCGCATTTAAATCAAAATAGGAATATTCAATGAAAGTATTATCTTCACTCAAAAGTGCAAAAAACCGTCCTGGCTGCAAAATTGTTCGTCGCCACGGTGTCGTTTATGTCATTTCGAAAACCAACCCTCGCTTTAAAGCGCGTCAAGGTGGGAAAAAGAAAGGTTAACCCCAATAAAAAAAGAGCGGTCAAATTTCCGCTCTTTTTTCATTTAGACATTAAGGTTTATAAATAAACTCAACGCCTTCTTCATCTTCTTCGTCCCAATCATCCCATTCGTCATCTTCATCATCAAATTGATGTTCAGCGAGCTGTTCTTGATGGTAGTCTTCCCATTTGAATTTCACTTCTTCCGGTTTATTTTCTTCTACTTCCGCATCACGTGGATTCGCTTCAATGAAATCCATAATATCACGACAAAGTGGCGGTACATTCTTACCGGTTGCAGCAGAAATAAAGTGATACCCTTCTTCCCAACCAAGACGTTCGGTAATCTCTTGAGCTCGTTCATGCGCCTCTTCTTCAGTCATCGTATCAATTTTATTGAAGACTAACCAACGCGGTTTATCTGCCAATTTTTCGCTATATTGGAATAATTCTGACTCAATGATCGCAATGTTATCAGCAGGATCGGATTCATCAATTGGGTTAATATCCACTAAATGAATTAACACACGACAACGTTCTAAGTGTTTTAAGAAACGAATCCCTAAACCCGCACCATCCGATGCGCCTTCAATCAATCCTGGAATATCTGCCACCACAAAGCTATGGCTCTCATCCACTTTCACTACGCCTAAACTTGGCACTAAAGTAGTAAATGGATAATCAGCGACTTTTGGTTTTGCGGCTGAAACGGCACGAATAAAGGTAGATTTACCTGCATTCGGTAAACCTAACATCCCGACATCCGCAAGAAGCATTAATTCTAATAATAAATCGCGTTTTTCCCCTGGTGTCCCCATGGTTTTTTGGCGAGGTGCACGGTTCACTGAAGATTTAAAACGCGTATTACCTAAACCATGATAACCACCTTTCGCCACTAACATTTTGGCACCATGCTTTGTTAAATCACCAAGCACTTCTTTGGTGTCATTATCAATTGCACGCGTTCCCACCGGCACACGTAACGTAATGTCTTTACCGCGACGACCGGTACAATCTGAACTGTGTCCGTTCTCACCACGCTCTGCGGCAAAACGTTTTGTAAAGCGATAATCGATCAAAGTATTTAAGTTTTCGTCTGCAACCAAATAAACATCACCGCCATCGCCACCATCGCCACCATCTGGGCCGCCTTTAGGGATAAATTTTTCACGGCGGAAACTTACACAACCGTTTCCACCATCCCCTGCTTCCACTCGAATCAGGGCTTCATCAATAAATTTCATAAAAACTCTCCAATATTTAACCGCACTTTACTTTGATTGCGGTAATAACTTATGTCCGATTGCCGACAAAATTGCTCCGCATACTACAACAAACGCCCCAATATAGCTAATCATATTTAATTCTGGCGCGGCAAAATTCTCAGGGCTCGCATAATGCGCAAGATGAGCAAAGAAAATAGTAAATAGTGGTACTAAGGTAATCACAACGCTTACTTTAGAAACTTCCCAACGATTAAGCGCCTCAGCATAAGCCCCATAACCAAATAACGTATTCAAACAACAATAAACAAAACAACCGAATGCAAACGGGGTGAGGTTACTCACTTGTGAAAATTCAGCTACAGGTGTAAAGACTAAAAGACAGCCGAAATACATCATTAATAAAATTTGTTGCGAACTAAAACGACGGAGCATAAGCTTTTGTGCCATACCATAAGCCACCCAAACTAATGAAGCAGTCAGGCTGAGTAAGACACCTGTTAAATAACCACTCTCTCCTTTAAACACATCAAGCTTATCATTGAAGAAAAGCGCCAACCCAGCCAATAACAGACCTAAACCAATCTTTTGGTGTAATCCGAGCTTTTCTTTAAAGACAAAAATACCGCAAATTAACATACCAAAAGAAGAAAAATGAATAAAAATTTGAGCTGAAGAAGGATCGATAAAATTAAGTGAGCTATTAAATAAAAAGAAATTACCCGCTAATCCTGCAACACCAATGAGCACAAGCCAAATGAATCGACCACCTTTGAAAAATTGTGGCAATTTTTTTTTATAGGAAAGCAAAATAAAGAGTGCTAGAAATGCCACAATAAATCGATACCACACGATCGTTTGTGGCGTCATCACGGATAAAACCTGTTTTAACGCAATAGGTAAAGATCCCCATGCCATCGCTGTAATTAAAGCAAATAGAAATCCTAAAAGAGGTTGTTGTTTCATGATGTCTTCCTTTATTTGGCTAAAGCACAGTTAGGAATTCAGGTAAATTTCATTCTAAGAAATATTGAAGAGAATGAATGACAGTGCCAAGATAACAGATTTGATTAATGATTGTAAATCACAGGTAAGAAAACAAAGAAAACGCCCCACAGATAATGCGGGGCGTTTATCAAATCAGATGTAAAATTATTCAGTTACAATACTTACGTATTTACGGCTTTTCTCGCCTTTCACTTCAAATTTTACTTTACCGTCAGCGGTAGCAAATAAGGTGTGGTCACGGCCCATACCTACGTTGTTACCTGCGTGGAATTTAGTACCACGTTGACGTACAATGATGCTACCTGCTAATACAGATTCGCCACCGAAACGTTTAACACCAAGGCGTTTAGCTTCAGAATCACGACCGTTACGAGTTGAACCACCAGCTTTTTTAGTTGCCATCTACTTGATCTCCTCTGAAATTATGCTTGAATCCCAGTGATTTTCACTTCTGTGAACCACTGACGATGACCTTGTTGTTTACGGCTGTGTTTACGACGACGGAACTTAACGATTTTAACTTTATCGCCACGACCTTGTGCCACAACTTCAGCCACTACTTTCGCGCCAGCTACTACTGGTGCACCAATTTTAACATCTTCACCATTAACGACCATCAACACTGAGTCGAACTCAACTGTTGCGCCAGTTGCAAGTTCAAGTTTTTCTAAACGAACTACTTGACCTTCGCTCACACGGTGTTGTTTACCGCCACTTTGGAAAACTGCGTACATAAATACTCCGCTATAAATTGTGCTTCTCCGTTACTATTTTCGGTCCGCACTTCAAAATTCATATAAATAGGTCGCAAATTCTACGGAAAAAACAACTCGATCGCAAGCACTTATTTGCAATAAAATAAAAAAAAGCGCTTTTCCTCGAGCTTAATTTCAAAAACCCTGAAAAATCGGGTAGAATTCACCGCACTTTTCTTTTATATACACAACCATCGAACCAAATGAAGATGAACAAACAAGATTTAATGGATATGCATGCAATCCAAGCATTAACTGATGCGGATATGCAGAAAGTCAACCAAGCCATTTTAGCACAAATTAACTCAGATGTGCCGATGGTTAATCAACTTGGTTTTTATATTGTACAAGGTGGTGGAAAACGTATTCGACCACTTATTGCGGTTTTAGCGGCACGTGCATTAGGCTATGAAAGCGATAAAGTGGCGACTTGTGCTACCTTTGTAGAATTTATTCACACCGCTTCTTTATTACATGATGATGTGGTGGATGAATCGGATATGCGTCGAGGTCGAGCAACGGCAAACTCTGCCTTTGGTAATGCCGCTAGCGTATTAGTGGGTGACTTCATTTATACTCGAGCATTCCAATTAGTGGCGCAGTTACAATCGCTAGATATTCTTCGTATTATGGCAGATGCCACCAACGTGTTGGCGGAAGGTGAAGTTCAACAATTGATGAACGTGAATGATCCGGATACCACAGAAGAAAGCTATATGCGTGTGATTTATAGTAAAACAGCTCGTTTATTTGAAGTGGCGGCACAATCTGTGGCGATTGTTGCGGGTGCTGAAAAATCAATTGAAACGGCATTTCAAGAATATGGTCGCTATCTCGGTACCGCATTCCAATTAGTAGATGACGTGCTAGATTACAGTGCGAATGCTGCGGCATTAGGTAAAAATGTGGGGGATGACCTCGCCGAAGGTAAACCAACTCTTCCTTTATTACACGCAATGCGTCACGGCAATCCACAACAAGCCGCGCTTATTCGCGAAGCCATTGAACAAGGCGGAAAACGTGATGCTATTGATGAAGTACTTTCGATTATGGCGGAACATAAATCTCTCGATTACGCAATGGATCGCGCGAAACAAGAAGCTCAAAAAGCGGTTGATGCCATTGCATTATTACCTGAAAGCCAATACAAAAAAGCCTTAATTTCACTGGCTTATTTATCGGTAGTTCGAACTTATTAATATGACTGAAGAACAAATTCAACCGCAAAGTGCGGTCGATTCTCAAGCTAAATTTCAAAGACCACGTAAACAAAAAGTGCGTAAGGATCCCAATGCGCCTTTTATTCGTGAAAAACTCGAATTACCTGAAGGACATAATAAGTTACTTCTCCACTCCTGCTGTGCGCCTTGCTCAGGTGAAGTAATGGAAGCCATTTTAGCCTCAGGTATTGAGTTTACGATTTATTTTTACAACCCGAATATTCATCCATTGAAAGAATATTTAATTCGTAAAGAAGAAAACATCCGCTTTGCCCAAAAATTCGGAATTCCGTTTATTGATGCAGACTACGATCGCCAACAATGGTTTGATCGCGCAAAAGGTATGGAATGGGAACCTGAACGTGGCATTCGCTGCACCATGTGTTTTGATATGCGTTTTGAAAAAGCAGCTGAATATGCTCATGAACATGGTTTCCCTGTATTTACCAGCTGCCTTGGTATTTCTCGCTGGAAAGATATGGATCAAATTAATGGTTGTGGTCACCGTGCGGCTGAAAAATATGATGATGTGATTTATTGGGATTACAACTGGCGTAAAGCAGGTGGATCGCAACGCATGATCGAAATCAGTAAACGTGAACGTTTTTATCAACAGGAATATTGTGGCTGTGTTTATTCTTTACGAGACAGCAATAAATGGCGTGAAGAAACAGGGCGACAAAAAATTGAAATTGGTAAACTCTATTACACGCCAGATTAAAAAACACATAAAAAAAGAACCGCACTTTCAACATGCGGTTCTTTTTTATTTAATCGACGATGGTACGCCCACCTAATGCATTCTCTAAAGAATGATCTAACTGCTGAATTCGCGTACATAACACGTTTTCAATCTGGGCATTTTTATTCTTTTCTTGGGTTAATTCAAAACTTAAATTCAAGGCAACAATCGAAAGTACACGGTCTAATTGTAATAAACCTGTACGCTCTTTCATTTCAGACACTTGAAGATCTAAATTACGCGCCGCTTGACGCAAAATCTCTTCTTGTTCAGCAGGGACATTCAAGCGCAGCACTTGCCCTAATACAACAACTTCAACCAGTTTTAATGACATGTTATTCCCTTATGTTGAATGCTCAAGTGCTCCTATTATGCCACAGCCAAATGCCTTCGTCATAATTTTTACGTTTAATTGACCGTACTTTATCCGTTCGCCCCATTTCGCAATTTACGCTATAATGCGACACTTTTCATTATTTTTGAACGGAATATTTATGCCAACTATCGCTCCTAATCCATTAGTCCTAGTGGACGGTTCATCTTATTTATATCGTGCTTTTCATGCATTTCCGCCACTCACCAATTCAGCCGGCGAACCAACCGGTGCCATGTACGGTGTGTTAAATATGCTTAAAAGCCTGATTTCGCAAGTGCAACCGAGCCATATTGCGGTAGTCTTTGATGCAAAGGGCAAAACGTTCCGTGATGAAATGTTTGAACAATATAAATCCCATCGTCCACCGATGCCGGATGATCTACGCAAACAAATTCAGCCATTGCACGATATTATCCGCGCCCTTGGCATTCCGCTGTTAGTCATTGAAGGTGTGGAAGCCGACGATGTCATCGGGACCTTAGCGCTAGCTGCTTCCAAAGCGAATCAAAAAGTTTTGATCAGTACCGGAGATAAGGATATGGCACAACTGGTGGATGACAACATTATGTTGATCAACACCATGAATAATACCTTATTAGATCGCGAGGCCGTGATTGAAAAATACGGTATTCCACCTGAACTCATCATTGATTACTTAGCGCTAATGGGCGATAGTGCCGATAATATTCCTGGTGTAGCGGGTGTGGGTGAAAAAACGGCTCTCGGCCTCTTACAGGGTATCGGCAGCATGGCAGAAATTTATGCCAACTTAGACAAAGTGGCCGAATTGCCAATTCGTGGTGCAAAAAAATTAGGAGATAAATTATTGGCGGAAAAAGAAATGGCAGATTTATCCTATCGTCTTGCCACCATCAAAACTGATGTGGATCTCGATATCACCCCAGAACAACTCACTCTTGGTGCAAGCAATAACGATCAACTCACTGAATATTTCGGCCGTTATGAATTTAAACGTTGGCTCAATGAAGTGATGAATGGTGCTGATTCCATTACTAATAATAACGAACAACCGACTAAAATTAATCATTATCAAGCTACGCCTTCGCTCGCTCAAGACAATAGCGATGAAACATTACCGGCAATTCAAATTGATCGTAGCCGTTATGAAACCTTGCTCACCGAAGCGGATTTAAATCGTTGGGTGGAAAAACTCAAGCAAGCTAAACTTTTTGCGCTAGATACAGAAACCGATAATTTAGATTATATGGCAGCCAACTTAGTCGGCATTTCCTTTGCGTTAGAAAATGGTGAAGCGGCTTATTTACCGCTACAATTAGATTATTTAGGCGCACCAAAAACGCTCGAAAAAACAACCGCACTTGCTCTGTTAAAACCGATTTTGGAAAATCCTGCTATTCAAAAAGTCGGGCAAAACTTCAAATACGATCTCACCATCTTCGCCCGTAATGGCATCGATGTGCAAGGTGTGGCTTTCGATACTATGTTGGAGTCCTATGTGCTCAACAGTACAGGCCGTCATAATATGGACGATCTGGCGAAACGTTATTTAGGGCATCAAACCATTAGTTTTGAAGAGATTGCAGGCAAAGGTAAAAATCAGCTGACTTTTAACCAAATTCCATTGGAACAAGCCGCCGAGTACGCGGCGGAAGATGCCGATGTAACGATGAAGCTGCAACAAGTGCTATGGGAAAAACTCTCCAAAGAACCCACTCTGGAAAAACTCTTTAAAGAAATGGAATTGCCGTTGTTAGGCGTACTTTCCCGTATGGAACGTCGTGGTGTTTTAATTGATAGCGATGCGCTATTCCTACAATCTAACGAAATCGCTAACCGTTTAAGTGAATTAGAAGAGCAGGCCTATGTCTTGGCGGGGCAGCCATTTAATTTGGCCTCAACCAAACAATTACAGGAAATTTTATTTGATAAATTAGGTTTGCCGGTTATTCAAAAAACACCAAAAGGGGCGCCATCCACCAACGAGGAAGTGTTGGAAGAACTCGCATTTAGTCATGAATTGCCGAAAGTGTTGGTAGAACATCGTGGTCTCAGCAAACTAAAATCCACCTACACCGACAAATTGCCACAAATGGTGAATCCGCAAACGGGTCGAGTGCATACATCCTATCATCAAGCGGTGACAGCCACCGGTCGTCTTTCATCAAGTGATCCGAATTTACAAAATATTCCGATTCGTAATGAAGAAGGTCGTCGTATTCGCCAGGCATTTATTGCGCGCAAAGGCTTTACTGTTGTGGCAGCTGACTATTCGCAAATCGAGCTGCGCATTATGGCGCACCTATCACAGGATCAGGGCTTAATTAATGCTTTTACCCAAGGCAAAGATATTCACCGCTCTACTGCGGCAGAAATCTTTGGGGTAGCACTGGATGAAGTAACTTCCGAGCAACGCCGCAATGCTAAGGCAATTAACTTCGGTTTAATTTATGGTATGTCTGCCTTTGGCTTATCGCGCCAACTTGGTATTGGCCGTGCCGATGCCCAAAGCTATATGGATTTATATTTCAAACGCTATCCGGGCGTACAAACTTTTATGCACGATATTCGCGAAAAAGCCAAAGCCCAAGGCTATGTGGAAACCCTATTCGGCCGTCGTTTATATCTACCAGATATTAACTCTTCTAATGGTATGCGCCGTAAAGCAGCCGAACGTGTCGCGATCAATGCGCCAATGCAAGGCACTGCCGCAGACATTATTAAACGCGCCATGATTCAATTGGATCAAAAACTACAAAACGATCCCGATATTGCGATGATTATGCAGGTGCACGATGAATTGGTGTTTGAAGTGCGGTCAGAAAAAGTCGCGTTTTATAGCGAGCTCATCAAAACACAAATGGAAAGTGCGGCTGATTTAGTGGTGCCATTGATTGTAGATGTGGGGCAAGGCACTAACTGGGATGAGGCTCACTAACAAATTTAGTCATGAATAAAGTTATTAGAAGTCACCTATTTACGGCTGAACGCGCTTGGGGAGCCCTTGATATTACCAATATGAATAGCATTTCCGTGCGTCTTCACTGGACAGATAAACCTTACAAATGGCATATCAATGACGGTGAAGAAGTCTTTGCTGTCATGGATGGTAAGGTGGAAATGCGCTACAAAGAAGAAGGTCAAGAGAAAGCCGTATTGCTTCATACGGGTGATATTTTTTATGCGGGTATCGGTACCGAACATGTTGCTCATCCACAAGGTGAAGCGCGTATATTAGTCATAGAGAAAGAAGACAGCATTTAACATATTAAAAAGAATTTTATGAATCAAGAAAGACTCAATGAAATCGAAAAACCATTACTTCATCTTGTGGAACGTGATGTGGTTCCCGCACTTGGCTGTACTGAGCCTATCTCTTTAGCGCTTGCAGCAGCAACTGCAGCCAAATATTTAGGCAAAACACCGGAGCGTATTGAAGCCAAGGTGTCACCAAACTTAATGAAAAATGGATTAGGCGTTGCGGTACCTGGAACGGGCATGGTGGGCTTACCTATTGCCGCGGCGATTGGTGCTTTAGGCGGTGATCCTGAGGGTGAGTTGGAAGTATTAAAACACATCACACCAGAGCAAGTTTCCCAAGCCAAGGCGATGCTTGATAAAAAACTCGTTAATGTGGATATTCATCAAACCGAGCATATTTTATATTCGGAAGCTGTGTTGTTTGCGGATAATGACCGAGTGAAAGTAGCGATTCAAGATCAACACACCAATATCATTTTAATTGAAAAAAATGGCGAAGTTGTTTTTGAGAAAGAACAAGATGAATGCGCTGATTGCGACCCTTATGATATTTTCAAGCAGGTGAGCGCACGTGAAATCTTTGAATTTTCTTGTGAAGTTGAGCTCGATAAAATCCGCTTTATCGGACAAGCTGCCGCTCTAAACCGAGCGCTGTCTAACGAAGGATTACGTGAAAATTACGGCTTACACATTGGCAGAACGTTACGCAAACAAGTTGGTAGTGGCTTAATGTCAGACGATTTGCTCAGCAAAATCATGATCGAAACCACTGCAGCCTCCGATGCGCGTATGGGGGGAGCTACATTACCAGCAATGAGTAATTCAGGCTCTGGCAACCAAGGTATTGCTGCGACTATGCCCGTGGTTGTGGTCGCCGATTATTTAAACGTGAGTGGAGAAAAACGTCTCCGTGCCCTCTTCTTATCACACTTAATGGCCATTTATATCCACAGTAAATTACCCAAACTTTCTGCCCTTTGTGCGGTGACAACTGCCTCTATGGGGAGCTGTGCAGGCATTGCCTATTTGCTTACGGGCAAATTTAAAACCGTGAGCATGGGGATTTGCAGTATGATCGGTGATATCAGCGGAATCATCTGTGATGGTGCATCCAATAGCTGTGCAATGAAAGTGTCCACCAGCGTAGCATCTGGCTATAAATCGGTGCTTATGGCAATGGATGAAACCCATGTGACAGGTAATGAAGGCATCGTTGAACATGATCTCGATCGCACTATCGATAATCTATGCTCAATCGCTTCTAAAAGTATGCACCATATCGATCGCCAAGTAATTGAAATTATGGTGAGTAAACCCTGTCCTTAATAGCGTGGTAACTTACGATAAAGTGCGGTCAGAAAAATATATAAATTTCTGACCGCACTTTTTTATATCAAAAAAACATATTTTCTAGCTAAAAGTTATTGGCGTTATCTTCTTCTTTTTTTAGAAAATATTGCCCTACTTAGTTCTAAAAGAAAGGAATATTTATGCTTTTAACCGGATTACTTTGCGGAATTTTACTCGGATTTGTGATGCAGCGTGGGCGCTTTTGTATTACTGGCGCATTTCGCGATATGTATGTCACCAAAAATAACAAAATGTTTGTAGCCCTTCTATTAGCGATTACCGTGCAATCTATTGGTTTCTTTCTTTTAAAAGAAATCGGTGTATTAAATGTTGATCCGGCTGAAAACTTTGCCTTTTTAGCCGTGATTATCGGTGCCTTTGTGTTTGGTATCGGCATTGTTCTTGCTGGCGGTTGTGCGACAGGTACATGGTACCGCGCTGCAGAAGGCTTAGTCGGCAGTTGGGTCGCGTTATTCACTTATATGCTATTAAGTGCCATCATGCGTACTGGCCCATTAGGCGAATTCAATAAAACTTTACGCAGTATCAATATTGAACAACGTAATATTTACGATACATTCGGTATTTCACCTTGGTGGTTAGTCGCATTATTAACTTTAGTGACAGCCTTTTATGTATACAAACATCTCAGCAAACCAAGCGCAAAAGTCGCGGCATTAAAACCAAAGAAAACGGGACTTGCTCACTTATTATTTGAAAAACGCTGGCACCCATTTTTCTCTGCCGTATTAATCGGATTAATCGCACTTGCCGCTTGGCCACTTAGTGTCGCTACAGGTCGTGAGTTTGGGCTTGGGATCACTGGCCCATCAGCCAATATCATGCAATTCCTCGTTACCGGCGACGGTAAATTTATTAACTGGGGAGTATTCTTAGTCTTAGGGATTTTTATTGGGTCATTCATCGGCGCGAAAGCAAGCAATGAATTCCGTGTCCGTGTACCGGATGCCACCACGATTCTACGCAGCGGACTCGGCGGTATTCTCATGGGCATTGGCGCAACCCTTGCAGGTGGCTGCTCTATCGGTAACGGTTTAGTCGAAACTGCCTTTTTCTCTTGGCAAGGCTGGGTCTCATTGCCATTGATGATTCTCGGCACTTGGGTGGCCGCCTACTTCACCATTATCCGTCCACAACGTTTAAAATTAACAAAAGCATCATAAGGAGTTTATATGATCGTTAAATTACCAACACTCGGCCTTGTTTGCCCATTTCCTCTCGTTGAAGCCAAGGAAGCAATGGCTAAGTTAAATAAAGGCGATGGCCTAGAAATTGAATTCGACTGTACCCAAGCCACTGAAGCCATTCCCGCTTGGGCTGCTGAAGAAGGTTATGAAGTGACCAACTTCGAACAAATTGATGATGCCAAATGGTCAATTACCGTAATTAAATAATAAAAAAGTGCTGTCAGAAAAATACTTAAATTTCTGATCGCACTTTTGCTATTAAATTTGGAAACCTATTTTGACTCTTTCGACAAATCAAAACCAATTTTCCAAAAACCCATATCAAGTACTTTCATTTGTGGATAAAGTAGAGTTTTCTTATCCTCGTTAAATTGATATTCAATTAAAAATTTACTTCTTAATTCTTCCAGTCTTTCTTGATGCTTTTCATAAAATTTAATTAGTTTCTGTAAAGATGCTATATTGTAGTTCCCTGTCGTCACTTCATTCTTTTTTACGGCATCAACAAAGAAACGATCATAAGCCGGCACACAACCTAGTGCCCCCAATAAAACCTTAGTAACTAAAGTTGTTGAAATATCTTGTTTTATGTCTTCTTTCCCTGCATTTGAACGAAACTGCTTATAAATACCGCCAATTTCACTATTTAGTTTTTTTAGTAATAAAACAGTCTGCTCACTATTTAACTCTTTACACTCTATCCCAAATAATTTGTTATATTCAGGTTTCAATATTTCTTTTACTACAGAAGTATGGATAGTGTAATCATACTGTAATAAAAAAGATGAACCTCTATACATCCCCCAACTGGCTAAATAGAACGCCAGATGTAAACTTAAATTATCAACATTAGCTTTTTCAGGATTTTGTCTGGCTTCATAAAACTGAGCATAACAATGTTCCCAAGAACGGTATCGATGTCTATCTTGTACTTTAAGTTCCTCATAAAACTCTCCAGTTTTTTTAATAAACTCATCAATAATCGCCATTAAATTTTCCTTATCAAAACGTAAAGCTAAAAAAATACGGTTAAAAACGGAATAGTTTTAACCGCACTTTTGCTTTAATAAATCGAAATAATTAAATCAATTCTACTGGTACTTTCACCACCAGTTTTTTCACAAAACTTGATTTGCCGTTTACGGTGCAACCTGGTTTATGTGGCTCATAAGGGAAAAAGACAGCGAACATTTTTGGTAAAAGTGTCACCGTACTTTTATTTTCAATTTGTGGGGTAAGTTGATAGTCATCGGCATCACGATATTCATCGTATAAGCTGAGGTTTGGATAAGTCGCGCTTACTTCAACATTCTCTTCACCACGAATAAGTAATTGAATATCTAGATATTTGTGGTGAAGTTCAGCTTGTTTGCTATCCGCTTCAACCGTATCAAATTCCATGACATTCATATAAACTTGATCGCTTAAATCATGACGGCCATTTTCTAATGCTTCAAGATCTAAAGTATTGAGATGATCGCAAATGTCCGCGATAACTTTTGGTAAACCCACTTTGAAATTTGGGTTATTTAATGCACTGATAATCATAGAGTCTCCTTACGTATGTATTTGTATGAGAATATGATAACAAGTTGCTTATATTAAATAAAGTTACCAATAAATTTAAAACTCTGTATAATAAGCGAGCTTTATTTTCTGCATTAGCGTGCGGCTATCAAAAGAAATTTTTAAACGCCAAAAGTGCGGTCATTTTTCGAGAGATTTCTTTTGCTAGTCGCAATCTGGAAAATAAAGCTTTGTTTTAAATATTATTTTGAAGGAAAACATTGTGAATCCAATTGTTAAACAATTTAAATACGGTCAACATACCGTTACTCTAGAAACCGGCGCAATTGCACGTCAAGCAACTGCTGCGGTTATGGCAAGCATGGACGATACCACGGTATTCGTGACTGTTGTGGCTAAAAAAGATGTGAAAGAAGGTCAAGACTTCTTCCCATTAACCGTAAACTATCAAGAGCGTACTTATGCGGCGGGTAAAATCCCTGGTGGTTTCTTCAAACGTGAAGGTCGTCCATCTGAAGGCGAAACCTTAATCGCACGTTTAATCGACCGTCCAATTCGTCCATTATTCCCAGAAGGTTTCTTCAACGAAATCCAAGTTGTGGCAACTGTAGTTTCTGTAAACCCACAAATCAGCCCTGACTTAGTGGCAATGATCGGTGCTTCTGCAGCATTAACTTTATCAGGTGTACCTTTCAATGGCCCTATCGGTGCTGCGCGCGTTGGTTTTATTGACAACCAATTCGTATTAAACCCAACTATGGCTGAACAAAAACAAAGCCGTTTGGACTTAGTGGTTGCAGGTACTGACAAAGCCGTATTAATGGTTGAATCTGAAGCTGACATTTTAACTGAAGAACAAATGTTAGCGGCGGTCGTATTTGGTCATCAACAACAACAAGTTGTGATTGAAGCAATCAAAGAATTTGCAAAAGAAGCGGGTAAACCACGTTGGGATTGGGTTGCACCACAACCAAACACAGATTTAATCAACAAAGTAAAAGCGATTGCTGAAGCACGTTTAGGCGATGCATACCGCATTACTGAAAAACAAGCACGTTACGAACAGATTGATGCGATTAAAGCGGATGTGATTGCACAAATCACAGCTGAAGATGAAGAAATCAGCGAAGGTAAAATTGTGGATATTTTCACCGCACTTGAAAGCCAAATCGTTCGTGGCCGTATCATTGCAGGTGAACCACGTATTGATGGTCGTACCGTTGATACCGTTCGTGCATTAGATATTTGTACTGGTGTATTACCACGTACTCACGGTTCTGCAATTTTCACCCGTGGTGAAACGCAAGCATTAGCCGTTGCAACGTTAGGTACTGAACGTGATGCACAAATCATTGATGAATTAACAGGTGAACGTCAAGATCACTTCTTATTCCACTACAACTTCCCTCCATACTCTGTAGGTGAAACGGGTATGATCGGCTCGCCAAAACGTCGTGAAATCGGTCACGGTCGTTTAGCAAAACGCGGTGTAGCAGCGGTTATGCCTAGTCTTGCAGAATTCCCGTATGTCGTGCGTGTTGTATCTGAAATCACTGAATCTAACGGTTCTTCTTCTATGGCATCTGTATGTGGTGCGTCTTTAGCATTAATGGATGCGGGCGTTCCAATCAAAGCGGCTGTTGCTGGTATCGCAATGGGCTTAGTGAAAGAAGAAGAGAAATTTGTGGTTCTTTCAGATATTTTAGGTGATGAAGACCACTTAGGTGATATGGACTTTAAAGTGGCCGGTACACGTGAAGGTGTCACCGCACTTCAAATGGATATCAAAATTGAAGGTATCACCCCTGAAATTATGCAAATTGCATTAAACCAAGCAAAAGGTGCACGTATGCACATTCTTGGTGTAATGGAACAAGCAATCCCTGCACCTCGTGCAGATATTTCTGACTACGCGCCGCGTATTCACACCATGAAAATTGATCCGAAGAAAATCAAAGATGTTATCGGTAAAGGTGGTGCAACTATCCGTGCATTAACTGAAGAAACTGGTACTTCTATCGATATCGATGATGATGGTACAGTGAAAATTGCTGCAGTAGATAGTAGTGCAGCGAAAAACGTGATGGCACGTATTGAAGAAATCGTTGCTGAAGTTGAAGCGGGCGCAATTTACAAAGGTAAAGTGACTCGTCTTGCTGACTTCGGTGCGTTCGTGGCTATCGTTGGAAATAAAGAAGGTTTAGTTCATATTTCTCAAATCGCTGAAGAACGTGTAGAGAAAGTGAGTGATTATCTTCAAGTTGGTCAAGAAGTGACAGTTAAAGTGGTTGAAATCGATCGCCAAGGTCGTATCCGATTAACCATGAAAGATCTTGCACCAAAACAAGAAACTGAAGCAGAATCTGCACCAGCAGAAGAGACTTCTGTAGAACAAGAATAATCTCACAGGGTGTGTAAAAAACCTTACACACCCGTTTTGATTATCAAACTAACTTATAAAACAATGCAATATTTTCGGTTATTCCGTTTTCTAGTTTCATTATCTAGCCTAAGTCTGACTTTATTTATTTCCGGTTGTGTACAATCGGGAAACGTGTTTGTCGCACCAAATAAAGTCGTACTCGCAGATCAAACGCCGAATACGCACTTCGAACAAGAAGTGATGATTACCCGAATCGGGCAAGTTTTATTAGTTGGTAAAATGAGTAATGAAGAACGAGCGACGCTTCACTTTGAACGTGGCGTTTTATATGATTCCCTCGGTTTATGGGGCCTCGCACGTTATGACTTTACACAAGCCCTTGCGTTACAGCCAAAGATGGCTTCCGTTTATAATTACTTAGGGCTTTACTTACTGCTTGAAGAAGATTACGACAGCGCATTAGAAACCTTTAATGCGGTGTTTGAGTTGGATCCAAGTTATGACTATACCCACCTTAATCGTGGTTTAAATTTTTATTACGTCGAACGCTATAATCTTGCTGAAGACGATTTGATGAAGTTTTACGAAGCCGATACTAAAGATCCCTATCGCGTACTCTGGCTCTATTTGAACGAACAAAAATTAAAACCACAAGAAGCCCATGCCAACCTTGTTGAACGAGCTAAAGGGCTATCTAAGGACTTCTGGGGAACCAATATCGTTCAATACTATTTAGGTAATATTTCCGTGAGTGACTTGCAAGAACGGGCAACTAAATTTGCAGAAAACTCACAACAATATGCAGAAATATTAACCGAAACCTACTTTTATCTAGCAAAACAAAAACTCAATTTGGGGCAAATTGATGAAGCCGCGGCTTTATTCAAACTCGCTATTGCGAATCAGGTATATAACTTTGTTGAGTATCGTTTTGCCGTGTTAGAGCTGATGAAATTGAAACCGGCTCAAACTGACGACGAAAAAGAAGAAAAAAGTGCGGTCACAAAAACAGCTGTTTTCTAGACCAGCCTCTTTCTTTTGTAACAAATAAACCTGAAAGCGAAATTGAGCTTTCCTTACTTACATTCGAGTATTTTAATGACAGACAAAATCACTTTTAATGATTTAGGCTTGCCTGAATTCATTCTAAAAGCCGTTTCTGACCTTGGTTTTGAAACACCTTCGCCAATCCAACAAGCTTGTATTCCTGCTCTTCTAGAAGGCAGAGATGTACTTGGTATGGCACAAACTGGTAGTGGTAAAACTGCCGCATTCTCTTTACCTATTTTGGCAAAAATTGATCCTGCCGCAAAACATCCACAATTATTGGTGATGGCACCAACGCGTGAACTTGCCATTCAAGTTGCTGATGCTTGTGAACACTTCATGAAATATGCAAAAGGCATCAACATCGTAACCCTTTATGGTGGTCAACGCTATGACATTCAATTACGGGCATTAAAACAAGGTGCACAAGTTGTTGTAGGTACACCGGGTCGTATTTTGGATCACATCCGTCGTAACACATTAAATCTATCTGAATTAAAAGCAATCGTACTTGATGAGGCAGATGAAATGCTTCGAATGGGCTTTATTGATGATGTAGAAACCGTTATGGCTGAATTACCGGAAGAACACCAAACTGCCCTTTTCTCAGCCACCATGCCTGAGCCAATTCGTCGTATCACAAAACGCTTCATGAACAATCCACAAGAAGTGAAAATCAAAGTAAATAACGATAATGCGCCGGATATTGAACAAAATTGTTGGTATGTTCAAGGTTTCCGCAAAAATGATGCATTATTACGTTTCTTAGAAGTGGAAGAGTTTGATGCGGCAATCATTTTTACCCGCACTAAAACGGGCACACTTGATGTGACTGAATTATTAGAAAAACACGGTTTCCGTGCTGCGGCATTAAACGGTGATATGACTCAACAATTACGTGAGCAAACCTTAGATCGCTTACGTAATGGTAGCCTTGATATCGTCGTTGCAACCGATGTTGCTGCTCGCGGTATCGATATTGAACGTATCAGCCTTGTAGTGAACTATGACATCCCACTTGATGCAGAGTCTTACGTTCACCGTATTGGCCGTACCGGTCGTGCAGGTCGTTCTGGTCGTGCATTGTTATTCGTTGAACCACGTGAACGCCGTTTACTTCGTAATATCGAACACTTGATGAAAAAACCAATCAATGAAGTTGAATTACCAAATCATGAAGTGTTGCAAGCCTGTCGTCGTAAAAAATTCCAAGACAAGATTACCAAACAATTGGAACATCATGATCTTGAAATGTATCGTAGCCTATTGGAAGATTTATTTACCGCAGATCAGGATCAAGAAGATATTGCTGCAGCCATGTTGATGTTGCTTCAAGGAAAACAAAAACTCATCCTTCCACCTGATCCACCAATGGATAAGCGTCGTCGTGAGCGTAATGATCGCGGTGATCGCCGTGAAAATCCACGTTCAGCTGAACGTCGTGGTGAACGTAAAGGCTACGGCACGCCACAACCGATGGATTTATATCGTATCGAAGTAGGTCGTGCAGATGGCGTAGAAGTGCGTCATATCGTAGGTGCTATCGCAAATGAAGGTGATATTAACAGCCGTTATATTGGCCATATCAAACTTTACGATGACTACTCTACTGTTGAATTACCACAAGGTATGCCAAAAGAATTGCTCCAACAATTCGGAAAAACTCGCGTTTTAAATAAACAAATGCAAATGAGCTTTATGGGCGCAGCACAGTCAGACAATAGACGTGGTGGCAATGACTTTGGTGGAAAAGGTCGCCGTAATGAACGTGGAGACCGAGGCCAAGATCGTTTCCGTGGTGAACGTAATGGTGAGCGTCGTCAGCGTAAATTTAACGATAAAAACGACCGCACTTTTAACGAACGTGGTCGCCGAGATCGCCAACGTTAATCCTTATTTAACAGCCCCTTGAAGTAAAAGGGGCTTTTTTATTGTCTTAATTCTCGTTACAATCGTCTCTTATCTCAATTTATAAGGTTTATCTATTGAAAGGTCTATTTTTACGTATTATTGCTGCTTTTGCATTATTACTTTGGGCAATTGATATGGTCTTCCCTTGGCAAAAAATTATGCAATCGGAGCAAAACCCTTACACCACGATCAAAAATCGCGGCAGCCTGATTGTCGGCACCATTAATAATCCCATTTACTATTTTATTGGGAATGAAGGCGAATCAGGCTTGGAATACGAATTAGCAAAAAACTTTGCTGATTATTTAGGGGTTCGCTTACAAATTAAAACCTTAGAAAATAACGATCAGCTTTTTAATGAATTAGAGAACAATAATATTGATATCGCCGCTGCGAATCTTTTGTTCCAGCCTCAACGGGCAGAAAAATTTCAGTTAGGACCATCTTACACCTCTGCCTCTTGGCAGCTTGTGTATAAAAAAGGTGAAAATCGCCCGAAAGATTTAGCGCAAGTCCAGCAAGAAATTATTATTTCTGCGGGGGAAGACTTAGAAAAATTATTATCCCTTGCACAGAAAAAACTTCCTGCACTTAAATGGCAGAATAACAAGCAGTTAACCCAAGAGGAATTATTGATTCAAGTGGCGGAAGGCAAAATTCCTTATACTATTGCAAATAGTATTGATGTGGCAGCAGCACAACAAATTCGCCCTAACTTAGCGATTGCATTTGACTTAACAGATGAAATGACTGTGCATTGGTATCTTTCCAATAAATCCTATAATGAGCTACAAGCAGGCTTGTTGGATTTTATGAATAATGCCATTGAAACAGGATTAATTGATCGTATTGAGGAAAAATATTTCCGCCATATTACTGCCTTTGATTATGTGGATACTCAGGCTTATTTAGAGGCAGTTGAAAAAATTCTGCCTCAATATCAACCGCTCTTTGAAAAATATAAAGGGAATTTAGACTGGCGATTATTAGCTGCTGTAGCCTATCAAGAATCGCATTGGGACCCTTATGCCACCTCTCCAACAGGTGTACGTGGAATGATGATGCTTACCAAAGATACGGCTGTGAGGATGAATATTAATAATCGCACAGATGCTGAACAAAGTATAAAAGCAGGATCGGAATATTTGCATTGGCTACTCGACCAGATGCCTGATAGTATTCCAGAAGAAGATCGAATTTGGTATTCTTTAGCAGCATATAATATGGGATTAGGGCATATTTTAGACGCACGTCGCTTAACAAAAAAATTAGGTGGTAACCCAGATAACTGGTTAGATGTAAAAAATAATCTTCAACTATTATCGGAAAAGCGTCATTATTCAAATTTAAAATATGGCTACGCTCGCGGCTATGAGGCTTACCAATATGTCGAGAATATTCGCCGTTACATGAATAGTATTGTGAATTATCATCGCGTTCAAGAAAACCAATCGACTGCAACAGAGTAAGTGCGGTCAGAAAAAGCAACGTTTTATTGAACTCAAAGAAAACAAGGAGAAAAAGATGTTAAAAAGAAAAACTTTTTTAAAGAAAAAAGCATCAAGAGATATCTCTGCTTCACGCAACTTGCGTTTAAGACGCTTAAAACACCGTAAAGCAAAACAATTCCAACGACATGCATTACAATTAGTGATTCAAGATATCTAAAAAAGGGCGAACATCATGTTCGCCCTTTTTATTTATTCATTATCCTTTATTTTTCAAAAGAATCTTTCAAACGCTCATCTGCTCGGCGGGATTCGCCTTTATGCTGAAGTTTATTTAATTGACGTTCTAATTTTTCTTCGACTTCATTGATCGCTTTATACATATCATCAGCCGTTGCAGTGGCTAACAGATTACCTAATGGAGTTCCAATTGAAGCCTCTACTGAAAAGCCGTTTGGTACTTTACTTAAAACAAAATGCGGGCTAATCAGTTGAGTGTGCCATTTCTCTAATTTTGCAAGTCTTCCCTCCACATGTTCACGAATTGAAGGGGTGATTTCCATTTGTTTACTTGTGATATTGAGTGTCATAGCATTTACCTCTTTTGCTTAAATGAACCCTTCGGTTCCGTTCATCTTTAATAACAAAATATCGACCTTGAACCACTTTTTCAAGTGCTTTTAGGTAAATAAAAAAACAAATGTTCAAAAATATGATCGGGATCTAATTTCTGAAAAAATGTGATTTCATTTCCGTGGAAACTTGTTATGATGTAAAGCTGTAAACAACAAAGGGAAGCACTCGGCTTCCCTTTTTTTCTTTTTATGAGCCTAAATTAGGCTAATTCATCTTGATCATGTTGCGTCGCTTTTAAACGTTCGAAGTAATCTTTGGTTTCTGAAATAATCTCTTTGCGTAAACCAATTAATGCCACCAAGTTCGGGAAGGCCATTAAACCATTCACAATATCCGCTAAGATCCAGATTAAATCTAAGGTGAGGAATGAACCCGCTCCAACTAGAACAATAAACACGAAGCGATACAATTTAATACCACGAATACCGACTAAGTAAAGGAAACAACGCTCACCGTAGTAGCACCACCCTAAAATTGTGGTGAAAGCAAAGAATAATAATCCTACTGTTACAATCGTTGCACCAAATGATGTACCTAATCCCTGTGCAAAAGCATAGTTAGTCACACTTGCACCTGAAAGCTCTGGGTTACTCCATGCTCCTGTAATCACAAGCACTAAGCCTGTCATCGTACATACGATGATAGTATCTAAAAATGTCCCCGTCATCGAAATTAAACCTTGGCGAACGGGCTCTTTCGTTTGAGCTGCTGCGGCTGCGATTGGCGCACTTCCTAAACCTGATTCATTTGAGAAAATACCGCGCGCCACACCCGATTGAATGGCTTTCATCACGGTAAAGCCAACTGCACCACCTAAAGCTGCCTGAGGATTAAACGCACTCTGAATAATTAATGCAATTGCAGCAGGTAATTTATCGTAATTAACGATTAAGATGATAATTGAGGTCGTCACATAACCCAGCGCCATAAAAGGCACAATGACGGCAGAGGCTCTCGCAATACGTCTTACTCCACCAAGAATAATCATCGCGACCAATACCGTCACCACTGTTGCAGTAATCACAACAGGCACGTTAAAGGTGTCTTGCATCGCATGCGTAATCGCATTCACTTGAGGGAAAGTACCGATACCGAAAAAGGCCACCAACACCCCAAATAACGCAAATAATTTCGCTAACCATTTGATACCAAGACCACGTTCGATGTAATACATTGGTCCACCAGCCATAAAACCGTATTTATCGCGCACACGATATTTCACTGCAAGCAAACATTCGGCATATTTGGTTGCCATGCCTAATAATGCAACTAGCCACATCCAAAAAATCGCGCCAGGTCCACCCGCTTGTACTGCGGTCGCTACACCCACGATATTCCCTGTACCAATGGTTGCCGCTAATGCGGTACAAAGTGCAGCAAAAGAAGACACGTCCCCTTTGCCTTTATTTGCACCTCGAGCAAATAAATAGCCCAAGGCACGAGGCAAATAACGAATTTGCAAAAAGCCTAAACGAAGGGTGAGATAAAGTCCGGTTCCGGACAATAGAATAAGTAGGGGCGGTCCCCATATAAAGCTACTAATAGCCGATAAGATTGTCTGTAATGACATTGATGATTCCTCGTCGTTTAAAATACAAATAAACTCGACAAGGAGACAAGAAGAATCCCGATAGAAATTATATTGATAATACGGATTGTCTTTTGCCCCTGTCCTTTTGCCTGAGCGTTTGGAAAACAATCGAAAAGTCGACCGCTCTTTTGCGCCTTCGGCGTCCATTTACATCAATAAAATGCAATGGATCTCTCCAAGGGTTCGTCCAGTAACAGTCCCTGCAATCTTGCGATTGCGCCTGAAAGATTTTACCTCGTCGGCGTAGGGGCAATTCCCTACTCTCCAGCTACCTTCTTCCGAACTCACTTTTTACGTTTTATTTTTTATCGCAAAAAGTGTCGCGAATTTTAGCAAACTTGAAAGGCTAACTCAATGGATTGACGAAAAAAGGCTTAGATAACAAGGTGAAAGCAGATAAAAACAAAGTGCGGTCAAAAATTTTCTTATTTTTTGACCGCACTTTTTTCAAATCAAAAAAGAAAGGCAGGTCATTGCCTGCCTTTATCTATTTTAATAATTATAAAATCTCTTTTGCTTTTGCTACCACGTTATCCACGGTGAAACCAAAGAGTTTGAATAATTGATCTGCTGGAGCTGATTCGCCGAAGCTATTCATACCTACCACGCGACCTTCAAAGCCGACGTATTTATACCAGAAGTCTGCAATACCTGCTTCGATTGCAACACGTTTGGTTACGGCTGCAGGTAACACACTTTCACGGTACGCTGCATCTTGTTTGTCGAAACGGTTAGTGCTTGGCATAGAGACGACACGTACTTTTTTACCTTCAGCAGTCAATACATCTGCTGCTTTCACCGCTAATTCCACTTCAGAACCTGTCGCAATGAAGATTAACTCTGGTGTACCCTCACAGTCTTTTAACACATAAGCACCACGTTTAACTGCCTCTAATTGTGCAGAAGTGCGGTCCATTTGTGCTAAGTTTTGACGGGTAAAGATCAATGCACTTGGGCCATCTTGACGTTCAACCGCTTGTTGCCATGCGATGGCTGATTCCACTTGGTCACATGGACGCCATGTTTCAAGATTTGGAATTAAGCGTAATGATGTAGTTTGCTCAACTGGTTGGTGAGTTGGACCATCTTCGCCTAAACCGATCGAGTCATGAGTATAAACGAATAAAGTGCGTTGTTTCATTAATGCTGCCATACGCACTGCATTGTGTGCATATTCGTAGAACATTAAGAAGGTTGCGCCATAAGGAATGAAACCGCCGTGTAAAGCAATACCATTCATAATCGCAGACATACCGAACTCACGCACACCATAGTTGATATAGTTACCACCTACGTTTTCGTGTGCACGAATTGGTTTAGAACCGCTCCATAACGTTAAGTTAGAGCTTGCTAAGTCTGCAGAGCCACCTAAGAATTCAGGTAATACATGTGCATAAGTTTCGATTGCATTTTGTGATGCTTTACGGCTTGCAATACTTGCAGGGTTTGCTTGTAATTTTTCAATGAACGCTTTAGATTCTGCCGCCCAATTTGCTGGTAATTCACCATTTACACGACGTGTAAATTCTGCGGCAAGTTCAGGGTATGCTTTTGCATAAGCAGCAAATTTTTCTTCCCAAGATTTTTCTGCTGCAGCGCCTTTTTCTTTTGCAGACCATTCAGCATAGTATTCAGCCGGAATTTCAAATGGACCATATTCCCAGCCAAGTGCTTTACGAGTTAATGCGATTTCTTCATCACCTAATGGTGCACCGTGGCAATCATGAGAGCCTGATTTATTTGGTGAACCAAAACCGATGATGGTTTTACAAATAATTAATGTTGGTTTTTCTTTTTCTGCTTGAGCAAGAATGGTTGCGGCACGAATTTGTTCTGCATCGTGACCATCTACATTACGGATTACTTGCCAGCCATAAGCTTCAAAACGTTCTGCCGTATCATCACTGAACCAACCATCAACATGACCATCAATCGAAATATTATTGTCATCGTAGAATGCGATTAATTTACCAAGGCCTAATGTGCCCGCTAAAGAGCAAGCTTCGTGAGAAATCCCTTCCATTAAACAGCCATCACCTAAGAACACATAAGTATGATGGTCCACGATTTCATGACCTTCACGGTTAAATTGACCTGCTAATGTTTTCTCCGCAATCGCCATACCCACGGCATTTGTAATACCTTGACCTAACGGACCGGTTGTGGTTTCAACACCTGGTGCATAACCATATTCTGGGTGTCCTGGGGTTTTAGAATGTAATTGACGGAATTGTTTTAAATCTTCGATAGAAAGATCGTAACCTGTTAAATGTAATAAGCTATAAATCAACATTGACCCGTGGCCGTTAGAAAGCACAAAACGGTCGCGATCAGTCCATTTAGGATTATTTGGATTGTGTTTTAAGAAATCGCGCCATAATACTTCAGCGATATCCGCCATTCCCATAGGGGCACCTGGGTGGCCTGATTTTGCTTTTTGTACGGCATCCATTGATAGCGCACGAATTGCGTTGGCGAGTTGTCTACGAGTTGCCATGTTTTTCTCCTATCTAAATAATTCTCAGTATTCTACCCTATTTACTGATTGGCTTAACCAATATTTGCAATTTTATTTAACTTGATCAAATTCTTCGACGACGTTGATGGAAACGCTGGCTACTTGATTTACCTTGTAAATTGACCACCGTTTTAGTTTCCACTGGTTTTCGATATGTTCGACGATAATGACTTAAAAAATAATGAATGGAACTGGCGAATAACGCGCCTAATAAAAAGACCACTACTATTTCACCATATAAGCGGTGAAAAACTTGATTGATTTTGCTCTGCGTCGTTTGAGCATATTGGGCGTCAAAGGTCACGCGCAAAAAGCCACGAACCGCATTATTGGAAGCCGAGTAAATCGGTTCAACAATTTGTTGTGTTGAAAACTCACCTTCATTTTTATGCTCAAGACCAAGTTGCTCACGAAGATTGCCGGTATTGGTACTTTGTGCCAATTCTTTGCCGTTATAATCATAAATGGTTGCATCGAGCACAAAGTTTTCTTTGACTAAATTATCTAAATTTTCGACGAGCTGATCGGATTTCGCATTATTGGTTAATAAAACTGAAAATAAATTGGCTTGCTGACGAACCAAAGTATGCGATAAATTCGCTACTTGATTCACACTTGAAAGCTGTGAACCAATCTTAAATTGTTTCACGCCAAACAAAATCACCGCCATGGCACCGATACAAAGCAGAACGATGAGTCCAAACATCAGTGATTTTTGAAGTTTTTCTTTAATTAATTGCACGTTGTTTTTCCATTTTTTCGCCAAGATCGGCTAGAATAGATGAGTATTCACAATTTACAGGATTTTCTATGCAAATTCAAAACCTTGCAAGCATTACCCAAAAATATCCCCAATTTCCTACCGCACTTTCGTCTGATTTGCCTCACTCCGATGAATCGCATGCGTTTATTTTATACGGTACAACGCTGAATTTAGCCAAATTACTCAAATTCCAACAAAAGTGCGGTCAATCTTTCCTGTGTTTTGATGCATGGAACGTTGAAAAAAATACCGTTGTCCTTTTAAAAGGAGAATGGCTAACTGATTTTATTGCCCACGCTCACAACCTGCAATTAGACATCGCAAAACTGGATTTTGATGCCAAATTATCAGAAAAAGGTTTATTGGTGATGGATATGGATTCTACGGCGATTCAAATTGAGTGTATTGATGAAATCGCTAAACTGGCTGGCACGGGTGAATTAGTTTCTGCCATTACTGAAAGCGCAATGCGTGGTGAGCTCGATTTTGAACAAAGTTTGCGTCGTCGAGTGGGAACACTTAAAGGTGCACCAGAAAGTATTTTGCAACAAGTACGTGAAAAATTGCCTTTAATGCCAGGCTTAATTGAAGCCATTAAGGCATTACAACAACATGGTTGGAAAACTGCCATCGCTTCCGGTGGCTTTACCTATTTCGCCGATTACTTAAAAAGCTTATTAAACCTCGATTTTGCGGCGTCTAATCAATTTGAAATTATTGATGGCACGCTGACTGGCAATGTAAAAGGTAGCGTGGTCGATGCACAATACAAAGCGAATACCTTGCAAAAACTCGCTGAAGAATACAACATTCCACGTAAAAATACCCTTGCTATTGGTGATGGCGCTAATGATTTAGCGATGATGAAGGTCGCTGGATTAGGCGTAGCATTCCATGCCAAACCGAAGGTGCAACAACAAGCACAAATTGTGGTAAACTTTGCTGACTTAACCGCACTTTTATGTCTTTTAAGTGCAAATGATCGAATTTAATTCATTTTGGGAGAAAACTTATGCCATCTTTTGATATCGTATCTGAAATTACTATGCACGAAGTGCGTAATGCGGTTGAAAATGCAAACCGCGTATTAAGTACACGTTATGATTTCCGTGGGGTGGAAGCGGTCATTGAATTAAATGAAAAAAGCGAAACCGTGAAAGTGACGACCGAATCAGATTTCCAATTAGAACAATTAATTGAAATCTTAATTGGTGCGTTTGTAAAACGTGGCATTGAGCATAACTCATTGGATATTCCAACAGAAAGTGAACATCACGGTAAACTTTACACCAAAGAAATCAAATTAAAACAAGGGATTGAAACGGAGATGGCGAAGAAAATCACTAAATTAGTGAAAGATTCAAAAATCAAAGTTCAAACTCAAATTCAAGGTGAACAAGTACGCGTAACCGGCAAATCTCGTGATGATTTACAAGCCGTTATTCAATTAGTGAAAGGCGCTGAATTAGGCCAACCATTCCAATTTAATAACTTCAGAGATTAATTTAATGAAAAAATATCTGTGGGTATTTTTGGCTGCAGTTCCAACATGTTCGCTCGCAAATGAAAATGCCATGAAGCTCGGTGATAGCGTCATTGATGTTGTAAAATGTGAAAGCACCAAAGGGGAAAAACTTTGGGTCGCGCTAAATAATCTAAAAACATTTACTTACATGAAAAATAATGCGAATGTGGTTTCTCAAACAATCGATAAGGCATACTTTCAATCTTATGCGACAGAAGCGACGCTTTTTCTTCCACCAACAGAAAATAATCAGTTGTGGACGATAATAAAAGAGAACGCAGCAGATAAGACGGGCATCAATCAAGTTACTATCGATTTGCGTGATGAGAAAGGTAAGCTAATTTCTCATGCTGCTTGCAAACGAAATGACGAGACTTTTTCATTATTAATGGAATCGAGTTTCGATATAAAAGAGCCTACAGATAAAATTCTTGAATTAATGGATCCACCTACACCATAAAAACGAAAGAGCGATCAAAAAATGTTGTGTTTTTTGACCGCTCTTTTTATTTGCGTTAATTAAGCTAATCTCGCTTTTGCTTCTGCAATCGCTTCTGCGACACGAAGTGGTGAAACCCCACCTTTCGCACAACGTTTATCTAAACAAGATTGTAGTGAAAGAATGTCATATACATCATCCCCCACTACATCGCTGAATTGACGGAATTCAGGAATGGTTAAGTCTTCCAAGGCTTTACCTTTTTCAATGGCATAAACCACAGTTTCACCGACAATATGGTGAGAATCACGGAATGGCACTCCTTTTGCCACGAGATAATCTGCTAGCTCTGTTGCATTTGAGTAACCTTTTAAAGCGGCTTCACGAGTACGATCGGTATTCACTTTTAACTCATCTAATACAAAAGTCGCCATATCTACACAATCTTGCCAAGTATCCAATGCATCAAAGATCCCTTCTTTGTCTTCTTGCATATCTTTATTATACGCTAACGGTAAACCTTTTAAGGTCATCAACATACCGGTTAATGCACCCATGACACGGCCCGCTTTACCACGAATCAATTCACAAGCATCTGGATTTTTCTTTTGTGGCATTAAAGAGGAACCTGAAGTTACACGATCTGACAATTCCACAAAATTCGCTTCACCACTGTTAAAAATGATCATATCTTCTGCGAAACGAGAAAGGTGCGCCATACTTAAAGAAGCTGTTGAGAGTAATTCCACAATATGGTCACGATCAGACACACTATCCAAGCTATTACGCGTAGCAAAAGCAAACCCAAGATCTGCAGCTAATTGTTCACGATCGACCGCATAGGCTGTTCCTGCAAGTGCGCCACTACCTAATGGACAGCTATTCATGCGTTTATAAGCATCGGCAAGACGCGAATAGTCACGTTCAAACATTTCCACATAAGCCATACACCAATGGGCAAAAGTGATTGGTTGTGCACGTTGTAAATGGGTATAACCCGGCATCACTGCATCTTGCGTATTTTCAGCAGTTTGTACCAAATGGCGTTGAAGATTACGAACAGACTCTTGTAACTCGATTACACGCTGTTTGCACCACATCTTGATATCGAGTGCAACTTGGTCATTACGGCTACGACCCGTATGCAATTTTTTACCTAAATTACCCACTTTATCGATAAGCTTACTTTCCACCCAGCTATGAATATCTTCTGCATCATCTTGCAAAATCGCTTGTGGATTTGACCGCACTTCGATTAATAATTCATTTAAGGCAACTTCTAGCTGTTGTTGCTCTTCAGCACTTAATACACCAACATTGACTAAAGCTTTAGACCAGCCAATGGAGCCTTCAATATCTTGCTCTGCCAAGCGATAATCAAAACGCAGGCTATCATTAAAATCTTTAAAACGTTTATCTGCCGCTTGTGTAAAACGACCACCCCAGAGAGCCATAGGTTATCCTTCTTTTAATTTCAATATTGACTAATTATTCAATTATTACGCATAATTAATCAACATACAATAATAATCTCTTTATAATCTGCTATTTTACCCTGTTTTTTCTAACAAAAACTAGACAGTATTAAATTTTAGTGGTAATTTACGCACCATTCTTAAGGGCATTGCCCACCATTCAAACATTTCAGTATTATCAACTCTTATTCGTTCCAACATTATTAATTATGCATCTTACAGAACTTAAAAATACGCCTGTTTCTGATCTTGTGAAACTTGGCGAAGAACAAATGGGTTTGGAAAATCTTGCCCGTTTACGTAAACAAGATATTGTTTTTGCTATTTTGAAACAACACGCAAAGAGCGGTGAAGATATTTTTGGCGGTGGCGTGTTGGAGATTTTACCCGATGGTTTCGGTTTCTTACGCTCTGCAGACAGTTCCTACCTTGCTGGTCCTGATGACATCTACGTTTCTCCAAGTCAAATTCGTCGTTTCAATCTTCAAACTGGTGATAAAATCGAAGGCAAAATCCGTCCACCAAAAGAGGGCGAACGCTATTTTGCACTTTTAAAAGTCGACCAAGTCAACGATGACAAACCAGAAGTCTCTCGTAGCAAAATTCTTTTCGAAAACTTAACCCCATTACACGCTAATTCTCGTTTAAGAATGGAACGTGGTAATGGCTCAACCGAAGACTTAACCGCACGTATTTTGGATTTAGCCTCTCCGATTGGTAAAGGTCAACGCGGTCTTATCGTAGCACCACCAAAAGCAGGTAAAACCATGTTGCTACAAAATATTGCACAAAGCATCACACACAACTACCCAGAATGTGAACTTATCGTACTTTTAATCGATGAGCGTCCAGAAGAAGTAACGGAAATGCAACGTTCAGTAAAAGGTGAAGTGATTGCTTCAACCTTTGATGAACCAGCCGCTCGTCACGTTCAAGTGGCTGAAATGGTTATCGAGAAAGCAAAACGTTCTGTTGAGCACAAAAAAGACGTGGTGATTTTACTCGACTCTATCACGCGTTTGGCACGTGCTTACAATACCGTTACACCAGCGTCTGGTAAAATTCTTTCTGGTGGTGTGGATGCAAATGCTTTACATCGTCCAAAACGTTTCTTTGGTGCTGCACGTAACGTAGAAGAAGGCGGTAGTTTAACCATTATTGCAACCGCACTTGTAGATACCGGTTCAAAAATGGATGAGGTTATCTTTGAAGAATTTAAAGGTACCGGTAACATGGAATTACATCTTTCTCGCAAAATTGCAGAAAAACGTGTATTCCCTGCGATTGACTTCAACCGTTCTGGTACGCGTAAAGAAGACTTACTTACCACACCAGATGAATTACAAAAAATGTGGATTCTTCGCAAAATCCTTAACCCAATGGGTGAAGTGGAAGCGATGGAATTCCTCATCGACAAACTTATGGTGGCAAAAACCAACGATGAGTTTTTTGAAATTATGAAGCGGTCTTAATTCTGACCGCACTTAAAAACAAAAAAGGCTTGGAAAACCAAGCCTTTTTTATTTTGCGAATTATTCGCCCAAACGCTCTTTAATACGAGCAGATTTACCTGAACGTTCACGTAAGTAGTAAAGTTTAGCTTTACGTACTGCACCTTTACGTTTAACAGCGATAGAATCTACAGCTGGAGAGTGAGTTTGGAATACACGCTCAACACCTACGCCATTAGAAATTTTACGTAAAGTAAATGCTGAGTGCAAGCCACGGTTACGAATTGCAATAACCACGCCTTCGAATGCTTGCAAACGACGTTTGCTACCTTCAACTACCCATACTTTAACTTCTAAAGTATCACCTGGGCGGAAGCTAGGTACGTTTTGTTTTAATTGTTCTTGTTCAAGTTGTTTGATAATGTTAGACATTGTTTGATCCTTTATTGATCCTAGATGTAACTGAAACTAACTGTTATGTTCGGCTTGCGCCTCTTTTAACAGCTTACGTTGTTCGTCAGTCAGAGCTAGGCCTTCTAAGAGCTCAGGGCGTCGGAGCCACGTTCTTTGTAGCGATTGCTTTAATCGCCATTTCCGAATTTCTTCGTGATGTCCCGACATCAGCACGGGTGGTACAGTTAATCCTTCTAACACTTCCGGTCTGGTGTAATGCGGACAATCTAATAAACCATCTGCGAAAGAATCTTCTTCTGCGGAGGCTTGCTTGCCTAATACACCTGGAATAAAACGCGCAACAGCATCAATTAATGTCATTGCCGGCAACTCCCCACCGGTCAGAACGTAATCGCCGATTGACCATTCTTCATCGATTTCAGTTTGAATCAATCGCTCATCAATACCTTCGTAACGTCCACATACCAAAATCAATTTCTGATTTTGAGCAAGTTCGGTTACGCCACCTTGATCGAGTTTACGTCCTTGTGGCGAAAGGTAAATCACCTTTGCGCCTTCTCCTGCAGCTGCTCTCGCAGCATGAATCGCATCCCGTAAAGGTTGCACCATCATCAGCATTCCCGGGCCACCACCATAAGGACGGTCATCCACGGTTTTATGCTTGTCGAATGTAAAATCTCTTGGATTCCAACATTCCACTTGCAGAAGATTATGTTTTACGGCTCTACCTGTAACCCCAAATTCCGTAATCGCTTTAAACATTTCGGGGAATAATGAAATCACCCCTATCCACATAAAAAGCCTACTACATTACGTTTGTGCATACTTGAGATTAGAAACCAGCGTCCCAATCCACTTCAATTGTCTTAGTGGTGAGATCGACTCTTTTAACTACTTGTTCATACAAAAACGGAATTAACCGCTCTTGTTTTCCAAAAGCATCTTTAGTATTAGCTTTAACCACTAACACATCATTAGAACCGGTTTCCATCATCTCTGTTACGGTTCCCATTGTATAACCTTCTAGGTTGACGACTGAACAACCGATTAAATCGTGCCAGTAATAATCGCCCTCTTCCAGTTCAGGGAAAACAGATAAATCCACACCAATTTCAACATTTGCTAAAATTTGTGCAGCTTCACGATCATCAACGCCTTTTAATTTAACGATGATTTCGTGATTATGATGGCGCCAATTTTCTAATTCTGTTGGCTGCCATTCACCTTTGATTTTTAAAAACCAAGGTTGATAATCAAAAATGCTTTCAGCTTGTTCTGTTGATGAATAAATACGTAACCACCCACGGATACCGTAGGTTGAGCCTAATTTGCCCACAACTTCAATGCGTTGTTGTTCCATATTTTTCACCTATCTTAGTTTAAGAACTAAATCAAAAAGCGAGATTATGCTTTTTGAGCTTCTTTTACCAAAGTTGCAACACGATCTGAAAGTGATGCACCTTGAGCAACCCAGTGGTTTACACGCTCAAGATCAACACGAAGACGCTCTGCGTTACCCTGTGCGATTGGGTTGAAGAAACCTACACGCTCAATGAAACGACCGTCACGTGGTGAACGACTGTCAGCTACTACGATTTGATAAAATGGGCGTTTTTTAGCTCCGCCACGAGATAAACGAATGGTTACCATAACCTTCCTCTAAATGTTTAATTACTAAAAGAATATTCCCAAACTCGAAAGTGATTTAAGAATATAGCTTACTTTTTTCTCTGTATATATAGACAAAAAGCCTGAAGATTTTACACTTTTTGAGCAAAAAAGCAAGCCAATAGCCTATTTCTACTTGAGAAATTCACCATAAAAATTGACCGCACTTCATCACAAAGTGCGGTCAATTTTTCATTAATTTATTGGATTAATAAACCCCTTGAGCCAACATTGCATCAGCTACTTTTACAAAGCCTGCTACGTTTGCGCCCACTACGTAGTTAATGTTTGCTTGGCCTTCTGCTGAACCGTATTTTTTACAGTTTGCATGAATATCTAACATGATGCGATGAAGCTGTCTGTCCACCTCTTCAGCAGTCCAGTATAAACGTTGTGAACTTTGCGCCATTTCTAAACCTGATGTCGCAACACCACCTGCATTAGCCGCTTTACCTGGGCCAAATAATACACCCGCTTCTAAGAATGCTTCTGTCGCTTCGATAGTGGTTGGCATGTTTGCACCCTCAGCAACCAATTTCACACCGTTTGCAATTAGAGCTTTAGCGTCTGAAATCTCTAATTCGTTTTGGGTTGCGCAAGGAAGTGCAATATCTGCTTTCACTTCCCAAGGGCGTTTACCTGCAAAATATTGAAGACCAAATTGTTTTGCAAACTCTTCTACTCGACCACGTTTTACATTTTTAAGCTCTAATAACGCTTCTAATTTTTCACGATCGAATCCTTCTGGTAAATACACATAACCCGCAGAGTCAGAACAGGTTACAACTTTCGCACCGAGCGCCATCGCTTTTTCAATCGCATATTGCGCCACGTTACCCGAACCGGAAACTAAAACCGTTTTACCTTGGAAACTATCTCCTTTCTCTGCAAGCATTGCTTGGGCAAAATAAACCAATCCATACCCCGTTGCTTCTGGACGAATTAAGCTCCCACCGAATGAAAGACCACGACCAGTAAACACGCAAGCCGCTTGGTTTGATAATTTTTTCATATAGCCTGCAAGATAACCGACTTCGCGACCACCTACACCGATATCTCCCGCCGGCACATCGGTATCCGGACCTACATGACGATACAATTCAGCCATTAATGCTTGGCAGAAACGCATCACTTCAGCATCTGATTTACCTTTAGGATCAAAATCTGAGCCCCCTTTCGCACCGCCCATTGGCAATGTAGTTAAGGCATTTTTAAAGATCTGTTCAAAACCTAAGAATTTTAAGATTGATAAGTTAACAGATGGATGAAAACGCATCCCCCCTTTAAAGGGACCAATTGCACTGTTGAATTGCACGCGGAAAGCACGGTTTACTTGAACTTGGCCTTTATCATCAGTCCATGCCACACGGAATTGGATTGCACGCTCTGGCTCAACTAAACGCTCTAATAAAGCTTCTGAACGGTATTTAGGGTTTGCTTCCAAGAAAGACCAGATTGACGTGAAGACTTCACGAACGGCTTGTAAAAATTCAGGTTGGTGGCCGTCACGTTGAGCCACTTTTTCAAGAAATGCGTCTAATGATGCTACTGCTGACATAGGATTTTCCTTCTAGTAGTAAGTTAATATGATGTGTGTAACGTTATTTTATTTATCACCGTCTTGTTGCGGCGTGTCATCAATATAACAATAGAAAAATCAACTAGGCAATAGTTTTTTTATAGAAAAAATGAAAAAAAAATAAAAAACGAGAAAACATTTAATATTTTCTCGTTTTTATTGGATGAAATCTAAAATTACCACCTGATTAGCACTTCAACTTAAAAAATGCTTATTTATTTTTACCTTCTAGGTAAAGCCATTCAGCGACTTGCTTCGCAAAATACGTCAAAATACCATCCGCACCAGCACGTTTAAAGCAAAGCAATGATTCCATGATGCATTCTTTTTCTTTCAACCAACCATTTTGAATCGCTGCCATATGCATCGCATATTCACCAGAAACTTGATAAGCAAAGGTTGGCACACCAAAATAGTCTTTCACGCGATATACCATGTCTAAATATGGCATACCTGGTTTCACCATCACCATATCTGCCCCTTCTTGTAAATCAAGAGCCACTTCTTGCAAGCCTTCATTACCGTTGGCTGGATCTAGTTGATAGGTTTTCTTGTCTCCACCTTTCAGGTTGCCGGCAGAACCGACCGCATCACGGAATGGACCATAATAATTAGACGCATATTTTGCAGAATACGCCATAATTTGCGTATTGATATGACCATTTTCTTCCAATGCCTGACGAATACGACCAATACGTCCATCCATCATATCACTCGGTGCAACAATATCTGCACCCGCTTCAGCGTGTGAAACAGCCTGTTTAATCAGGATATCTGTTGTAATATCGTTTAATACATAGCCTTCTTCATCAATGATCCCGTCTTGTCCATGTAGTGTATAAGGATCGAGTGCGACATCGGTTAATACACCTAATTCTGGATAAGCGGCTTTCAATGCTCTCACTGCGCGCTGTACCAAACCGTTCGGGTTAAATGCCTCATCCGCCATTAAAGATTTTTTATCTTGCTCAACTACAGGGAATAATGAGATCACTGGTACGCCGTATTTCACTAAAAGGCCTGCTTCGATTAATAACTGGTCGATGGTTAAACGTTCAACTTTAGGCATAGAAGGAACTGGTTCACGATGATTTTCGCCTTCAATGATAAATACCGGATAAATTAAATCATTCGCGGTTAAAGTATTTTCTGCCACTAAACGGCGACTAAAATCATGTTTACGTAAACGACGAAGACGACGAGTTGGAAAACCGCCTAAAATTTGTTGAGTCATAATAATATTTCCTGTTTTTATGATGTTAAAAGGGCGTATCCATCTACGCCCATTTTCTTAATCTTTGTGATTCAAATCACCCTGATTTTCTACCGCACTTTCCTCATCAACTGCCTCTTCTTCATCCTCTTTCGGTTGATAGAAACGTGCAACTAACAAGCCTAATTCAAAGAGAAGACACATTGGTACAGCAAGTAAAGTTTGAGAGAACACGTCTGGTGGCGTTAAGATCATGCCAACAAAGAACGCGCCCACAATAATATAAGGGCGTTTTGCCGCCAATGCTTTCGTGGTTGTGACACCTGTCCAGCAAAGCAAAATAATGGCAACGGGTACTTCAAAACACACACCGAAAGCCAAGAATAATGCGAGTGCAAAATCAAGGTAGCTGCTGATATCTGTTGCGATAGCGACCCCTTCTGGTGCAGTTTGCGTAAAGAAACTAAACACAAAAGGGAAAACGATATAATAAGCAAATGCCACACCGCAATAGAATAAAACTGTACTGGAAAATAATAACGGATAAATTAAACGTTTTTCATGTTGATACAGTGCTGGTGCAACAAATGCCCAAATTTGATAAAGCAAATAAGGTACAGAAATAAACACCGAAACAATCGCGGTTAATTTAATTGGCGTAAAGAAAGGCGTTTGGATATTGGTTGCAATCATCGTTGCACCTTTTGGCATCACCGCTGTTAAAGGTGCAGCGACAAAATGATAAATATCATTAGAAAAATAAACCAACGCCACAAAAACCACTAAAATACAAATTACACAACGTAATAAGCGGTTTCTGAGTTCAACAAGATGGGTAATTAACGGTTGGGAATCGTCCGTCATATTGCTCATAATTATTCTCTAGGACTTCGCTTCAGATTTGGGTGCTGGCTGTAGCTCCACATCATCCGGCGAATAGTAATCGGATAAACGCTCAGTTAATTCAGCTTGTTCATGAGGTTCAAGTGCGGTCAAATCCACTTCTTTTTTTTCAGATTCCAAAACCTCAGCGGTTTCATTCTCTGCATGTTCTGTGGATGCTGTTTCAACCGGTTTCTCTGCTGTTTCTTGTGCGCTTACCTCAAGTTTTTCCGCAGAATCAGTCGGATTTTCAGCCGCACTTTTAATTTCTTTAATTTGCTCTTCCACCGTTGTACCTGCTGCAGCCGCTTTTTCTTCTAGCTCTGCACGCATTTTTTGGGCTTGCTCTTTTAGCTCTTCAACAGTTTTACTTAAATCTGGGGAAAGCTGTTTGAGATTAAGTTGTTCCGCTTTCTTAATACTATCTTGCAACTCTTGCAATTTAAGCTCTTGTTTTAATTCATTTTGAACATTAGCTGCCAATCCACGGATCGTTTTCACCCAGCCCATTACCGTGCGAATAGCCACAGGTAAACGCTTAGGGCCTAGCACAACTAAGCCCACAAGCATCAATAAAACAAGTTCGGAAAAACCAATATCAAACACGGTTATGCCTGTTCTTTATCTTTTACAGTTTCAGTTTTTTCAGCAGTGGTTGTACCGTCTTTAATTTGAGTAAACTCAGCATCTTTTTTCGGCTCGTCATCAGACATCGCTTTTTTAAAGCCTTTTACTGCTGCGCCAAGATCAGATCCCGCATTGCGTAATTTTTTGGTACCGAATACTAATAAAATCACGACTAATAAAATAATCATTTGTGCTGGGGATAAACCAAACATAGAAAAACTCCGTTAGAATTAAATTGAAAATTTGGGCTTGAATATACTCTTTTTATGCATTTGTCTCAAGAGGTAATTTTAAAAGTGCGGTCAAAAAAATTAGAGGATTTTTAACCGCACTTTAGTCTTATTATTCAGCCAGTTCTGTTTACTCATGAGACAGGAATTATGAAATAACAAAATCCAGTTCTTTCATGTATCGCTCATAACATTGCAAGATGTCTACAATCAAATCCTCTTCATTTGTAATACTCAAAGGATAACCTTCCAATTGAATATTGGTTGAAACCATTAATGCATGATGAACTTGTGCAGGCTCAGGCTTCTCGAACAAGGTAATTTGGTAAAAAAAATCTTCTGCTAATCCATTTTCAATAGAAAGAACCAGTTGATTATTATCACGACCAAAATGTTGCTGTAAGGTCACATTTAAACCATAGGTACCAATGAGTAACTGGCGCAACTCTCTCATTGCCAAAAGTGCCGTTGTTTTTAAATGTAAAATGGCATCATCTCGCTTAGGTTCAATCACTAACTGTCTTAAACGGCTACGCCAGTTTGCACCTGTCCACAAATCTGAAACCTCTGTGGAATAATATTGACGTTCAAATCGTAAGCCCTTCAACAAACTCCATGCCATCAAAGACATCAATAGAGCAAAAGGTAAAGAAAAAAACAACATCGTTGATTGAAGTATTTCAATACCGCCAAAAAGATAAAGCACAAACGTAACTGCTGACAATAGTCCTCCCCAGAACATAGATTGCCAACGAGGTGAAACCTGGCTTTTGTCTTCAATCGCAATATTATTAAGCGTATAAATACCAAAGTTAATGGTGACGATAAAAAAGAGTGTGATAATAAATAAAGCTAACGTTTTAGTTAACCCGGAATAGGGTAAATAACTCAGAAAATCAAAAAGGAGTGACCCCACATTATTTACAGCTTGACCTAATGCCCCCTCAGCAAGATGTTCATTAACCCAAATGGCCCCATTTCCAAATACTGTGAACCATAAAACAAAGAATAAACTTGGCACCATCAATACGCCGAAAATAAACTCCCGTAAAGTTCGTCCGCGAGAAATCCGTGCGATAAAAATTCCAAAGCCAGGCGCCCACGAAAACCACCATGCCCAGTAAAAAACTGTCCAATCCATAAACCAGTCTAAATGTTCTACATCATAGGCATAAGCCTTGAAGCCGACTCTAATTAAACCGCTTAAGTAGGTACCAATATTTTCCGTAAAAGCAGAAATTAAATATATTGTCGGACCGAATAACAAAACCAGTAACATAAAGAGAAAGGTAACGCCTAGATTTAGCTCACTAAGAATACGGAACCCGTTGGCGATACCCTGCAGTGAAATTAAGATAGCAATGATAAAAACACTCACTAAAATAAGGGGAACCAAATACGGTGAGTTATCCAATAAATGCATTGAATGGAAGGCAGCCGCCAACCGAATCGCACTGTAACCTAAGGTTGCAACTACGCCAAATAAGGTGGTACAAATCCCGAGAATATCAATGACATCCCCCACTTTTCCATCAATCTTTTCTTTCAGTAAGGGATAAAAACAAGAGCGTAAAGAAAACGGTAATTTATAGCGAAATCCGAAGTACGCAATCGTAAGTGCAATTAATCCATAAATAGCCCAAGCACTGATGCTCCAATGAAAAATACTAAAAAATAATGCCGTTCTAACTTTCTCATATTCACCTATTGGTGAAAGAAAATGTGAAAGCGGTTCAGCAACACCAAGAAAAACAATGCCAATACCAATTCCAGAGGTAAAAAGTAACGCAATCCAAGAGCCTAATTTAAACTCTGGTTCTTCCTCATCACTCCCGAGTTTAATATCGCCGTATCGTCCTAACGCCAAGAAAAGTAAAAAGAACAGAAAAAATGCACTCAGTAAAATATAAAACCAGCTAAATTGAGAGAAAATAAATGCTTTCGCCGCAGCAAGATAAGATATCGTTTGCTGCGTATCAAATAAAAGGGCTGCAATAATCGCTAAACTAAAACCTAAACTGCCCCAAATAACATTTGCTTTGAAAGTATTTTGTATCTTCATATTTGTTTTAAGATAAAAAGTGCGGTTAAAAATTTAGAGGATTTCCAACCGCACTTTAGTCTTATTATTCAGCCAGTTCTGTTTGCTCGTGTGCCATCAATTCTTGACCCACATCGTCTAGCAAACTTAAGTAACGTTCATAATGTTTCAACATATCGGCAATTAATTCATCTTGATCCATATATTGCACATCATAACCCACTCGACCATCAAAGAAGTAAGTGTATGGTTCATAAGTCATACTATGCTGGATATGTGGCAAGTTATCGTCATTAATTAATTGCTCTGACACCTCACGACCGACAGATTTCACCCCATACATAAAGTCTCGCATCAAATCTTTCTGAATGACTAACTCGACTGCAGGTTCATCTTGATCAAATAACGTGTTAATTTGTACGCTTAAGTCATATTTGCCAATCAACTCTTGACGTAATTCACGCATAGCCGGTAAAACCGTATGTTTAAGGAAACGTAAAATATCTTTTTCTTGCGTTTGGTTCATCATTTGTTCCAAACGTTCTTTCCACTTATCCCCCGTCCAGAAAATACTGGTTGGATTAACTTTGGTATCAAAATATTTTTTATCCGCACTCAAGCCTTTCCATAAACTAAAGCACATCAGCAACATCAACATCGCAAAAGGTAATGCTACCAACAAAGTCATTGCCTGCAGGTTTGCCAAACCACCCGATTGCATTAAAACAATCGCGACGACTGACATTAATACACCCCACATTACGGCCTGCCAACGAGGTGCTACAAGGCTTTTATCGCGTGATGCAATGTTATTTAATACATAAATACCGGAGTCTGCCGAGGTGATAAAGAATAAAGAAATCACCACCAAACTCACTAAACCGGTCACACCAGAAAGCGGTAAATAATCTAAGAATTTAAAGAGCAACGTTTCAGGCGAGGAGATCATTTGTCCTAACGTACCTGCAGCTTCCCCATCATTCAACCAAATGGCCGTATTACCAAATACGGTAAACCACAAGATGCCGAACATGCTAGGAATCACCAACACACCGAAAATAAATTCGCGAATGGTACGCCCTTTCGAGATTCGCGCAATAAATAAACCTACAAATGGCGCCCAAGAACACCACCATGCCCAATACAGAATTGTCCAACCGCTAAACCAGCTAGTATGTTCTTGTTCATAAACATAGGTTTTGAAGCTTAATTGTACTAAGTTGCTGAGATAAGTTCCGATGTTGTCGCTGAACGCTGATAACAAATAAAGTGTTGGCCCCGCCACTAATACGAAAATTAACAAACAGAAAGCTAATGTTAAATTCAGCTCACTTAAAATTTTCACCCCTTTCCCTACACCAGAAATCGCGGAAAATGTGGCTAAACTCATTACCACAGCAATCACAACAATTTGCAAGCTGAAGCTATTTTCGCTAATCCAGCCTAATTGATGTAAGCCTGCACCCAATTGTGATGCACCAAAACCTAATGTTGTGATAACACCAAATAAGGTGGCAAGTAACGCCATAATGTCGATAAGATCGCCTAACTTGCCATTAATACGCTCTTTCAATAACGGATAGAAACAAGAACGTAATGCCAAAGGTAATTTGTAACGGAATCCAAAGTAAGCCAATGCCAACGCAATCGTGCCATACACCGCCCAGGCATGAATTCCCCAGTGGAATAAGGTGTGTAACAAGGCTTCTTGTTGCTTATGCTCTGCGCTGCCTGTGGTAATATCAGATAAGTAATGCGTCAATGGTTCTGCTACACCAAAGAACATCAACCCTACCCCCATACCGGCAGCAAATAACATCGCCAACCAAGACAGAAAACCAAATTCAGGCTCTTCTTCATCATTGCCTAATTTGATATTACCTAGGCTACTGACTGATAAAATGACTAAAAAGCCCAAAAATACTGAGAATGCTAATACGTAAAACCAACTAAAGTTGGCAAAAATGCCCGATTTAGCAGCATTTAATAAAGTTTGTGTTTGTTCAGGTGCGATTAAAATCATCGCGACAAGCAACACCACAAAAAATAACGTTGCACCAATCACTAAAGGATTGAACGACGTTTGCTTTTCCATAAATTTAGATAAAGACAACGCTTCCCCCTTAAAAATTAAGTGAATAAAAATAAAATCAGATTAAATAAAATAAGGCCTTAAGCCCTAAATGGTGAGATGGAACCATCGCAAATGATAGCACGGAGAAGTGCGATTTTGAAGGAAACGCTCAGTAGAATTTGAGTGGATTGTTTCCAATTACGAAATATATATTATCAAAATATCAATATTTTTTCAAATTGCCTAAAATTGAAAAATCATGAAAGAAAAAGTGCGGTCAGAAAATCTCTAAATTTCTGACCGCTCTTTATTCAATATTGATTAAATTCGTTCTTCGATAATGCCGCCACCCAAGCAGACTTCATCTAGGTAAAACACGGCAGATTGACCCGGCGTAACCGCAGCCTGAGGTTCATCAAAAATCACTCGAATACAGTCATCATCAATCGGCTCAACCAAACAAGCAATATCCGTTTGACGATAGCGAGTTTTCACCGTGCAACGGAATGCTTCACGCACTGCTTCACGATTGACCCAGTGCAATTGTTTAGCAATCAAGCCTTTGGAGAACAAGCGCGGATGATCATGCCCTTGCGCAACAATCAATTCATTGTTTTCGACATCTTTATCGACCACATACCAAGCTTCATCACCAGCATTTTTTAATCCACCAATCCCCAGCCCTTTACGCTGTCCGAGTGTGTGATACATCAAGCCTTCATGGCGTCCAATAATCTCGCCATCTACAGTACGGATATCGCCCGGTTGTGCAGGCAAATAACGTGCTAAGAAATCTTTAAACTTACGCTCACCGATAAAACAAATCCCTGTGGAATCTTTTTTCTTCGCGGTAATTAAACCTAAATCTTCCGCAATAGCACGCACGATTGGCTTTTCGATTTCACCTACAGGGAAAAGGCTTTGACCTACCTGATGTTTACTCAACGTGTAAAGGAAATAGCTTTGGTCTTTGTTGCTATCTAAGCCGCGCAATAGCTCTGCTTGATTATCTGCACCACGACGACGCACATAATGGCCGGTAGCAATATAATTAGCACCTAAATCTTCTGCTGCATATTCCAAGAAAGCTTTAAATTTAATTTCTTTATTGCATAAAATATCCGGGTTTGGCGTACGACCGGCTTTGTATTCTGTTAAGAAATGTTCAAACACGTTATCCCAATATTCCGCCGCAAAATTGATTTTATGTAGCTTAATACCTAGTTTGTCGCATACTGCCTGAGCATCAGCAAGATCCGCTGCTGCTGTACAATAATCGGTATCGTCATCTTCTTCCCAGTTTTTCATAAAAAGGCCTTCCACTTGGTAGCCTTGCTGCTGAAGAATAAACGCAGAAACGGAGGAGTCTACCCCACCAGACATACCGCAAATAACCTTTTTAGTGGCATTTTCGGCAAGTTGTTCTGCACTCAAGGGTGCGAAATGTTGATTATAAGTATTTGAAGTTAACATAAGTCTCCCGTAACTTCGGTTAAGGCGAAGCACATTGGTGATAATGATTGAAACATAGCGGAATGACTTCCGCCCCATAAATTAAGGTTATTGCACAAAGTGCGGTTGATTTTGTGTGAATTATTTCACTTCATAAAATTGCGAATCATTGTCTTTCTTCGCAAATTTTTGTTCATATTCAGCTTTAGCATTTTCATCGCCAGCATCTAATTTTTCTTGCAAAGTATCGCACGGTTTATCACAGTCACAAGCTTTGGCAATACCGAGTGAGGAAAGGCCTCCACAGCTTCCTTTTAAAGCTTGTTTTTTAAAGATAAAGCCTACTGACATCAATACGATAATTGCCACAAAAGCTAATAGAGTAAAAAATAACGTTTGCATGATTATTCCTTATTTGCGAGTAATTTTTGGAAGGCTGACGACATTTTCGTTTCAAAGCCTTTTTCTGTTTTCATAATTAAATACACGGGAATATTTTCTTTCTCGGCCACTTCAAGTGCTTTCTTTTCACCGAGTACAAATAAACCTGTAGATAAGCCATCAGCAGTCATTGAGCTTGATCCAAGTACGGTAATTGAGGCTAAATGATGCTGAATTGGATAGCCGGTTTTCGGGTCAATTTCATGAGCAAAACGTTGGCCATTTTCCTCAAAATAAATACGGTAATCGCCTGAAGTGGCCATCGCCATATTATTTAAACCTATCACTTCTTGAACTGCTCTTTCCCCCGTATTATTAGGTTTTTCAATGGCGATTTGCCAGGCTTTATTCTCAGGATTTTTACCTTTAGCACGAATTTCCCCGCCAATTTCCACCATATAATTTTGCACGTGGTGTTGCTCTAATACATCTGCCACTTGATCCACGCCAAAGCCCTTAGCAATAGATGACAAATCAATATAAACCTGCGGTACTGCTTTACTTAATGTTGGGGTTTTACCGCTCATATCAAGGTGAATTTTATCAATTCCTACCCAACTTTGACGTTCAGCAAGTTGTTCTGGGGTTGGTTTACGTTCTGGACGTTTTTCTGGGCCAAATCCCCATAAATTCACTACAGGCCCTACAGTCACATCCAATGAACCTTCAGTAACCTGATTTAAACGGATTGCTTCTTGTAATACTTTGGCAAAGTCAGCAGATATTTCAATTGGTGTATTCACTTGTGTATTTTGATTAAAGCGACTTAATTCGGAATCCTTAATGTAAGTGGACATTTTCTGATTCACGTCTTTTAAAACCACTTCAATTTGTTCATGTGTTTTTTGTGCGTTTTCGCTAACAGAATCATCCTCAATATAACGGATATGGTAAGTGGTTCCCATGGTTTTACCACTAAGTGAAATAATTTCGGGATCTTTCTTACATGCACTTAATGAACAAGCTAGGACTACAGCAATCAATCCGCTTAATACTTTTTTCATCTATTCCTTCCTAAATATATGAATTACAGGCAAACCGACTCTTCCATCAGCTTGCCTGTAATCCATCTTAAATATTGACCGCACTTCATCACAAAGTGCGGTCAGTTTTAATGATGTTTTGGTTAACTAAAATCAACCACCGAAGTCATCTAATAAGATGTTTTCATCTTCAACACCGAGGTCTTTCAACATTTTGATTACCGCAGCGTTCATCACCGGAGGTCCACACATATAGTATTCACAATCTTCTGGTGCTTCATGATTTTTCAAGTAGTTTTCATAAAGTACGTTGTGAATAAAGCCGGTGTAACCTGTCCAGTTATCTTCTGGTAACGGATCAGATAATGCCACATGCCATGTAAAGTTCGGATTTTCTGCTTGAAGCTGATCAAAATCTTCCACATAGAACATTTCACGTTTAGAACGTGCACCATACCAGAATGACATTTTACGTTTAGAGTGTAAACGTTTTAATTGGTCAAAGATATGAGAACGCATTGGCGCCATACCCGCACCACCACCGATGAAGACCATTTCGTTGTCGGTTTCTTTCGCAAAGAATTCCCCGAATGGACCTGAAATTGTCACTTTATCACCTGGTTTTAATGACCAAATGTAAGAAGACATTTGACCTGGAGGTGCATCAGGTTGACGTGGTGGAGGCGTTGCAATACGCACGTTAAGCATAATGATGCCTTTCTCTTCTGGGTATGAAGCCATTGAGTAAGCACGGATAATATGCTCATCCACTTTAGACACATAACGCCATAAATCGTATTTGTCCCAATCTTCGTGGTATTCTTCTGGAATATCGAAATCTTTATAGTAAACCGTATGTGGATCAGCTTCGATTTGGATATAACCACCCGCACGGAAAGGAACTTCTTCACCTTCAGGAATCGCTAATTTAAGCTCTTTAATAAAGGTTGCTTTGTTATCATTAGAAATAACAGTACATTCCCATTTTTTCACACCGAAGATTTCTTCTGGCAATTCAACATCCATACTGCCTTTTACATTGACTTGGCAAGCTAAACGATAACCTTCTTTCGCTTCACGTTTGCTGATATGAGAAAGTTCGGTTGGTAAAATTTCACCACCACCGCTTTTTACTTTGACGACACATTGGCCACAAGAACCGCCACCACCACACGCAGAAGAAACGAAGATACCTTTACTTGCTAAAGCACCAAGTAATTTACCACCAGCTGGTAAAGTGATCGCTTTTTCAGGATCGTCATTAATAGAAATGGTGATATCACCAGAATCCACTAATTTTGATTTAGCGAATAAAATAATCGCAACGAGCACTAAAAGGATAACCGTAAATGCCGCAACACCTAATAATAAAATTGAAGATTCGCTCATTTATGCCTCCTTATAACTGAATACCAGAGAATGACATAAAGCCAAGCGCCATCAAGCCCGCAGTGATAAAGGTAATCCCTAATCCTTTTAAGCCTGCCGGTACATCGGCATATTTCATTTTTTCGGTTAAACCTGCAAGCGCAACGATTGCTAACATCCAACCTATACCCGCGCCGATACCATAAACTGCTGCTTCAGCGAAGTTGTATTCACGTTGCACGGCAAAAGATACACCACCGAAGATCGCACAGTTTACGGCGATAAGCGGAAGGAAGATACCTAATGCGTTATAAAGTGCAGGGAAGAATTTATCTAAGGTCATTTCAAGTAATTGAACAAGACCCGCGATAATCCCGATAAAGGTAATGAAGTTTAAGAACTCAAGGCTCACACCTTCTACCAATGCGCCATCTTTTAATACGTGTTCGTATACAAATTGGTTAGCGGGTACCGCAATACCAAGTACGACGACTACTGCAACACCAAGGCCAAACGCCGTGGAAACTTTCTTAGAAACCGCAAGGAAAGTACACATACCTAAGAAGAAAGAGAGCGCCATGTTTTCAATGAAGATCGCCTTCACGAATAGGCTAATATAATGTTCCATTGATTATTTCTCCTGTTGCTCAGGTTTCCACGTTCTTAAGCCCCAAATAACGAAGCCGATAATAAAGAACGCACTTGGTGCAAGAAGGAATAAACCGTTTGGTTGATACCAACCACCGTCTTGAATTGTTTGGAATACAGGGAAACCAAATAAACGACCAGAACCGATTAGTTCACGTAATGTTGCAACAATTAATAAGATCGCACCATAACCTAAACCGTTACCGATACCGTCAACAAAGCTTTCTAGCGGAGGTGATTTCATCGCGAACGCCTCTGCACGGCCCATTACGATACAGTTTGTAATGATAAGACCGACGAATACAGAGAGCTGTTTAGATAAACCATAAGCATAAGCTTTTAATACTTGGTCAACCAAGATTACTAAAGACGCGATAATCGCCAGTTGCACAATGATACGGATACTATTTGGAATATAGTTACGAATCAATGAAATGAACAAACTGGAAAAACCGGTTACCAAACTTACCGCAATCGCCATAACGATAGCTGTTTGTAATTGGGTTGTTACCGCTAATGCAGAACAGATACCCAAAATTTGCAAGGCAATCGGGTTATTTTTAGCAATAGGATCTAATAAAAGACCTTTTAAACTTACTTTTGCATCAGCCATTATTTGATTTCTCCTGCTTTAAATTTCGCTAAGAATGGACCAAAGCCATTTTGGCTGAACCAATAATCAAATGAACCTTGAACACCGTTACTGGTTAAAGTTGCACCTGATAAACCATCTACACCGTGCTCTTTATCTGCAGCAGAGCTACCTTTATAGATTTTGAATTTTTGGTTACCTTGTTCATCGAATAATTTTTTATCAACGAACTGTGCTTGCCAACGTGGGTTCGCAATTTCGCCCCCAAGACCAGCTGTTTCACCTTGATCATAGTAAGTAATACCTTTGATGGTATTCGCATCTGGTGCAACAGAAACAAAACCATACATGGTTGACCATAAACCACGGCCATACATTGGTAATACCACTTGGGTTACATTGCCTTGTTCATCTTTTACAAGATAAACACGCGCTTGGTTTGCACGAACCTTAATTCCTGCTTTATCAGCCTCAGCTGGGATAGCTTGGCTTTTAGCGGGATCTTTAACGGCATCTTTAGGTTCAAATTTATTAATTTCTTCTGCTGAAGCTTGAACGTAATCACCACTTTGCAAATCAACTAAACGTGGTTCAATAAATTTGCTGTAAGTGTCTTTAATTACTGATGCATTATCTTCTTTCATTAAGCCAGCAACAGTTAAAATGTTACGTTGAACGTCGAGTGCTTTTTGTTCATCTTGTTTGGATTTTAATGCTACTGCAGCACCAGAAACCACGATAGAACACACTAAACTTAGCAACACAACAACGGTAACTGTACCGCTAACGCTATCTTTATTAAATTTAGCCATTTGTTCTTGCTCTCCGACGTTTGATATTTGCTTGAACCACGATGTAGTCGAAAATTGGTGCAAATAAGTTTGCAAATAAAATCGCTAACATCATCCCTTCTGGATAAGCTGGGTTCACTGTACGAATTAATACCGCCATCACGCCAATTAACGCACCGTACCACCATTTACCTGTGTTGGTAAATGAAGCAGATACAGGGTCTGTAGCCATGAAGATCATACCAAGTGCAAAACCACCTAATACAAAGTGCCAATGCCAAGGCATTGAGAACATTTGGTTAGAATCAGAACCGATTAAGTTGAATAAGGTTGCTGTACCAATCATACCGATCATAACACCAGCCATAATGCGCCAAGAAGCAATACGGGTGAATACAATTAACGCACCACCGATTAATAACGCAAGCGTTGAAACCTCACCCATTGAACCAGGAATATTACCGATGAATGCATCCATCCAAGTAATAGGTTGACCGGTTACAGTGTGTTGTAATGCCGCTTGACCACCTTGAGACCATTGTGAAAGTGCGGTTGCACCAGAGAAACCATCTGCAGCAGTCCATACTAAGTCACCGGAAATTTGAGCCGGATAAGCAAAGAATAAGAATGCACGACCAGCAAGCGCAGGGTTCATAAAGTTACGACCTACACCACCGAAGATTTCTTTCGCTACCACGATACCAAAGCTGATACCGAGTGCCGCTTGCCATAATGGCAATGTTGGTGGAACGATTAACGCAAATAAAATGGTTGAAACGAACATCCCTTCATTTACTTCATGACCACGCACCACTGAGAACAATAATTCCCAAATTGTACAAACGGTGAACACCACTAAGTAAATTGGTAAGAAGAAGATCGCCCCTAATGCCATTTTTGAACCCCAAGTTGCATTATTGGTTAAGTCTAAACCTAATGAACTTGCAAGCGCATAGTGCCAATCGTTAGCAATCAATTGATCTAAATTGCCTAATTGATTTAAAGCGGGGATCGCTTGGTTACCCACATTGTACATCCCGTAGAAAATCGCAGGGAACAACGCAAGGAAAACCGTAATCATCATACGTTTTGAGTCTAACGCATCACGAACGTGTGTGTTTTTGTGCGTTACCGTACCAGGTGTGTAAAGCAAGGTATAAATCGATTCAAAGATCGGATAAAGCTTGCTGTATTTACCGCCTGGTAAAAACGCGGGTTCCATTTTTTCAAAAAGATTTTTTAAACCCATTTTTAACCTTCCTTCTCAATCTTATCTAATACTTGACGCAAGATTGAACCGTATTCATATTTGCCCGGGCAAACGAAAGAACATAATGCTAAGTCTTCTTCGTCTAATTCAAGACAACCTAACGCTTGTGAACCATCGGTATCACCCACGATTAAATCACGTAATAATAATGTCGGTAAAATATCCAACGGCATCACGCGCTCATAGCTACCGATTGGTACCATTGCACGCTCACCACCATTTTCTGCGGTAGTGAAGTTGAATAATTTCTTACCGAAGTGACCCAATACGGTACGGGTAATCGAATATTTGTTCGATTGTGGAGTGATCCAGCCTAAGAACTCTTTCTCATTACCTTCTGCAATCACAGAAACTTGTAATGCATAACGACCTAAATAGTCGTGAGCGTCTTTTGCGGTTTGACCACAAAGCACAGAACCAGAAATCACACGGTTATTACCATCTTTTAACTCACCTGCCGTTAATTGAGAAAGGTTAGCACCGATTACGGTACGAACTAGACGAGGCTCTTTCACTTGCGGACCAGCAAGAGAAACAACGCGCTCAACATAAAGTTCGCCCGTAGTGAATAATTTACCTACAGCAATCACATCTTGGTAATTGATGTGCCATACGGTTTTATGAACACCAACCGGATCGATAAAGTGGATATGTGTACCCACTAAGCCTGCAGGATGAACACCGCCAAAATCATGTACTTTTAGGTTAGCTAAATCCACGGTTGGAATATTGCTATCACCCGCTTTACATAGATTTAATGGTTTATTTGGGAATAGACGACTTAATACTGTTAAACCGTCAATAAAATCTTGCCAATGCTCTTTTAACACCACCTCTGGATTTGCTGCCAAAGGATTAGTATCCATCGCATTTACAAACAGAGAAGAAGGTTCTGCATCTAAGGCAGGCACTTTGCTGAACGGACGGGTGCGGAACGCTGTCCACAAACCGGATTCAACGAGGTTTTGTTTAACTTGTTCAGAAGAAAGCGTATTGAGCTCACCTGCGTTATATTTAGCGAAAGTAACTTGATCGTTACCTTGCACATCAATGACCACAGATTGTAATACACGTTTTTCGCCACGATTAATTACAGTGATAGTACCGCTCGCAGGGGCTGTGAAAACCACTCCAGGGTTTTTCTTGTCTTCAAAAAGCACTTGGCCTTTTTTCACAACATCGCCTTCACGTACCTTCATAGAAGGACGCATACCCACATACTCTTCACCAAGAATCGCAACCTGATTCACAGCGTTACCGCTATGGATTACTTGTGCTGGTTTTCCTGCAATAGGAAGATCCAAGCCTTTTTTGATTGTAATCATACTGTTTGCACTACTTTTCTAGGTTAAAAACACGATTGCGATTAAAGCATACACTCTAAAAGCAATCTCGCGATTGAGCGTGACAGAAAACACTTTTAAGATCAAAGCGTTATTAACTGACACATAAATTTAAAAACTCAAATCTGTTTAATTCCTCGACGAGTAAGGGATTACTTACACATCCAGAAATTGAAATTCGAAAATTAAAAGCGCTTCATTCTAGCGGAAAATGGGCTTTTTTTCTACTTTTAGCCGATACTTTTTGTGAAATATTTGTGAAGTTTTTAGAGTAACACTCATTAGGAGTTAAAAATAAATTCACGTTAAAATAAAAAGAGAGAAAGCCTCTTGCCTTCTCTCTTATTATTGAAATGGAATACAGGGAACGTAAGGAAATACTTACTGTCCAACACCAAAACAATTTGGTGATTTTGGAAATGCTTCACCTAGGCTCTCCCATTCGCTTTTTGTATAAAGATGAAGCGCTAATGCGTGAATACCATTTTTTAAATCATCGGCAAAAAGTTGATAAAGTTTTTGGTGGCGTTGCACCTTGCGCATGCCTTCAAAAGCATCGCTGACAATCACTAATTTAAAATGAGAATCAGACCCGCGACCGGAACTGTGCATATGGCTTTCATTTTCCACGGTGGCAAAGTGCGGTTGAAATTCGGCCTGAATTCTCTCTAATAATTCTTGCTGTTTTGACATAAATAAACTCCCTAACTTTTTGCTATACATTCAGCGTTAAGTTTGTAAGAATAACACAAATTAACCTAATTCAATGAGGAAATTATGAAAGTAACAAACAAAATCAAAGCATTATCAACAATGACGCTGGCCGCTGCGACATTATTTTTAGCGGGTTGCCAAGCGCAATCTAATACCTTAACTTTTACCCCTCAATCACCAACTGCATCAATGAATATTAACCAATCAGCAGTGGTAACAGTTAATACTCGCGATTCTCGTCCACAACAAGAAATTGCAACTTATACTAAATCAGGAGAGCTGATTAAATTAAACGCCTCACCAAGCGTTACTCAACTTTTTCAACAAGTGATGCAACAAAATTTAGTTAGCAAAGGTTTCCGTATCGGACAAGCGAATAATGCAAATGCTGGCGTAACTGTTGATGTAAAAGAATTCAACGCTAAAGTTGAGCAAGGTAATTTACGTTATACCTTAAACAGCAAAATTCAAGCAGTTGTTTATGTACAAGGTCCACGCGGACAATACAATAAAACCTTTAATGCAACCCGTTCACAATCTGGTGCATTTAATGCGAGCAATGATGAAATTCAAAAAGTGTTAGGCGAAACCTTCAAAGATATTGTTAATAATATTTATCAAGATCAAGAAGTTACTAACGCAATTAATCAATATACTAATTAATTAAAAGTGCCGTGTCCTTTTCAATAATACTTGACGAAAGCGCCTTTCAAGCGTAACATTCGCCCGATTTTTTAACGAGAAGGACACACACTTTGGACAGTCATAGTCGATACCGAATATCGCTTTAGACTCTCGCCTCTTATCAGCGAGAGTTCGCTGGTAATCAATTTACCTTTCTTCGGCATCTTTTATCGAACGAAACTCATTTTTAAAACATACAAAAATTTAACCGCACTTTTCTCTAGTGCCAATTTCGTTTGATCTTTTTTTGTTCACAGTTGGATCTTCATAATCCCAAAAGGAGTATGACCAATGATTAACGCTTTTACCATTAACGATTCCCGCTTGCTTCGTATTGATGACGAACCAGCCGATCTCAGTTCTGCCATTTGGTTAGATTTACTGGAGCCGACAGGGGAAGAACGTGAAATGTTGCAAGAAGGCTTAGGACAAAGTCTCGCCTCATTCCTCGAATTAGAAGACATCGAAGCATCCGCGCGTTTCTTTGAAGACGAAGACGGCTTGCACTTGCACTCATTCTTCTATTGTGAAGACGAAGAAAACTACGCCGACCTCGCAAGTGTGGCGTTTACTATTCGTGATGGACGCTTATTTACCCTACGTGATCGTGAATTACCCGCATTCCGTTTATATCGTATGCGTTCCCGTAGTCAGCGCTTGTTAGAATGTAATGCGTATGAAGTTTTGCTCGACTTATTTGAAACTAAAATTGAGCAATTAGCAGATGTTATCGAAAACGTTTATGCGGATTTAGAAAAATTAAGCCGTGTAATTCTAAACGGTACACAAGATGAAGCTTTCGATGAAGCCTTAAATACCCTAACAGAACAAGAAGATACCAGTTCTAAAGTGCGTTTGTGTTTGATGGATACACAACGTGCATTGGGATTCTTAGTACGTAAAACACGTTTACCGGCTAATCAGTTAGAACAAGCTCGTGAAATCTTACGAGATATCGAATCCTTGCAACCGCACAATGAGTCTTTATTCCAAAAAGTAAACTTTTTAATGCAGGCGGCAATGGGTTATATTAATATCGAGCAGAATAAAATCATGAAATTCTTCTCGGTGGTGTCTGTGATGTTCCTACCGGCAACGCTCGTGGCATCCACTTACGGGATGAACTTCGAATTGATGCCGGAGCTTCATTTTAAATATGGCTACCCAATGGCTATTGGTTTAATGATTGGTGCGGCACTTACACCTTATATCTATTTCAAACGGAAAGGTTGGTTATAATGGAAATTTCCCAAACTGCGTTATTTTTAGGATCGATTATCGATCTATATTGCTTAGTATTAATTTTACGCGTATGGCTGCCATTAGCGAACGTGGATTATTACAATCCCATTTCTCAATTTACGCTGAAATTAACCCAGCCAGTTATTGCGCCATTGCGTAAAATTTTTCCGGTGGTGAAAAAAGTGGAAACCGCTGCACTGGTTTTAGTCTTCTTGCTTTGCGGATTAAAATCAGTTCTATTTGGCGGATTAAATCTCAACTACTTCCTACTATTGGGCGTATTAGGGCTGATTAAAAATATCGGTATAGCTATTTTCTATGTGTTAATCGCCGGTGCCATTTTAAGTTGGTTTAATCGTGGTAATAATCCTGCATTCTATGCGTTGTATCAACTGACCGAGCCACTATTGAAGCCAATTAAACGTATTTTACCAACCGTAGGTATGATTGATTTTTCACCAATGGTTATCGCCATTGTTCTATTATTTTTGAATAATCTCTTTTACGACTACTTCCAGGTTTTATGGGCCATCGCCGCTTAAAGTGCGGTCAAAAATAATATTATTTTTCGGGCTGGATTTTCCAGCCCTTATTGTAAATGTGGTGAGTAAATTTAGTTATATCTGCAATCGAAAAAACGCCTGAAGGATTACGTCTTAAAATTATTCTGCAACCCAAAGCCAGCAAAGATCAAATTGTGGGATTGCATGATGACGAACTCAAAATCACGATCACGGCACCACCTGTTGATGGTCAAGCAAATGCCCATCTGCTCAAATTTTTGAGTAAAGCATTCAAAGTACCTAAGAGCTCAATAGTTCTTGAAAAAGGTGAATTAAACCGACATAAACAAGTTTGGATTCCTTCGCCCAAATTAATTCCATCTGAAATTCAAAATCTCTTATAAAATCAGCAAAAAAATCACCGCACTTTCTACCAATTTCCCCTGTTTTACGCTATCCTATATCACATTTTACAAAGCAAAATATGCCGCAAAGTGCGGTCAAAATTTAAGGTGATTTTCTATGCAACAACATTACCGTCCCGATTTGATTGAGCCTTCAGTTCAACAATATTGGGCCGAAAATAAAGTCTTCAAAGCAATCAAAGATACGTCTAAAGAAAAATATTACTGCCTTTCAATGTTCCCTTACCCATCTGGTCGTTTACATATGGGCCATGTGCGTAACTACACCATCGGTGATGTAGTTTCTCGTTATCAACGTATGAACGGTAAAAATGTTTTACAACCGATTGGTTGGGATGCATTCGGTTTGCCAGCTGAAGGTGCTGCGATTAAAAACAAAACTGCGCCCGCAAAATGGACTTACGAAAACATTGAATACATGAAAAACCAGCTCAAAATGTTGGGCTTTGGTTATGACTGGGATCGAGAAATTGCGACTTGCCGTCCAGAATACTACAAATGGGAACAATGGTTCTTCACCGAGCTTTATAAAAAAGGCTTAGTTTACAAAAAAACCTCAACTGTGAACTGGTGTCCGAACGATGAAACCGTATTGGCGAACGAACAGGTGCACGAAGGTTGCTGCTGGCGTTGTGACACTCCGGTCGAGCAAAAAGAAATCCCACAATGGTTTATTAAAATCACTGATTACGCTGAACAATTACTAGGTGGATTAGACCAACTGCCACAATGGCCAGATATGGTAAAAACCATGCAACGTAACTGGATTGGCCGTTCTGAAGGGGTGGAAATTACGTTTGATGTGGCGGATACCGCAGAAAAAGTTTCAGTTTATACCACCCGTCCAGATACTTTCTATGGTGTTAGCTATTTAGGTATCGCAGCTGCTCACCCATTAGCAGAATTGGCAGCAGAAAAAAATCCTCAATTGGCTGAATTCATCCGTGAAGCAAAAAATGCCAAAGTGGCAGAAGCAGACCTTGCCACCATGGAGAAAAAAGGGATGGCAACCGGATTATTCGCCATTCATCCATTAACCGGTGAAAAATTACCGATCTGGGTCGCTAACTTTGTGTTAATGCACTACGGTACTGGCGCGGTAATGGCGGTTCCAGCGCACGACCAACGCGACTTTGAATTTGCTCAAAAATATGGCTTGCCAATTAAACAAGTAATCGCACCGCTTGCCGATGAAGAAATTGATTTAACTAAACAAGCTTTTGTTGAACACGGTAAATTAGTTAACTCAGCTGAGTTTGATGGTTTAGACTTTAATGGCGCATTCAACGGTATCGCGGATAAATTAGAAAAATTAGGCGTAGGTAAACGCCAAATTAACTATCGTTTACGTGACTGGGGCGTTTCCCGTCAACGTTATTGGGGTGCACCAATTCCAATGCTCACCTTAGCAAACGGTGAAACCGTACCGGCACCAATCGAAGATTTACCGATTATTCTGCCGGAAGATGTGGTCATGGATGGTGTGAAAAGCCCAATTAAAGCCGATCCAAACTGGGCAAAAACCACCTTCAACGGTGAACCTGCATTAAAAGAAACCGATACCTTTGATACCTTTATGGAATCGTCTTGGTACTACGCGCGTTACACCTCACCAAGCTATGCTGAAGGCATGTTGGATAAAGAGGAAGCGAATTACTGGTTACCGGTGGATCAATATATCGGTGGTATCGAGCACGCCACAATGCACTTGCTCTACTTCCGTTTCTTCCACAAATTATTGCGTGATGCAGGTTTCGTAACGAGCGATGAGCCAGCTCAAAAATTATTATGCCAAGGCATGGTATTAGCGGATGCGTTCTACTACACCAGCCCGACTAACGAGCGTATTTGGGTAAGCCCAACGCAAGTCACTCTTGAGCGTGATGAAAAAGGTCGTATCATCAAAGCCACCGATCCGGAAGGCCGTGAATTGGTGCATACCGGTATGACCAAAATGTCGAAATCCAAAAACAACGGTATCGACCCACAAGAGATGGTGGAAAAATACGGTGCAGATACTGTGCGTCTCTTCATGATGTTCGCATCTCCTGCAGAAATGACACTTGAATGGCAAGAATCCGGTGTAGAAGGGGCAAAACGTTTCTTAGGTCGTGTATGGAATTTGGTGTATGAATACAGTCAAAATCCTGCAAAAACCGCTTTAGATGTGACCGCACTTTCTGCAGACCAAAAAGCGCTTCGCCGTGATGTGCATAAAACGATCGCGAAAGTGAGCGATGACATTGGTCGCCGTCAGACTTTCAATACCGCTATCGCGGCAGTAATGGAGTTAATGAATAAATTAACCCGTGCGCCATTAGAAAGTGAACAAGATCGTGCTGTGATGGCAGAAGCATTAAGCGCAGTCGTGCGTATGCTTTATCCAATCACACCACATATCTGCTTTGAATTATGGAAAGCCTTAGGCAACGAAAGTAACATTGATCATGCCGAATGGGTGAAAGCTGACGAAGCAGCGATGGTCGAAGATGAAAAACTTATCGTGGTTCAAGTCAACGGTAAAGTTCGTGGTAAAGTCACCGTTGCAGCTGATGCGGATGAAGAAACCGTGAAAACGGTTGCATTTGCAGATGAAAATGTGAAGAAATTTACTGACAATACACAAATCGTGAAAGTGATTTATGTACCAGGTAAATTGTTAAATGTGGTGGTTAAACCGCAATAATCCATAAAATAACCGCATTTTATTCTAAGTGTTGCATAAACAGCTCTTAAACAAAATAAAGTGCGGTGAATTTTACAGGTAATTTTTATGATGAAATCAATCAAAACGATCTGCTTTGTTGGGGCAACAGCCTTTTTAACTGCTTGTGGTTGGCACTTCGATAATGGTGCGGCTGTTCCTGCAGAATTAAAAACAATGGCTCTTGAAAGTAGCGACCCATACAGTGAAATGTCTATGGCTATGCGTAAGCAACTGCTTAGCAACAACGTAAACCTTGTGCCTGCAAAACAAGGGGTGCCAGTGTTGCGTTTAAATAAACAGACTTCAAGCGACAAAGTCGCATCAGTCTTTAAACAAGGTCGTGAAGCAGAAAAAGTACTGACCCTTGATGTTGAAGCAAGTGTACGCTTGGCTAACGGAGAAACCTATCCAATCTCTGCAAAAATCAACCGCACTTTCTTTGATAACTCACGTGCTGCATTAGCAAAATCAGCTGAGCGCGATGTGATTTGGAATGATATGCGTGAACAAGCGGCTCGCCAATTAATTAATAAAATGGCCGCCTTGCAACATCAAGTTCAAGGAAAATAATGAACCGCATTTTTCCTGAGCAACTGGCCTCTAACCTGAACAGCCATTTAGCGAAAGTCTATTTTTTGGTTGGGGCAGATCCCCTGTTGCTCAGTGAAAGTGAAGACCTCATTCACCAAGCCGCCCTTCTTCAAGGTTTTGACGAAAAAAATCAAATCACCATAGATACTAATACTGACTGGCCTACATTAATTGAGGCTAGCCAATCTATGGGGCTCTTCTTTAATAAGCAAATTTTCATTCTCAATTTACCCGAAAATTTGACCGCACTTTTGCAGAAAAACCTTCAGCAATTTATTAGTGGATTAAATGAAGATAGCTTGCTTGTTCTCACCTTGCCTAAATTGTCTAAAGCAGCCGAAAAACAAGAGTGGTTTATTCAAGCAAATCAACTTGAGCCACAAGCTGTTATTGTTAACTGCCAAACACCAAATTCAGAACAGCTTTCTCGTTGGGTTAAGCATCGTACAAAAAACATGGGATTATCAGCTGATGAGGAAGCCGTTCAACTGCTTTGTTATAGCTATGAAAATAATCTACTGGCATTGAAACAAGCATTACAGCTTTTAGATTTGCTTTATCCTGATCACAAACTCACGTATAACCGCGTAAAATCCGTCGTAGAGCAATCTTCTGTTTTTACCCCTTTCCAATGGATTGATGCATTGTTAGCAGGCAAGGCAAATCGTTCAAAGCGGATTTTGCGAGGTTTACAAGCTGAAGATGTGCAACCTGTCATTTTATTGCGTACTTTGCAGCGTGAACTACTCACCTTGTTAGAATTAACAAAACCACAGCTGCGCAATCCATCTCTTCAAACAAGTTTGCCAACACAGACACTCAAAGCGGATTTTGACCGCCTCAAAATTTGGCAGAATCGTCGTCATCTTTATACGGCAGCGATACAACGACTCACCTATCAAAAGCTCTTTGAAATATTGCAAGAGTTGGCAGATATTGAGCGCACAACCAAGCAAGAATATGGTCACGACGTGTGGGTAAAATTGGCAGACTTATCGGTTAAATTTTGCTTATAAAAAAATCTCGGCGTTAACCGAGATTTTTTATTATTGCGCAATTTTTAAATCTTGATACAGATAATTTCGATAGCTATTCACTAAATCCATATCCTCTGCATCTTCGAGCTTCCCTTGGCTTAGCTGACGCATCGCGATATTCGCTCGCATAAAGTCATCTTTCGGTGATAAACCTGCCACATCAAGCAATACACCACCAACAAAGGCTAAATCTAAGAAATCTTGCTGTTGAACAAAGTCAGTCTTACGATTAGTTCTAACTACAAATTGAGTCAAATAATCCGGGTTCGCAAAGTTACCTTTTTTCGGTGGAAGCTGATTATCAAAAGCGACTTGATGATCACCAAAATAACCGAATACATAAGGCGTTTCACGTGATTTTAAATAATCATTTAAACCTTCGATTGCCTCATTGAGGCTAGCAATGCGATCAATATAATCATTTAGGCAGGAAATCGCTTTTCCCCCTAAACGCTTACTCGCCAAATTAAAATGGTTTGGCATGTTCGTGTTGTAAGGGCCGTGCTCTTTCATCGTGAGCACATAAACAAACATGGGCTGTTTCACATTTTCCAATGATGGATGCTGTTTCTGTAAAATCAGTTTGGTGTAATACATCATCTCTTCACTGCTAATATGCCAAAGATTTTTGCTGATTGATGCGGGATAGCCTAAATCTTGTGGTTGCAACATCAAATCAAAACCAAAGTGGTCATAAGCTGGTTTTGCGTTGTAGTTACCTTTCGTAAAAGGCGATAACGCCACACAAAAATAGCCTTGCTCACGAAGATTTTTGATAAAACCCGTTTGTAAGTGTGGCACAACCGAATAAAACACCCCACTTGCCAAAGCACCAAAATCGGTTGAAGGCACCCCCGCAAGGAAAGCAAATTCAGATTTCCACGTTGCGCCACCCACCGTATGCACTCGCAATGGACTTACAAACGCAGTATCTTCTTGCTTATTAAACATTGAAAATGGCGGGATGGTTTCTGCATCAAAATCAAATTGATGAGGATTCAAGGTTGATTCTTGTAGACACACCACAATATCAGGCTTTTCTGCACTTTCAGTTTTACTCTCCGTCTTTTCACTTAAAAGTGCGGTCATTTTTTCTTTAAATTTTTGGCTATTACCTTCAAATTCTGGCACTTTAAAGAATACGCCACGACAAGACATAGGCAGATTTAAGAATACATCTCGACCATCATCCGGCAATGAATCCAGCCAGACTTTTGTCGCATCTGGATCTTTAGAATAATGCCACATTAAACCAAAGCTTGTTGCTGCAAGTATTGCTGCAAATACGCGAAATCCAGTAGATGCAGTTTCAGCATCTGACCAGCCAAAGATAGCATAACCCAACAGACCTAATAGCCCCAACACGCCGAAAATCGCCCCTTTATAATGTAAGAGGGTTTCCCAATTTCGCCAGTCTGTCACAAGCCAAAAATCTGAAATGAGTAAAGGCTGTTTGTAGTAATGAATTTTCATTCGATGGAATAGCATCAACACCACAAAAAGTACGGACGCAAAATTCAATCCGCGTTGCCATTGACCGGTTATTGCAAACATAGCGCTAAACAATAAAACGAATAACGCAATCGCAAAAAAATATGTCCAACGATAGTGCGAATTGACGATAAAAATCACCGTCGCAATAAAAAATAAACTCAGAAAAATACTTGGAATCATAATAAATAAATTTGATTAAATGTTATTTAGCACTCTCAGCCACTAAACGCTGAATCAGCTTTAAATTGGCTGGGGGGAATTGCCCTGCATCAAGCTCACTTTGTTCAAGCCAAAAACCTTCCTGACCTTCTCGACCAAACGGCTCGCCAATCCATTCTGTGACCAAATAAAAACTAAAATCTAAAATTTTGGTTGGATATTCAAATTGAAAACGTTCGTACAGCTCAGCATTTAAAATATGAATGCCAATCTCTTCTTCCAATTCTCTTTTTAAGGCTTCTTCAGGGGTTTCACCTGCATCAACTTTGCCGCCAGGAAACTCTAATGCTTGCGCAAAATCTTGCCCTTCTAAGCGCTGGGTCAAATATAGCTGCCCAAATTCATTACGAATAATCCCTGCCGCAACTTGAATGATAGGCTTACTCATCGTTCTTCCTTATCTCAAAATTAGAAAGAGCGGTCATTTTTAGCGGTGTTTTAAACACGCAAAAATTTAACCGCTCTTTTCCTTAGCTAAGCATATCGAGCTTTACTGCCGTGACAATGCTTGTATTTTTTACCTGACCCACAAGGACAAGGCTCATTACGCCCAATATGACGATCAGAATAGTCCTCGCTTTGAGCTTGCTCTGTATTTTCATCTACAGCTTGATGTGTTAATGCTTCACGTTCAGCCATTTCCTGACGTGCACGTTCCGCTTCTTCAATCTCTTCCTGCGTACGTACTTTCACGCGAGTAAGTGTCGTAATCACATGGTGTTTTAAAGAATCCAACATTTCAGTAAACATACGGAAAGATTCTTTTTTGTACTCTTGTTTTGGATCTTTTTGTGCATAACCACGTAAATGGATACCTTGACGCAAATAGTCCATTGCCGCCAAGTGCTCTTTCCAAAGTTCATCAAGAGTTTGTAACATCACGCCTTTTTCGAAATGACGCATGGTTTCTTCACCTGCAAGCGCTTCTTTCGCTTTGTATTCATCTTCGGCTTCTTGAATAATGCGCTCACGCAAGTTTTCTTCGTGAAGATTGTTATTTTCTTCTAACCAATGTTCAATTGGTAACTCCAGGCCAAACTCTTGCGCTAAACGCTCTTCTAAGCCTTTAATATCCCATTGTTCTTCCAACGATTGTGGTGGAATATATTGGTCAATCACATCGTTAAATACATCGCTGCGGATAGCTTTGATAGTCTCTGAAATATCATCGTTATCGAGCAAGTAATTACGTTGTTCGTAAATCGCATGACGTTGATCATTAGCCACATCATCATATTCAAGCAAGTTTTTACGACCATCAAAATGGAAAGCTTCCACTTTCGCTTGTGCCGACGCGATCACTTTAGCAAGAAGCTTAGACTCCATCGCTTCACCTGGTTGGGTGAAGGCTTTACGCATCATATTTAATTTACCTTCATTCAGATAAATACGCATTAAGCCATCTTCCAAAGAAAGGTAGAAACGTGAAGAACCTGGGTCACCTTGACGACCTGAACGACCACGCAACTGGTTATCAATACGGCGTGATTCGTGACGTTCTGTCCCGATAATGTGTAAACCACCGGCTTGCATCACGATCTCGTGATTTTTCTCCCACTCAGCTTTAAGTGCCTCAATTTGCTCTGGAGTTGGGTTCTCTAATTTTGCAGCTTTTGCTTTCCAGTTACCACCGAGGATAATATCGGTACCACGACCCGCCATGTTGGTTGCAATGGTTACTGCACCTGGCGCCCCTGCTTCCGCAACAATTTCCGCTTCTTGTGCGTGGAATTTCGCATTCAATACGTTGTGTTTGATGCCTGCTTTATCTAACGCTTGAGAAAGCATTTCAGATTTTTCAACGGATACGGTACCGACAAGAACCGGTTGATTGCGAGCGACACAGTCTTTAATATCTTCAATAATTGCATTGAATTTGTATTCTTCATTTTCAAACATGACGTCCGTACGATCATCACGAATCATTGGACGATTGGTTGGGATAACGACAGTTTCCAAACCATAAATTTGTTGGAATTCAAAGGCTTCGGTATCTGCTGTACCTGTCATACCCGCTAATTTGTCATAAAGACGGAAGTAGTTTTGGTAAGAAATCGACGCAACAGTTTGGTTTTCGCTCTTAATCTCCACCCCTTCTTTTGCTTCGATTGCTTGGTGTAAACCATCAGACCAACGACGCCCCGCCATAGTACGGCCAGTATGTTCATCGACGATCACGATCTCGCCATCTTTCACGATATAGTCTACATCGCGCTCAAATAAGGTGTTCGCACGTAATGCCGCCATGACATGGTGTAACAATACAATACGTGCAGGCGAATAAAGTGAATCACCTTCTGGCATTAAACCTTGTTCAATTAACCAATTTTCAACTTTTTCTTGACCACGTTCAGTCAAATACGCTTGTTTGGTTTTAAGATCTAAAGTGTAATCGCCTTCACCGGTATATTCTTCCGTATCTTCTTTTTCTTGCTTAATTAAATTCGGAATTAATTTATTTACCGCAATATAAAGCTCAGAACTGTCTTCTGCTTGACCTGAAATAATCAATGGTGTACGCGCTTCATCGATTAAAATTGAGTCCACTTCATCCACTAAGGCATAGCCTAAATGACGTTGGAAACGCTCTTCTTTAGAATGCGCTAAGTTATCACGAAGGTAATCAAAACCTAATTCGCTGTTTGTCGCGTACGTAATATCTGCCGCATAAGCTTCACGTTTTGCTTCAGGCGGTAAACCAGGGATATTCACTCCAACAGTCATACCTAAGAATTCAAATAATGGGCGGTTAGTTTCCGCGTCACGACGTGCTAAGTAATCATTCACGGTTACAACGTGTACACCTTTACCTTCCAACGCCATCAAATAACAAGGCAAGGTTGCGGTTAAGGTTTTACCTTCACCCGTACGCATCTCTGCGATACAACGGTTTGTTAGCACCATACCACCGATTAATTGCACATCGAAATGGCGCATACCGAGTACACGTTTACCCGCTTCACGCACGGTTGCAAACGCTTCTGGTAAAATTTGTTGTAAGGTTTCACCGTTAGCTAAACGGCTACGGAACTCGTCAGTTTTTGCTCTTAATTCATCATCACTTAATGCTTCAAAAGCCGGCTCCATTTTGTTAATTTTCGCAACTTGTTTTCTTAATCTGCGTAAAATACGTTCGTTACGGCTGCCAAAAATTTTTGTTAAAAAACTCATAATTTCTCTTTCAAATAAAAAATAAAAAGGATCATCCGATTAAAAAATCGGTTCGTTCAAAGATAAAAGAAAATTAAATAATAGCAGGACCGGCCCGAATAGGGGCAAAAACAGGAAACTCTGCCGCAATAAAGTGCGGTTGAATTTTTTCGTGTTTTTGATTGGAATGGGTTTTATGATTTGTTGGCTGAGGTTGAACCTGCAATGCTTGACGAATTTCACGCACCGCAATCAACATATGTTGTTCAGATGATGTTTGGTAATTTTCGCCACTCATATTTGATGAAGGCGGCGCCTCCAATCCCTGAGCAACAGGTAAAGCAAAAATCGCAATCATGCTTAACAGCAACTGCGACCAGAAATTTGTTTTACCTTTGTTTGATTTCATCATCTTATTGTCTCTGACAAAATTTGTGTGTATTGTATCGGAAATTCAACGTAAAGTCATTATTGGGGTATTTTTGTGGAAAACAAGCATGAGCGTTATCAAAAAGCCATGAATATTATTGATGTGCTGGAAGGATCTCAATTTGCCAAAATCATGCAGAAAGGGTTAATGTTGAATGAACTGAACCAAAACATCAGCCGCCTTTTTCCTCAAGAATTTAAAGGACTTTTTCGTTTAGGCTCCATCACAGATGGGAAACTCTTTATCGAAGTCAAAAGTGCGGTCGTTCGCCAAGGGATTTTATTTCGACAAAGCGAATTACTCACTGCAATTCAACCGACTTATCCCGAAGTAAAAGGCTTTGAGATTAAAATCAATCCAGAATTAACCTGCTAAACTAACCTTTAAAGATGGCGATTAATTCTTTTACTTTAACTCGTTTTTCTGAAGATTGACTGATCGAGCGCTGTACTTTAACGCGTTTAAATTTTGCCCCTTTATAAATCTCACGCGTAAATTTCGTATCGTGGTTAGAAATCACCACGGAAATTTGCTTTTCTTTTTGCGCTTTCTTTGCACATTCCGCTAAATTCTTTTGATGTTCAAGGCCAAAAGCATTTCCTGCATATCCAGTAAAATTGGTATCTTGCGGAAGCGGTGCATAAGGCGGATCACAATAGATCACGCTGTGTTTATCCGCTAATTCAAAGGTCTGTTGAAAATCAGCGCATAAAAATACCGCACTTTGTGCTTTATGGGCGAAATAGCGCAATTCATCTTCAGGGAAATAATGGGTTTTATAAGCGCCAAAGGGCACATTAAACTCATTTTTACTGTTATAACGGCACAATCCATTAAATCCAAAACGGTTCAAATAAAGGAACAACACCGAACGCTCGAAAGGATCGCTTGATTGATTAAAGGCATCACGCTGAGCGTAATAATAGCCGGCTGTATTGGCATTTTCGGCGAAGAAAATTGGCTTACAAGCCTCAATATAGGCATCCACATTTTCTTTGACGATATTAAACAAGTTAATCAAATCCGGATTAATATCTGCCAAAATATAACGCTCAAAATGAGAATTAAGAAAAACAGCCCCCGCCCCCACAAAAGGTTCGATCAAACACTGTTTTCTTTTAGGAAAGACGCGATTGAGATCGTCCGTTAAACGAAATTTACCACCCGCCCATTTTAAAAACGGGCGGTGTTTAATTCGGGGTTTCGTTTTATTATTTTTCGGACGCAACATGGAGCAATGACTGTTAGTCATGTTGTGTGCAACGCTCAATCGCGTTTAGCACAAGAGATTTGTCAGTATCAGTTGCCACATAGGCTTGACCAAGCGCTTTTAGCAACACAAGACGCAACTTGCCTGCCAGCACTTTTTTATCACGCATCATGTGCGGTAAATAATCGTCTAGCTGCATGGTATCAGGCGAAACAGTCGGCAAATTAGCACGCGCTAAAAGTTTTTCTAAACGTGCAACATCTTCAAAAGAAAGATCGCCCAATTGTTCAGATAACACCGCTGCCATCATGCTTCCAGCAGCAACGGCTTCACCGTGTAACCAATTTCCGTAGCCTAAATGTGTTTCAATTGCATGACCAAAAGTATGACCGAGATTTAATAATGCACGATCGCCTTTTTCAGTTTCATCGCGTGCAACAACATCGGCTTTGATTTGACAACAACGCGCAATGCAATACTGCAGTGAATGTTGATTTAACGCGACCAATTCATCAATATGAGCTTCAAGCCATTCAAAAAAGGCATAATCTAAAATCGCCCCATATTTTATAACCTCCGCAAGTCCCGCATTCACTTCACGTTTTGGCAAAGTATTGAGTGTAAGGGTATCAATGATCACCGTAGAAGGTTGATAAAACGCCCCAATCATATTTTTGCCTAACTCATGATTAACGGCGGTTTTGCCACCAACAGAAGAATCCACTTGGGCTAATAATGTGGTAGGCATTTGAATAAAACGCACACCACGCTGATAACTTGCTGCAGCAAAACCTGCTACATCACCAATCACGCCACCACCTAATGCAACAATCGTAGTATCTCGCCCATGATTATGCTTTAAAAGTGCGGTAAAAATGAGGTTTAAAGACTCGAGCGTTTTATATTTTTCACCATCAGGCAATAATACCGATTCAACCTGACAACCTATTTTTTCTAACGTTTCTGTAACGGGCTCAAGATAATATTGTGCGACAGTTGGATTAGTCACAATCATCACTTTATCCCCTTTCTTCAGCGGATAACAGGTTTCATCTTTAAGTAACCCTTCGCCAATATAAATAGGATAACGACGTTCTTTTAATTCAACATTTACGCACAACATTTTTAATCCTTAGAGTGAACCGTTTAAGCCGTTTAGATTATCAATTAAATCAACAATTTGATTAACCATTACTTTGGCATTTTGCTCATCTGTTGGCAAAGTAATATCTGCAATTTCTTCGTATAACGGATTGCGTACTTTGGCTAAGTCTTCCAACACTTGGCGCGGGTTATCCGTTCCTTGTAATAAAGGACGTTTTTTATCACGTTGCGTACGTTGATATTGTTTATCTACTGAGGTTTCTAAATAAATCACAATACCACGAGCAGAAAGATAATTACGATTCTCTTTTGACATCACTGCTCCCCCACCAGTGGAAAGCACAACGCCTTGTAATTGGGTTAATTCATTGATAATTCGCTCTTCACGCTTACGAAAACCTTCTTCGCCTTCTAAATCAAAAATCCAGCTAATGTCTGCTCCCGCACGTTCCTCAATTACTGCATCTGAATCGACAAAGTCCATATTCAATTGTTGCGCAAGCTGACGGCCAATGGTGCTTTTACCTGCGCCCATTGGACCTACTAAAAAAATATTACGTTTTTCAGCCATTGTTATTCTTCTAACTTACTTAAATAATGTTCAATTTAATCTTTCCTAATAAAAACTGGCCACCTGAAAAAATGGTAGCCCGAAAGATCACCCAAAAAATAATGAGGATTATCGCAATAAATCCCCCTATGTTTCAACCTTTAGCAGGAATTTATTTTAAGAAGAGCAAAAGTGCGGTCAGTTTTAGGAATGTTTATGAATGATAAAGTCAAATGTAGCATTGAGATAAAACATCCTAAAATTTAACCGCACTTTACAAACAAAAAAGGCTATTCAAACGAATAGCCTTTTCTTTTATCTGTTAGTTATTATAGATAACCAAACAAGCTTGTGAAAATGTAACCAAAGATACATGAAGTGATTACACCGATTAAGCCCGGTAAAATAAAGCTGTGGTTAATTACAAACTTACCAATGTGGGTTGTGCCTGAACGGTCGAATTGGATTGCCGCAAGGTCACTTGGGTAAGTTGGTAAAATGTAGTAACCGTAACAAGCTGAAGCAAAGGCTAATATAACAGCTGGATCAACGCCGATACCTAAAGCTAATGGAACGAATGCAACCAATGCTGCCGCTTGTGAGTTTACGAATTTAGAAATTAATAACAACATCACGGCGTAAGTCCAAGGATGTGCTTTTACCACATCACCAAGTGCTGCTTTCATCATTGGAGTGTGAACGGTAAACATGGTTTCTGCCATCCAAGAAATCCCGAATACAGCCACTAATGCAATCATACCTGAACGGAAAATTTCATTTTTACTGATTTTACCCGCATCAGTTTTAGTAAAGATAACAATTAATGCACCCGCTAATAACATGAAGATTTGAATAACGTGAACCATACTTAAATTCACTTTTTTCTTCGCAGTGTCTTTTAATACGATTGCAGCGTTATCGATAGTTTCAGTTTTATCACCCGCAGTGATGACAACATTGTTATCTTGAGCGGTAATTGTTTGAGCGACTTCACCTTTATCGTTATAAATTGCAACGTTATTGTAGGCTGTTTGTGTTTTCGCTTTGCTGTCTTTAACATCAAGCACTAATGTACCATCTTTTGCTAATGCAACAATTTTACCGTCTTTAACATTGAAAGATTTCACTGCTTTATCGGCAGAAACAATTTCAACTACTTGAGCTGGTGCTGATTTTTCAAAGGCTGGGCGTAAATCTTTAAAGTAACCTAATACCGCTACCACTAAAATTGCACCAAAGAAGATCCACATCGCATTCCAGCTAGATTGTGGTAATTTTTTATCTAATAATGATGTGCTATCACCATAAACATATTTTTTGAATTCTGGATCTTTTAATTTCTCTTGGAATTCTGGGTCTTTATCTAAATCTTTACCGCGGAACCAGCTGAAAATACCGATAGCCAATACACCGCAAAGGGTTGAAGGCACGGTAATTTTTAATAAATCTAAATAACCATCAAAACCTGCTAATGGTGTTTTAGCATTCACTAAGAATGTGGTTAAAGTCACTACTGCCACAGAAACAGGTGACGCAATGATACCCATTTGAGAAGCAATTGAGCTTGCTGCCATTGGACGTTCAGGACGAATATCATTTTTGATCGCAATATCATAAATGATTGGTAACATGGTATAAACCACGTGACCTGTACCACATAAAATAGTTAAGAAACAAGTTACAAATGGTGCCAAAATACTGACATATTTCGGGTTACGACGAAGCATTTTCTCCGCGATTTGTAACATGACATCTAAACCACCACTGGCTTGTAATGTTGCCGATGTCACTACCACCGCAAGGATAGTTAGCATTACATCGATAGCTGGCTTACCTGGTTCAATACCAAAGCCGAAAACAAGAACAATTAAGCCTACCCCACCAAGCATACCCAGTGCGATACCACCTTTTTTTGCCCCGTAAAACAAACAGATAAGAACAATAACAAGCTGAATAGCAAACTGGCTACCTTCACCTAGGTTCATTAGAAAATCCATAAGATACTCCGAATCATTTTATGGTTAATTAGAAAAAATTTTGATCGAATACTAGCATCAAAATTAACTCATAATAAGTACTTTTAAGGTAAATCTTGTTTTAAATCAAAAAATAAAGGGACTTAATAATAAAAGCAAATCTGAGAAAGATTAAAAAAGGAAAGTGCGGTCAGAAATTTAAGAGATTTAGATATATTTTTTTATTTGAAGATAAAGAATGTAGAAAAGAAATTTAAAGAAAAAAATTAGGCGACCTAAAAGATCGCCCAACTTAAAAATTACTGATTGTTTTGAACGTAGTCAATCGCAGATTGAACAGTTGTGATTTTTTCAGCTTCTTCATCAGGAATTTCGATATCGAATTCTTCTTCTAAAGCCATTACTAATTCAACTGTATCTAAAGAGTCCGCACCTAAATCTTCAACGAAAGAAGCTTCTGGTTTTACGTCTTCTTCTTTAACACCTAATTGTTCAACGATGATTTTTTTCACGCGTTCTTCAATACTCATTTGTTTTTCCTATTGTTGTTTTAACTCATTTAAGAGCGGTTAGTGTATGCATTTTTGATAAAGTTGCAACTATTTCTTAGGTGGTCGCACCACAAAAAAACAGGCAATGTAAAAACACATACAGAGAAAAAGTTACATTGCGATTGGGATTTTATCATTAACTAAACTGCTTTGCTATATGTTATAGACAAAATCACTCATATATCCCCATGAAAGGGTTAGCTCATATATAAGCCACCATTCACATGTAATGTGGTACCGGTAATATAAGCCGCATCGTCAGAAGCTAAAAACGCTACCGCTTTTGCGATATCTTTTGGCTCACCTAAACGACCAGCTGGGACATTACCAAGAATACCCGCTTTTTGTTCTTCAGTAAGCACTTCTATCATATCTGTTGCGATAAAGCCTGGCGCCACAACGTTTACAGTAATACCACGTGATGCCACTTCTTTTGCTAAGCCTTTAGAAAAACCAATTAAGCCGGCTTTTGCGGCACAGTAGTTAGATTGACCAGGGTTACCCATTGAGCCCACCACTGAACCGATAGTAATGATACGACCGAAACGTTTTTTCATCATGGAGCGCAACATTGCTTTAGAAAGATGGAATACAGAGGTTAAGTTGGTTTGCATAATATCGAACCATTCTTCATCTTTCATACGCATTAATAAGTTATCACGAGTGATACCTGCGTTATTCACGAGGATATCAATATCACCGAATTGTTCTTTAATTTGTTCTAATACGGCATCAATACTTTCTTTGTCTGCCACATTTAATACTAAACCTTTACCTTTGTCACCAAGGTAAGCTGAAATTGTATCAGCACCTTTTTCAGAGGTTGCGGTACCAATTACAAATGCACCTTTTGATGCTAATTCTTCTGCAATTGCGCGGCCAATACCACGTGTTGCACCTGTCACTAATGCGATTTTATTTTGCATTTTTAATCCCCTTTTATGCTAATAATGCTTCAACAGCATCTAATGATGCTGCATCATTTACTGATGTTGCTTGTAATTCTGCCACGATACGTTTTGTTAAACCGTTTAATACTTTACCTGGGCCGATTTCAACTAAAACTTCTACGCCATCTTGCGCCATTTTCTCAACGGTTTCAGTCCAACGAACTGGGCTATATAACTGACGAATAAGTGCGGTACGAATTTCTGCACTTTCTGTTTCCGCTTTGACATCCACGTTGTTTAATACTGGTGTTGCTGGCGCATTAAGCGTAATGCCTTCAAGTGTTACGGCCAATTGTTCTGCTGCTGGTTTCATTAATGCACAATGTGAAGGCACGCTTACCGCTAATGGTAAAGCACGTTTTGCACCCGCTTCTTTACATAATGCTGCTGCACGTTCTACCGCTTCTTTCGCTCCCGCGATAACTACTTGGCCTGGTGAGTTAAAGTTTACTGCAGATACTACTTCACTTTGCTCGGCTTGTTTACATGCGTTGATAATCGCTTCATTGTCTAAACCAATAATCGCATACATTGCACCAGTACCTTCTGGTACTGCTTGTTGCATTAATTTACCGCGTAATTCGACTAATTTGATTGCGTCTTTGAAATCAATGACACCTGCACAAACCAATGCTGAATATTCACCTAAACTGTGACCAGCCATCACACTTGGTTGCAATTGTGGGTATTTTTCTTGCCATACACGGAAGATCGCAACGGATGCCGCTAATAATGCCGGCTGAGTTTGCCAAGTTTTATTTAATTCTTCTGCTGGACCTTGTTGAACCAAGTTCCATAAATCATAGCCAAGCGCTTCAGATGCCTGTTTAAAAGTCTCAGTGACTACCGGATATTCGTTAGCAAGATCAGCTAACATGCCAACAGCTTGAGAACCTTGTCCTGGAAAAACCATTGCGAATTTTTTCATGTTTTCTTCCTATTTCTTCATCGTTTAAATGTTGAAAGTGCGGTCAAATTTAACCGCACTTTCGTTTTACAAATATGCTTCTGAGAATTATATCAAAATAATCTAAATCACACCAAATCAAGCATCCAAGTCCAACCACATAAAGTGTTACCGTATTTTTACTTACTAGGAAGTATATTCCTTATTCATCATTATCACTTCTTACAACTTTTTTCTATTCTTACAGCAGTCTAAAAAAGATGGTAATACCTCACAACATAACCAACTATTAATAATAGAGTGTGAGTCACCAAAATTTACCATAATACTATAAACTACATCTCAACTCTAAAACTAATATTTTTTGGGCTAATCTATTTTTAGACTTAAATTTATAAATTATTTTCTCTCACTCATGGTTAGCTCACTATGCTACTTTAAACAGAAAAGGATTTTAACTAGATCTTGATTAGAAATTATATAAGAATTAATATTAATCTATATTTATAATTATCTTATAAATCTTTAAAAATTAAGTAAATTAACTACAAGGTAATCTATCTATGCGTTTTACTAAAATCTTACTTGCCACAATTTTACTTTGGTTTGGCTTAACAAATTTCAATGTTCTTGCAATGTCTCCAGAGCAACAGCAACAAATTTCTATTTTATATAATAAAGGCGACTATCATAACATATTACGCCTTACACAACCTTTAGCTGAGCAAGGAGATGCCATTGCTCAAGGAATATTAGGAGAGATGCACCTGGAAGGAAAAGGCACAAAACAGGATGAGTTTAAAGCATTTGAATGGTATCAAAAGTCAGCAGAACAAGGTAATACTAAAGCCCAATATAATTTAGGAATTATGTATGCCAATGGACGAGGAGTTAAAAAAGATTATTCTAAAGCTATTGAATGGTATCAGAAAGCTGCACAACAAGGTGATGTTTATTCTCAATTTAACTTAGGAGATATTTATTTCAACGGCTTAGGAGTGACACAAAACTATTTTAAAGCTTTTGAATGGACTAAAAAAGCGGCAGAGAAAGGCTTTGCGAATGCTCAATATAATTTAGGATGGATGTATTTTAATGGGCTAGGCATCAGACAAGATTATCTCAAAGCTGTTGAGTGGTATCAAAAAGCAGCAGATCAGGGATTCGATAAAGCTCAATTTAATTTAGCTAGAATGTATGCTAATGGGCAAGGAGTAAAACGAGATTCAATTAAATTTACTGAGTGGCTTAAAAAATCAGCAGATAATGGGAATACAGAAGCTCAAATCATGCTAGCTCTAAGGCTCGGTCTTGCCTATCAAGATTGGATTAATGCTAAATATTATTCTGGTTTAGCTTGTGATGGCGGGGAACAAAGGGGGTGCGACATATACCGCTTAGTTAGAAAACAATTAGGGGAAGTTAAATAAATACTATCAAATTAATTTGCTTTTTTAAAAATTATACTCACTAATTCCAAACTTTTTATGTAGACGTAAGATTTATGAAAACAAAATGAAAGTGCGGTCAAATTTAACCGCACTTTTAAAATTCTGTCGGGATTCTAACAAATTAATTAGAATCGCACCAATGCTGAACCCCAAGTCCAACCACCGCCAAAAGCTTCGAGTAAAAGCAATTGACCGCGTTGAATTCGACCATCTCGCACCGCTTCATCTAAAGCCGTTGGCACAGTCGCCGCACTGGTATTCGCTGTACGATCAAGCGTTACCACGACTTGCGACATATCCATCTCTAATTTTTTCGCTGTCGCGGTGATAATACGTAAATTCGCTTGATGTGGCACAAGCCAGTCGATATCTGTTTTTTGGAGATTATTAGCAGAAAGGGTTTCTTCCACCACATTAGAAAGCTCACGTACCGCTAATTTAAAGGTTTCGTTACCTTGCATTTCAATATAACCAGATTTCTCCACACCACGTTCAGCTTGTGGAAGTAGTAATGCCGCATTGTTATCTGGCGATGCATGTAAATGCGTTGAAATAATGCCTTCTTGCTCTGATGCCTCTAAGATCACCGCACCTGCACCATCACCAAATAACACGACAGTGCTACGATCGGTTTCATCTAATTTACGCGAGTTAAGATCTGCACCAATCACAAGGGCTTTTTTCACGCTGCCTGAACGAATAAATTTATCCGCTACGCCTAAAGCATAAACAAAACCGGTACAAGCCGCCGCTAAGTCAAAAGAAATTGCGTCTTCGATGCCTAATAAACCTTGAACTTGGCAAGCTGAACTTGGATAAGCATGAGAACCACTGGTTGTCGCAACGATGATCAACTCAATTTCTTGAGGATCAAGGTTGGCCATTTCAAGTGCATTTTTGGCTGCTTCATATCCCATTGTTGCAACAGTTTCATCTGCTGCTGCAATACGACGTTCACGAATGCCTGAACGAGTCACGATCCATTCATCTGAAGTATCAACCATTTTTTCCAAATCCGCATTGGTACGAATATGGCTCGGCAAATAGCTACCGGTGGATAAAATTCTACTATTCATAATATCAAAACTTATTAATTAATAACGTTGTAAACCCGCCAAGATTTTTTGTGGAATTTGCAAACGCGCTTGCAAAGCTGCATCCGCAATTGCACGAGCAAATGCATCCACATTTGCACTGCCATGGCTTTTCACCACAACAGCCGTTAATCCGAGTAAAGACGCCCCATTATATTCATCAGGGTTAATGCGTTTCAAGCGATGATAAGCATCTTTAAAGAAAAAACGCAGAATAAATTTGGCAAGCGATTTAAAAATAGGCTGTTTTTCTTTTCCTTTCAGAAGAGATAACAGATTTTTAGCCGCCCCTTCAAGGGTTTTTAATGCAATATTTCCCGAAAACCCATCACTCACGATCACATCAGCCTCGCCATTTAATAAAAAGTTACCTTCAATAAAGCCGGTATAATTAAGTGCGGTCGATTTTTCTAATAAATTCGCAGCTTCACGAATGGATTGATGCCCTTTAATTTCTTCCACACCAATATTGAGTAAGGCAATACGTGGATAAACTAAGTTCAATCGGTTTTCGGCAAAGATCGAGCCCATGATGGCAAATTCATAAAGATTTTGAGCAGAACATTCTACGTTTGCGCCTAAATCTAACATCACGGTTTTATCACCCGTCATCGACGGTAATAAGGATACCAACGCTGGGCGTTGAATCCCCTCTAAAGGCTGTAAGAGAACCTTTGACAATCCCATTAATGCACCCGTATTTCCTGCGCTGATACAACCTTGCGCCTCACCTTTCTGAACCATTTCAATAGCTAAACGCATCGACGTACCTTTGCTATGACGCAATGCATGAGAAATACCTTGATTGTTATCAATAGTCTTTGTGCAATGATGAATTTGAATACGTTCTAAAAGGGAAGAAGGTGCATTTTCCAGTAAAGGGGAAATTTGTTGGCTATCGCCAAACAGCACTAAAGAGAGCATTGGATCTGCTTCCAACGCTGAAAGAGATGCGGGGATAGTAATACGGGGACCAATGTCCCCGCCCATCACATCTAACGCTAAGGTTAGACGGTTCAAGTGAATACCTTATAAGTGAAATTACTTATTGATCACTTTGCGACCACGGTAGTAACCGTCAGCAGTTACGTGGTGGCGTAAGTGAGTTTCACCGCTTGCTTTATCCACTGATACTGCAGCAGTAGTTAATGCATCGTGTGAACGACGCATATCACGACGTGAACGAGATTTTTTGTTTTGTTGAACAGCCATTGGCTATACTCCTAAATTTAATTTACTTTTGCTTTAAATTAGCTAATACAGCGAACGGGTTCGGTTTTTTTGCCAATTCTTCAGGCAATTCGCCAAAAACCTGTTCGTGCGCGGACACTTCACAGTGTTCAGATGAATGCATTGGGACAAGCGGTAGAGCTAAAATAAGTTCGTCTTCCACTGCACCAAGTAAATCTATTTCACCAAACTCATTAAATTCGATTGGCTCATAAATTTCCGGCAAGTCATCAGCCTGATCCCAATTAGCCACTGGACTATACATAAAATGACATTCCAATGTTTGTTTGAATGGCTCGCCACAACGTTGACACTCTAATTCAACATCAACTTGTACTTGCCCTTTCATCACCACTAATTTTTGTGGATCAATATAAAACGATAATGTTACCTGTGCATCGCTGAGCACTTTCCCCGTAGATTCAGCTAAACGCACTAACTGACTAGCGGTATAATAACCATCATAATCAATTCTTTGTTGAGCGTCTTTAACCGGATCAACGGTTAGGGGTAGTTTTACCTTTTGCATAGGGTGCGAATATTACCTGTTGTCAATAAAATAGTCAAAGGAAATTCGCACTAATTATGAGAAAAGTTCAATCGCTATCTAAACTTTCTCTAGATTTATGCCTTTGCAAAGTGCGGTCATTTTTTCCTGTGTTTTACTCGGCATGCTCACTTAAGAAGCCACCACTTTGGTGTTTCCAAAGGCGAGCATAAAGGCCATTTTGTTCAAGCAATTCTGCGTGAGTTCCTTGTTCGACAATTTGTCCTTTATCTAACACGATTAAACGATCCATTGCCGCAATAGTGGATAAACGGTGAGCAATGGCAATAACCGTTTTATTTTCCATCATCTTATCAAGACTTTCCTGGATCGCCACTTCCACTTCGGAGTCCAGCGCACTGGTCGCTTCATCCAACAGTAAAATTGGCGCATCTTTTAACATGACACGCGCAATGGCAATACGTTGACGTTGACCACCCGATAGTTTCACCCCACGTTCACCAACATGAGCATCATAGCCTTTTCTGCCTTGAGCATCGCTGAGATAAGGAATGAAATCGGCTGCTTCCGCACGTTTAGCTGCATTGAACATTTCTTCATCTGTCGCTGTTGGGCGACCATAAATAATATTATCGCGAACAGAGCGGTGTAAAAGCGAGGTATCTTGTGTTACAAGACCAATCTGACTACGAAGGCTTTCTTGGCTTACATCTAAAATATTTTGACCATCAATAGTAATTGAACCTTCTTGCGCTTCATAGAAACGTAGAAGTAAATTCACAATGGTTGATTTACCTGCACCAGAACGACCAATTAAGCCCACTTTTTCACCCGGTTTGATGGTGAGATTAAAATGGTTAAGCAACGGTTTATTCGGATAATAGGCAAACGAAATATCGTTAAATTTGATTTCACCTTGTTTCACTTCTAATGCAACACAATTTGGCTTATCGACAATGGTATGCGGTTTGGTTAGCGTTGCCATACCATCATTCACTGTCCCGATATTTTCAAATAAGCGAGCAGACTCCCACATAATCCAACGAGAAAGAGCATTTACACGTAACGCCATCGCAGTTGCAGTCGCCACCGCCCCCACACCGACTTGACCGTTTTGCCATAACACCACACCTAAAATCGCAGTACTTAACGTTAAGAAGATATTGGTTGCATAAGTTAAGGTATCTAATGAACTCGCCAAACGCATTTGTGCATGCACGATGACCATAAATTCTTCCATGGAACGTTTTGCATAATTGGCTTCTCTCGCATCATGTGAAAATAGTTTTACCGTTGCAATATTTGAGTAAGCATCCGTAATACGACCCGTCATGAGAGAGCGCGCATCAGCTTGTCGTTGTGCGGTTTTGGCTAAACGAGGAATAAGCAGACGTAAAATAGTCACAAATGCCACAATCCACAAGAAAAACGGCACTAAAAACCAAGTATCTAAAGCCGCAAGCACCAAACCTGAAGTAATAAAATAGACAGCAACATACACCAACATATCCGCAATGGTCATGACGGTATCACGCACTGCAAGGGCGGTTTGCATCACTTTCGCCGATACACGGCCTGCAAATTCATCTTGGTAGAAACTTAAGCTTTGTCCTAGCATCAAACGGTGGAAATTCCAACGCAAACGCATTGGGAACACCCCTTGTAGCGTTTGTAAGCGCACATTCACGCCCACAAATGACCATACAATACTGAAAATAAGCAAGGCTGCCATACCGGCGAGTAAATGCCCTTTTTCTTGCCAAAGTGTGGTTGGTGAATAAGCGCCGAGCCAATCTACCAATAATCCCATAAATTGGAAAAGTAAGGCTTCCATCACACCAGTACCGACCGTCAATACCGCGAGTAAAAAGATCCAACCTTTCATACCATCAATGCTTGACCAAATAAAACGGAACAAGCCTTTTTCAGGCGTCGTTGGATTGCTTTTCGGATAAGGATTTAAACGGTTTTCAAACCATGAAAATATTTTATTAAACATAACAATACCTTAAAAAATTAAAGGCGACAAAGCCACCTAAAGTGCAGTCATTATAGCGTAAATTTTGAACGATGGGCTAGGTTTTACGAAATTGGCTCGGTGAAAGCCCATAAATTGCTTTAAACGCCTTGCTAAAATGTGCTTCTGATTGATACCCTACTTCAAGAGCGATTGCCAAAATGGTCTTTTGCGTATTTTTCAATAAAACTGCAGCCATTTCTAACCGCACTTGTGTGAGAAATTTTCCTGGTGGCATCCCTAATTGCTGTTGAAAGATCCGCATAAAGGTTGCACGAGACATGGATGCCAACTCGGCTAATTGCTCAATATTCCAATCTAATTGAGGTGAAAACAGGATTTTTTCAAGGACTTGATTCAGCCTTTTATCCTGCAACGCAGCTAATAAGCCTTGATTGAGCAAACCTATTTGTTGAGCATGACGCAAAATATAAATAAACAATACGTTTGATAATGCATCAATCACCGATTTCGTGCCTTGCTCCGGTTTCTCGGCTTCTTGTAAAAAAAGTGAAACCAAAGGCTGTACAGGCGTATTTTGTAGCGAAAGATGCAAATAATCTGGTAATGAATCAATTAATAATGACGGTTTTTGATAATAAAACGTCCCACAAAACATCTTCAGATCGGGCGTACCGGCACCTATTTGATGGACATTAAAAAGTGCATTTGATTGCGCTCTCTGTAGGCTATTCTCTCTTTTTTGTTGAGAACTGCCCAAAAAGTGCGGTCGATTTTGAGGGAGAAAAAAGAGATCGCCTTTTTTTAAATGAAATTGTTTTCCCGCCAAGGTTACCCAACAGTCACCTTGCTCGATTAAATGAAATAAACCTTGATATTCCGCCGCATCTGGCTGATGTTCAACTTGCCAATCTCCTTGAAACAAGCAGCGAATATTAATTTCCCCTCGCACCTGTGCCAGCTGTGTTAATTTATCTAAATAATCCATTGTGAGATTTTCCGTCTAAAAGTTAAGACAATTTGACAAGTATCATACGCTAATCTGCTTATAATTCCTCTCGAAATTTGTACTAAATTTAAGGAGAAAAACAATGTTTGCAGATTGGAAAAATGATGTAGCACACGTTAAAAAATCATTCGGTGCATTAGGTAAAAAATACCCTAAAATGTTACAAGCTTACGGCGCATTAGGTGCGGCAGCGGCAGAAGGTAACGTATTAGATGCCAAAACCCGTGAATTAATTGCATTAGCGGTTGCCGTAACAACCCGTTGTGAAAGCTGCATTGGCGTACATGCTGATGAAGCGGTGAAAGCAGGTGCAACTGAAGAAGAAGTAGCAGCAGCATTAGCAATGTCTATCGCATTAAATGCAGGTGCGGCTTACACTTACTCTCTTCGTGCATTAGAAGCTTACAACGCACAAAAAGGCGAATAATTCGCAAGGAACTTTATGATTCTTTTAGCCCTCATTTGAGGGCTTTTTTATGTCTAAAATTGACCGCACTTAAAATAAATTCAACGCTCTCATCTGAACCACCACTTGCTCTACCTGAATTTCTGCCATTAAATTTTTGCCTTTTAATTTGGTCGCCCAAGGCAATTCACTTGAAGGCTTTCCTTGTTCTTTTTGCACATTTTCTTCATATACCGACACCACATTATCCAGATTATGATAAGGTGCAGTGCGCAATGGATTGTGATAGGCATACAATCCAATAACTGGTGTTCCTTGCGTGGTCGCGATATGAGCTGGCCCAGAATCAGGCGAAATCACCAAATTTGCTTGATGAATTAATGCGGCGAGTTGTTTTAAACTGGTTTTTCCTGAAGCATCAACCGGTTGAAAATCACAAAGTGCGGTAATTTTTTTCACCATTTCTAATTCGCGTTTTGCCGGCGAGCTACAAAAAATTACATTCACATTATGTTGATGAGCAATGTTCGCCACCTCCGCGTAACGTTTAATCAACCAATCTTTCTCGACTTTACTAGAACAAGGGGAAATAATCAGATTTTTACGTGTAGGATCAATAAACTGTTTGGCATATTCTCGATCTGAATCAGAAATTGCCAATTGCCAAGAAAGCATCTCTGCCGGTGGTACACCAAGATAATCTGCAAAAGCCATGAAACCATCTAGTACATGAGGCGTTTCAGGATCTTGAACTCGACGATTCACAAACAACCACTGCCCTTCTCGAGAACGTTTTTTGCCAAACCCAATTTTATATTTCGCTTGAATACCAAGAGAGATAATAGAAGCACGAAATGCCGTCTGCATATTCAAAAGCGCATCAAATTGATTATTTTTCAAAAACATCCATAAATTCCATACGCCTTTCCAACCGCTCTTTTTATCGTAAGGAACAAGTTCCACGCCTTCTATACCAGAAAGCAAGCCCATTTCTGTTTTACCCACAATCCACGTTAATTTTGTTTGCGGCCAATAACGTTGAATATGTTGTACCACCGCAAGTGCATGGCAAACATCACCCACCGCAGACAAACGCAAAATACAAAGTGATTTAGGGGGAGAGGTAAAAAGTGGAGAATGGGACATTTGAGTTCCTCGCGCATTTAATTTCCACCTATTTTAAAGTAGAATGAGAGCATTTTCTATTATTCGGTTCAACTAAAATGCTTGAATTCCAACAAGATAATCAATTCTTTCTTTTTAATCTCACGGAAAAACCAACGGAGCCCGCTTTATTTTTTGAATCGGCGTTTTGGGAAAAACAACAACGTATTACCGGTTCAGCCAAAGGACGTGGCACAACCTACTTCCTGGATACAAAAGATCTGTTTGGTGTAAATACAGCCCTTCGTCACTATTATCGCGGTGGTTTATGGGGAAAATTTAACAAAGATCGCTATCGTTTTCAATCATTTACTGAAACTCGCAGCGTGGCGGAATTTCAGCTTTTAAATCAACTCCATCAAGCAGGTGTAGCCGTACCCAAACCGATTGCTGCACGTGTTAAAAAAGGCAAATTAGGTATTTGCTACCAAGCGGATATATTGATTGAAAAGATCGAAAATGCCCAGGATCTGACCGCACTTTTGCAAACCCAGCAGCTACCGAATGATATCTGGCAAGCCATTGGTAAATTAATTCGTCAGCTGCATGATTTGCAAATTTGCCATACGGATCTCAATGCTCATAATATTCTCGTTCAACAACTCGAAACTGAACAAAAATGTTGGCTCATTGATTTCGATAAGTGCGGTCAAAAATCAGGAGATTCTTGGAAACAAGACAACCTGAAAAGACTACACCGCTCTTTTGTCAAAGAAGTCAGCAGAATGAATATTCAATTCAATGAAGAAAATTGGACTGAATTATTGAAAGGGTATAACGCCTAAAACGCATTAGAAAAAGGCAATAAAAAAGACCGCCTAATACGATCTCAATAAATGGTCCCCCCTACCGGACTTGAACCAGTGACCAAGCGATTATGAGTCGCCTGCTCTAACCGACTGAGCTAAGGGGGGAAAGTGCGGGTGATTATAGAGAAATAATCCGTTGAAGTCTATATACAAAAGGATGGTCGTTGGAAAATTGACCATCCTTTTTAGATCTATTATTGCAATACCGAAATATCCGCCACTTGTAAGAACAAGTCTTGTAACGTGTTTAAAATCGCTAAACGGTTTTGGCGTAATGCTGGATCTTCAGCATTTACCATTACGTTATCAAAGAAACTGTCTACCGGTGCGCGTAAGTTCGCTAATTTATCTAATACTGCGGTGTAATCGCCTTGTGCGATAAGCGGTTGTACTTCAGTGCGTAATGCAAGTACCGCTTCAGCAAGGGCTTTTTCTGCTGGCTCTACGCAAGCGGTCAAATTAATCTCGCCAATTGCAGCATCCGCTTTGGCTAAGATGTTACTTACACGTTTATTTGCTGCCGCTAACGCTTCCGCTGAATCTAAAGTACGGAAGTGTGAAACCGCACGCACGCGCGCATCAAAATCAGCGGGACGAGTTGGACGACGCGCCAATACCGCTTGAATCACATCCACCGCAATACCTTCATCTTGATACCAAGCACGGAAACGGCCGAGCATGAAGTCCACCACATCAGCAACCACATTTTTATTCGTAAGTTTATCGCCAAAAAGTGCGGCTGATTTTTTCACTAAATCTTCTAAATCAAGTGGTAAGTTTTTCTCTACGATAATACGTAATGCACCTAATGCCGCACGACGTAATGCAAATGGGTCTGCGCTACCTTTTGGTGCTTGACCGATACCGAAGATACCCGTTAAGGTGTCAAATTTATCGGCTAAAGCGACCGCACTTGCAACGAGTGATTTTGGTAATTCATCGCCGGCAAAGCGTGGCATATATTGTTCATTTAACGCCACCGCTACTTCTTCATCTTCACCATCATGACGGGCATAGTGCATCCCCATTACGCCTTGCGTATCGGTGAATTCAAACACCATGTTGGTCATTAAGTCACATTTTGACAGTAAGCCGGCGCGTTTTGCTTTTGCTTCGTCTGCACCAATTTGTTTTGCAATTTCGCCTGCAAGTTGCTCAATGCGGTCTGTTTTGTCTTTCAATGTGCCCAGTTGTTGTTGGAACAATACGGTTTCTAAGCGTGGTAAACGATCAACCAGCTTTTGTTTTAAGTCGGTTTTGAAGAAGAATTCCGCATCGGTTAAACGTGGGCGAACCACTTTTTCGTTCCCTTCGATAATCGCGGTTGGATCTTCTGGGTTGATGTTCGAGACAAAAATAAAGTGCGGTAATAATTTGCCGTCTTTATCATAAATCGGGAAATATTTTTGGTCGCCTTTCATGGTGTAAACCAAGGCTTCCGCAGGCACGGCTAAGAAACGTTCTTCAAATTTAGCCGCTAATACGTTTGGATATTCCACCAATGAGGTTACTTCTTCAAGCAGGCTTTCTTCAATATCAGCCACACCGCCAAGTGCGGTCGCTTTTGCTTGAGATTTTGCCAAAATTTCTGCTTTACGCTCATTGAAATCTGCTACGACAGAACCTTTTTCACGCAACAATTGTGGATATTGGTCTGCGTGTTGAATTTCAAATTCTTTCTCGCCTAAGAAACGGTGACCGCGAATAGTGCGAGCACTTGCCACACCTAAAATTTCGCCTTCAATTAACTCATCACCTAACAACATAGTCACGGTGTGAACCGGACGGATAAATTGCACGGTTTTGTCTGCCCAACGCATTGGTTTTGGAATTGGCAATTTCGCCAACGCATTGGCCACAATGTCGTTTAGTAAGTTTTTGGTCGGCTGACCTTCAATTTTTGCACGATGAACTAACCATTCACCTTTATCAGTTGCAATGCGTTCTGCTTGCTCAACAGTAATGCCACAACCGCGCGCCCAGCCTTCTGCCGCTTTAGTTGGTTTACCTTCCGCGTCAAAGGCTGCAGATACTGCAGGTCCACGTTTTTCGATTTCTTTGCTCGGTTGTTGGGTTGCTAAGTTCAACACTTTCACCGCCAAACGACGCGGTGCAGCAAACCATTCGATTTTATCGAAGGTTAAACCTGCTTGGTTTAATTCCGCCTCAACGTTATCCGCAAAAGAGGTCGCTAATGTTTTGAGAGCTTTTGGAGGCAGCTCTTCAGTGCCGATTTCTACTAGGAAGTTTTGGGTTGTCATTTTGTTTCTCTGTTATAAAATTCACTACATTGCACTATATTATTAAAAAATTATGCAGTTATATTATGATATAAAAATTCCTATACGAAGTTAAAATTTAAATAGAATACTTATCTATTTAAAAAAACTCCTTAAAAAATATAAAAATTGTACTTATTTCAACCAATGCTATAAAAATTACTATGACAAACATTGAGAATATAATTTTAGATTTATTATAAGACCTATATCCTCTATGCAAATCAATTAACTCAATAAAGAATTTAGAAAAATTCAACACACCTGAAAAAATAGCTACAGCAATAAAAAAATAATAGGCAAAATTAAAATTTTTCTCATAATCAAATTGCTTTGCAATAGCAAAACAAAGAATAAATACTGAAAAATTCCTTAGAGCTTCTAATGATTTACTTGTTAATTGTAAAAAATAATCCTTTCTAGAAAGAGGTACTTCTGTCTTGTTATCTTCATTTTCCAAATGAATTTTAATTATTACTTCATTACTATTCTGCGACACCTTTAAAGCCATCATAGTACTCCACATTTAACCGCTTACACTTCATCTATTACTTTAACCTTCACTAGATATCTCTCACAATAACCCCCTGAGAATTTAATTCTGTATCTCTCAATGCGTATTTTTTCTAGATAATCAACTACTTCTTACCGTTCTTAACACTCTCACTCAACACCTGTTGAAAACGTTCGTAATCACAAAAGCCATTTTCATCTTTTTCACAGCCTTTGAGGGTTAATGCTGTTTGGTTTGGTGGTGTCGTTAAACTTAATGGTGTGATGTTAATTAGTTGTTCAGTGCTCTGATACACATAATCCAACTTAAATTTGAGCTTACCACTTGGTTTGTGTTTCCACACTTCAAACATCAGTTTTCCGCCAATTGGGATATTTTCTAATGAATTATTCAATTCATAAGGCTCAACACCCAATGCCGCAAGCAGAGCGACGATATTAGAATCATGTCCAACCAATAAATTAATTTTATTTTTGCTATTTAGCTGTCGCTGAATAAATGCTAACAACGGATATGAGGCATTTTGTGCCAGCGCTTCATTGTTTTTAAATAACGTGTGGTAATATTCGTTTTTAATTTCGTTAATTGCACGCCATTTGTCTTGGCTATTCACACGACCGTTGGCAATTTCTGAATCAGGCTTACCCACATAATGTGCAAGCAATAACGCACTGACAATTTTCTTCCCGGTGCTAATAGAACCAGTAATCTTGACCGACTTGCCGTCTTTAATACTGTATTCACCGACTTTTCCACCTAAATCACATTCGCCTTTTTGTAAGCAGTTTGGTGAATTTTTGTAATCAATGATTTCACTCAATAGCGCATAATTTGGTGCTAATTTTTTCTGTAAAGCGGTTAAATCAACATTATTTTTTGCAGATTCAATCAAGGCTTTGCTTGGGTTGTGGACTTTTGTAGTAAAAATTGGATCTTTTTCTGAACCAATTTCACCGCGATGGTGTAATTGCACATTACATCCGGCAAAAGCCCCTGCCACAATAGCTTGCCCCGTTGCAATTGTGCGTTGCACGCCATTCGCATAAGCGAAAATGCCTTCGCCTGATGCACAACGTTCAGTTGTTAATAACCCTTTATCCGCAAGCCATTGACCTAAATATTGTCCGAAGTAGGTTTCTAATACTGTACCTTTTGCCGTGAGATAACCTGATGGCACATCCCATTTCGCCCACTCATACGGGGAATATTTTGCCATTTCTTGTGGATCTTTTTCCACTGGCGAGCGTAATCCATGACGGCTGAAAATTAAGACTTTCTCAAGCTCATAATCTGAATTCTGTGTATTTTGGTGATTTTCTGTTGCCAACACGCTAGTTGCTAAAGCAGAACCAAGCAAAAGTGCGGTGAATTTTAGGGTTATTTTTTTCATATTCGAGACTTAATCATTTAATGCTGAAATTGAGCTATAAAAATTCAAGGCATATTTGCTGCCGTAAACTAACACCATAAATACTGCAACAATATTGACTACCGCAAAAAAGATTAGTTGTTTACTGTTGCTCTCCACCCAGAGCATTTTAAATAATGCGAGCGTACCAATATTTTCATCAAGTTCACTCTCTCCGCTTAATGCTCTTAAGGTTTTCAGCATCTTGCGTACAAAAGCGACAGTATTGATTGCCATTACACTGAGTGCAATAAATCCAGAAGCGAGGCATAAAAACAGCACTGGTACATCACTCCAGACCCAATGTACCCAATCCAGCTCAGAAAACATAAATAATGCCAGTGATAAAAATAACACTGCAGGCGTTAAATTTCGTAGAAACATTAAATAGTCATCGCCAATTTTAAATAAAAATTGTAAAAAACTGACCTTCTTCATTACTTTAGAAAATCTCTTTTAATTTGGATTCATCCAAAATAACACGGTCGTCATCTAACAATAACGCCGGAAAGCCCGCATAGCCTTGTGCTTTTGCATCATCAAATGCGGCGTGACGATCACGCAAGCGTAACCACTGTTTCAAATTCGGGATGGAAGATAGTACTTCCACTGACTCATAATCCACGCCCAAGCGTTTTAACTCTGCCACAAATGGCGCAGTATCAGGGCAATCTGCCGCATAATAAAGAATGGGTTTCATTATTGACCTCCTTGTTCTGCTGCCGCAGTTGGATTTAATTTCGGCTCAGCAATTTTGGTTAAGCGGTTACGATCACGATGTTCAAATGGGGAATCATAATTCGGGATAATCAGGATGGTGGTTTGATCGTATGACCAAGTGCCATCATCATGGAATTTCACCGTCATTTCAAAACTTTCCGTTGTAAATGAACGCTCTAAGAACGGATTCGAAATGATGCCGTTTGTTAGTGAACCGCGTACCGCTTTTACCGTGAACTCTTTCGCATCAGCCGGTGCATTACCAACAGCAATAAACGTTTGGCCGCGTGGAATGCTACCAGTTAATAAAATATTGCCTGTTTCAGGTTCCCATAACCAATAACCGACTTGATCGTGGAATGTTTCCACTTCGCCTGGCTCAACAATATGGGTGTGATAACGTAATCCATAATAGAGTTGCGGGCCATTGGTTTGACCATCGGTTGGGTGTGCTTCATAACGCTCGATATAAGGATCTTTTTCTGGCCCTTCTGCTTTTGGGTTGATATCCACACCACGCTTACCTTCCCAAACACCCGCTAATCTAGCCAATGGGCCTAAATTCGCGAGTGTATTAGGATCAGTTTCTGCTTCCGTGTAGATATCGTCTGGGTATTGAAAATCTTTCATCATTTTCTCCTTATATCGTTGGGTTAATGCTTAAAGTGCGGTCATTTTTCGCTTTATTTTTTACAACCAGGGAAACCTAAGGCTTCACGGCTCGCATAGTACGCTTCAGCCACGCCTTTAGTTAATGCACGAATACGTAAAATATAGCGTTGACGTTCTGTGACCGAAATCGCTTTACGTGCATCTAACAAGTTGAAGCTGTGTGCGGCTTTTAAAATTCGCTCGTAAGCCGGTAATGGTAACGGACGCTCTAATTCTAATAAGCTTTTCGCTTCTTTTTCGTATTGATCAAAGCAGTAGAATAAGAAATCGGTATCGGCATATTCAAAGTTGTAAGTTGATTGTTCCACTTCGTTTTGATGGAACACATCACCGTAAGTGGTTTTGCCAAGCGGGCCGTCAGACCAAACTAAGTCATAAACAGAATCCACACCTTGAATGTACATCGCTAAACGCTCTAAACCGTAGGTCACTTCACCTGTTACGGGTTTACATTCTAAGCCACCCACTTGTTGGAAATAAGTAAATTGGGTCACTTCCATACCGTTTAACCACACTTCCCAGCCTAATCCCCACGCACCCAAGGTTGGGTTTTCCCAGTTATCTTCCACGAAACGGATATCGTTTTGTGTTGGATCAAAACCAAGCATTTCAAGAGAACCTAAATAGAGTTCTTGAATATTATCTGGGGACGGTTTAATCACCACTTGGAATTGGTAGTAATGTTGTAAACGGTTTGGGTTTTCGCCATAGCGACCATCGGTCGGACGACGTGAAGGTTGCACATAAGCAAATGCCATTGGTTCTGGGCCTAATGCGCGCAATGCGGTCATTGGGTGAGAAGTCCCTGCGCCCACTTCCATATCAAAAGGTTGAACAACGGTACAACCTTGATTTGCCCAATATTCTTGCAAGGCTAAAATCATGCCTTGGAATGTTTTTACGTTGAATTTTGTACTCATAATTTTTTTAATAACAATGTGATGAAAAATACAGGCATTATACTTGAAACTATAAGGCGGATAAAGGCGAAAAAGTGCGGTCAGAAAAATCCTTAAATTTTTTATTTCTCTTAAATTTTATTCATTTTGATGATGAGTTATTTTCATCATGAGAGATTTGCTTGCCAAGCCTCAAATGTGTAAACTGCTGGCGCTTTTATACAGACTTTTATCCTAGGGATTTTAAAATGAAAAAAAATGTGATTACTTCAGCGATTTTATTAGCGATTCCAGCATTAGCTGCGGCTGAAGACGTGGTAAAATTAGATGTGATTAACGTCTATTCTGCATCAGCCACGCCAACTAGCCTTCATCAAACCGCCTCATCTGTTACTGTTTTAACTGAAAAAGATTTTGCACAGCGTGGTGCAACTTATGTCAGTGATGTGTTGAAAACTGTGCCAAGTTTAGCCGTGAGCACGTCGGGCGGCCGTGGCACATTAACCAATGTATTCTTACGCGGTGCGGATGCAAACCACACTGCAGTGATTATTGATGGCGTGAAAGTGAACCCTGTTTCTGGTTATGGCTTTGATTTCGGTGGCTTAGCATTAAGCAACATTGACCGCATCGAAGTATTACGCGGCGAACAATCTGCCCTTTGGGGAAGTGATGCCATGGGTGGTGTGATTTATATCACCACGAAAAAAGGCTTAGAAAAAGGCAAAACCTTCAACGTTGATTACGATTTTGGCACTGGCTCGAATCGTACGGTAGATGGTTCATTGACCCTTTCAGGCTCAAACAACAATTTCTATTATGCTTTACATGGTGACAGTCACCACACCAAGGGCATTTCCGCACTCAGCAAAAACCATTTTAACTACACCGCGCAAGATGGCACAGCGGTCAGCACAGGTGGTTCAAGCGAACGCGATAAATTCCACCGTGATAACGCCTCTCTTCGTTTCGGCTATGACGATAACCAAAAAGGTTTCGACTTCTTAACCTCTCACAGCAGCCAAACTGCTAACTTTGATAACAGCGCAACGGATGAAAAAGGCCACTACACCCGCACACGTGAAACCTTATTCAAATTAAGCGGTTTCTTAGGTAATAATGATGAATTACTTAAACACAAGGTTGGGATAAGCCATCTCAAAACTGACAGCGATACCCTTGGCTACACATCGGCTTATGATGCGAAAAAACTCAATGCAAACTATCAATTAGATGTCAATTTCGATCGTGAAGGCACTCTCACACAAGGTTTAAGCTTCTTAACTGACTATCAAAAAACAGATTTCAACTCGTCTTATTTCAACAATACTGGCAATAAAAAGCTTGTTGAGAAAAGCTTAGCGGCTGAATATCGCTTATTGCACGATGCAGATCATAGTTTGAATATTAGTGGTCGTTACACTGACAGCTCTGAATACGAAAACTCATGGACTGGCCGTATCGCGGGCGCTTACCGTTTACACAATAATGTGAAAGCCCACGCAAGTTTCGGTTCAGCGATTCAAAACCCGACAATCACTGAATATTACGGCTACAACGCGCGCTATATCGGCAACCCGAATTTGCAACCAGAGAAAAGTTTAGGCGGTGATGTTGGTTTCTTATTTGAAACAGATGATAACCGTCACAGCCTTGATGCGACTTATTTCGCTCGCAACGTGAAAAATGCGATTAGCAGCGAAGTCATCAACTTCACTACCTATGCAAGCCGTGCAGTGAACCTTGAAGGTAAGAGCAAAGTGAAAGGTGTTGAAGTAGCATACAACGGTAAAGTTACCGATGCATTAACTGCTTATGCAAACTACACTTACACTCAAACTCGAGATAGTAAAGGTGCTGAATTAGCTCGTCGTCCAAAACATTTAGCGAACGCGGGCTTAGCATACCAAATCACTGAAAAATTGGGTGCGGATGTAAATGTATCTTACACAGGCAAACGTATGGATACCTACTACTCTCCAACTTACAGCACACATAAAGTAAAATTGCCATCTTACACCTTGGCAAACTTAGGCGTGAACTACAAAGTAGCGGATAGCTTGACGATTTATGCAAATCTTAACAACGTATTCAATAAAAAATACGAAAACGTACTGGGCTATGGCCAAGAAGGTCGCAATGTTTACGTTGGGTTGAAAGGATCGTTCTAATTATTACTCACTCATAAGGGCGTGCTTAGCACGCCTTTTTACATTCTTGATGGCGTAGCGTATCATTATCTATATGCAAAAAACTCGCTTAATTTTAACCGCACTTTTCCTTCCGTTTACCGCTCAGTCTTCGGAACAATTTGTCTCACTTACGCTTTGCAGTGACAGACTGCTTATCGAACTGGCTGAACCTTCGCAAATTGCTGCACAGTCACCTTATTCGAAAAATCCGTTGATGATGTTAGACAAAATCAATACCGATAAGCCTGTGTTGGAACCGCAATTAACGGAATTATTGCCCTATTTGGATAAAACTATTCTGATTAATGAAACCTTTTATCCCCAATTAGTCACAGAGCTGAAAAAACTCGGTGTGAAGATTATCCCAATTAACGACAGCCCACAAACGCCTGATGAATTATTTACTCTGATTCTAGAATTAGGCAAACAACTGGGGAATGAGCAAAAGGCGACTGATTTAGTAACAAAACTAAAATCACAAAACTTTCACTTAAATCGACCGCTTACTGACACACTGATTTTATCGGAAACAGGTGTGGTAGAAAGTTATTACCCACAATATCCTGTGCTGTTAAATTTACTCGGATTAACACCGTTAAAAACGCCACTTACCGCACAAAATTTCTCGTTAGAAAAAGTGATTTTAAGCCAACCGAATGTGCTCATTTCACTGACTGACAAACAAGGTTACAATGCACAGGCTGAATTACTGCACCACCCTATGTTGCAAGATTTTTTCAAAAACCAACCACTTGTCAGCATCCCGATGAAATATACCTATTGCTTTGATCACGGTGTGTGGCAAGGGGCGGAGAAGATTTATCAACAATTAAAATAATGTAGCTGACAAATCTCCCCTAACCCCTCTTTGCTAAAGAGGGGAATTTCATTATTAAATTAACTCTAGATGACATATTTATATGTCTTTATGTATAAATGATTAGAAGAAAACATCAGAATTATAAATCTTGACACTATAATCCCACCCACTCTACTAAAGAGAGGAATTTCATTATTAAATTAACTCTAGATGACATATTTATATGTCTTTATGTATAAATGATTAGAATAAACCATCAGAATTATAAGTCCCTACACTATAATCCCCCTCTTTAGCAAAGAGGGGTTAGGGGAGATTTGACAAAATAAAATTAACAAATGATATTTGGATTACATAGGAAATTGATCATTGACCAAAACACTAAAATTAAATACCGCACTTTTCTTCGCGTTGCTGTTGATTAGCGGATTTGCAGTTTATCATCAGCTCGGTGATTTCGCGCATCTCAAAAATGCGGATGGCGTACTCACCGATATGCGTTCAATGGTGCTGTGGGATATTCGTTTTCCGCGCATTGGTTTAGCTTTATTGACAGGCGCTAGCCTAGCAATAGCGGGCAATGCGATGCAAGGTATTTTCCAAAACCCATTAGCGAGTCCAGGCTTACTCGGCAGTAGCGCTGGGGCAACAGCCGCTAGTGTATTTATCCTCTATTATTTTGCCGTGCCATTTTCACTGCTCTTAGCCGGTGGTGTGATTGGTGCGCTTTTAAGCTTTTTAATCGTGTATTTGATTGCTAAAAACTACGGCACCACGATGATGATTCTAAGCGGGCTAGCGGTCAATATGTTACTTGGTTCAGCAATTGCATTACTGCTATCCAACGCAGAAAGCCCATGGGCATTAGCTGAACTTTATCGTTGGCTACAAGGCTCGTTGATGTGGGCGAAATTAGATACCCTGCTTATTTCACTCCCGATTGTTCTGGCAGGGGTTTTCTGCTTATACCACACTCGTCGATACTTAGATTTACTCACCTTTGGTGAAGAAACTGCGAGCACCATGGGCGTAGATCCGAAACGTAGCTTTTTCATCAGCACCTTTGGTGTGGCCTTATTAGTCGGTGCAACCATTCCACAAACCGGTACCATCGGTTTTATCGGCTTAATCGCGCCACACTTCGCCCGTATTTTACTGAAAGCACGTCCATCGCAACTTTACCTTACGAGTGCGTTAATCGGGGCATTATTGCTGTTACTGGCCGATTTAGCCATTTTATATATCCCGCTGTTCTCACATATTTACATCGGCACATTGACTGCACTTATCGGTGCACCTTGCTTGATTTGGATGTTATTAACGCAACAGAGAAAAATCTATGATTAGAATTGAAAAACTCACCCAATCTTATTGCTTAAATGATATCTACTGTACGCTTCCATCAGGTAAATTGATTGGCATTATGGGTGCCAATGGGGCGGGAAAATCCACCTTATTGAAAACCATTGCGGGTATCCTGCCCCTCAAACAAGGGGAGGTTTGGTTTGATGATCAGCCATTAAGTAAGATGAACGCAACCGAAAAAAGCCAACACATTGCTTACCTTGCACAAAATACGCAAATTCATTGGGATTTATCCGTTTATGATGTGATTGCATTAGGTTTAGCTGCGACCTTACCAAAAGAAAAAGAGCGGTCAAAAATTCAAGCGTTTTCAGAAAAGTTTGCGGTAGCTCATTTGCTCGACAAACCTTTCCAACAACTTTCTGGAGGCGAAAAAGCGCGTGTACAACTCGCTCGTTGCTGTATTAAGGAATCACCTGTTTTATTAGTCGATGAGCCGATTGCACCGCTCGACCCTTATTATCAAATTGATATGATGGAACAGCTTCAATCACTCACACCGGAACATACGTGTGTCGTCGCAATTCATCACCTTTCGTTGGCTTATCAATTTTGTGATGAAATTGTTCTATTAGATAAAGGAAAATTGTTAGCTGTAGGTGAGACGCAAGCCGTGTTAAATGCGGAGAATTTAGCGAAAGCCTTTCATATTCGAGCTGAAATTGATCCAATGAAAAAGACTATCTCAAAAATTGAAAAGCAATAAAAATAAAAGCACTTAGCGATTCACTAAGTGCTTTTTATCGAAATGAATTATGGTTGGATTTCTGAATCTACGAAGAAATAAGCAATTTCTCGTTTTGCGCTTTCAACGCTATCAGAACCATGGACAGAGTTTTCTCGCTGACTTAACGAGAAGTCTTTGCGGATAGTGCCTTCTGCTGCCTCAGCGGGATTCGTTGCACCAATCAAAGTGCGGTAATCTTTTACGGCATTTTCTTTTTCCAATACAGAAACCACCATCGGACCAGAGAGCATATACTCCACCAACGGTTCAAAAAACGGTTTACCTTGGTGTTCCGCATAGAAACCTTCCGCTTGCTCTTTGGTTAATTGCACCATTTTAAGCGCAACAACACGAAATCCTTGTGCTTCAAAACGCCCTAAAATAGCACCAATTAAATGACGCTTTACTGCATCGGGTTTGATAATTGAAAAAGTACGTTCTGTCATAAAATCCTACTTAACTTGCTTTCGTTACTAATAAATTTGCTAAAGTTTTCACACCAATTCCGGTTGCGCCAACCGCCCATAGATCACTGCCAGATTTACGATAAGTGGCAGAGCAATCAATATGCAACCAACCTTGTTGATAGTTCTTCACAAAATACGATAAAAATGCTGTTGCAGTACTTGCGCCCGCCACAACTGGTGCTGTACCTGTATTTGCGATATCAGCAAAAGAAGACGTGATTTGGCTACGATGGAACGCTTCAAAAGGTAAACGCCAGAACGGTTCATTTTCTTCTTTCGCGGCTTGGAATAAGCTATTTACCAACGCATCATCCATAGAAAGCACGCTGTGGTAATCATTACCCACCGCCACTTTCGCTGCACCGGTTAAGGTTGCACAATCGACAATAAATTGTGGATTTTGACTATCGGCTTCAATTAAGCCATCCGCCAATACTAAACGGCCTTCCGCATCAGTATTTAAAATCTCAGCGGTTACACCGTTTTTATATGTGATAATATCACCCAATTTAAACGCATTACCGCTTACCAAGTTTTCTGCACAGCATAGATAGAGTTTTACTCGTTGATTTAAGCCGTGTGCAATAGCAAATCCTAATGCGCCCGTTAATAACGCAGCGCCCCCCATATCGGTACGCATAGTACTCATACCATCACTTGGTTTGATGCTATAACCACCACTATCAAAAGTAATACCTTTACCAACCAAGCACGCTAATACTGGCGCATTTGGATCATTAGTCGGGTTAAAATCTAATTGCAACATAGCGGGTGGATTAATAGAACCACGCCCCACAGTAAAGATCCCGTGGTAGCCTTGCTCTTTTAACGCTTCACCCGAAATGATTTGAAAACTGACCGCACTTTTATCGGCATAATTTTCGGCTTGTTTAGAAATAAACTCAGCTGCACGCTCTGCTAATTTAACTGGCGTTAGTGTTTCGGCTGGTTCATTAATAATTCCACGTACAAAATCACCACATTCAATACGCGCTAATAACTCATCTTGCGGCTCATCATCTAAATGAGGAAATTCAATCGAATAGTCTTGCTTCGCCGAGTAAAAACCTTGATAAAATGCCCAGCAATTTTCTAATTCCCATGCATCCCCCACAAGTTCAACATCTTTAATACCTTGTCCACGTAACTTACGTGCGGCTTTTTGAACTAAAACAAGGTTAGATTTTTCATCATCTTTAAGATGAATAACGGCTTGATCTTGATTAAAACTTAAAATGGCATTTTTGCCCCAACTCTCCGAAGCGGGAGCCGTTGATAATGTAATTTGCATGTAGTTCTTCTCCTTTATTTATCTATTATTCTCTAGGTACCATTTTACCGTCTGACGAAGTTCTTGTTCAAAGGTTATTTGTGGTTGCCAACCTAATTCTGCATGAATTTTAGAACAATCCAATGAATATCGCACATCGTGACCAGGTCGGTCTTTGACAAAAGTCATTAAATCTTCGTAATACTTAATGTGATTAGGCTTATTTGGCGCAAGTTCTTCGAGTAATTGGCAAATTGTTTTAACCACTTCAAGGTTTGTTTTTTCACAATTTCCACCGATATTATAACTTTCCCCCACTCGACCTTTTGTTAAAACTAAATATAAAGCTTGAACATGATCTTCCACAAATAACCAATCACGAATCTGCTGCCCATCACCATAAATTGGCAAAGGCTTTCCCATCACAGCATTTGAAATCATTAAAGGAATAAGCTTTTCAGCATGCTGATAAGCTCCATAGTTATTGGAACTGTTTGTGATAATCACCGGCAAATCATAAGTACGATGCCAAGCGTGTACCAGATGATCACTTGCTGCTTTTGAGGCGGAATAAGGACTACTCGGATGATAAGGGGAATGTTCAGTAAAGGCTGGCGCAGAAAGGGATAAATCCCCATACACTTCATCAGTAGAAATATGGTGGAATCGAAAGGTCGTTTTTTTAGCTTCGTCTAAGGTATGCCAATAATTCTTCGCCACTTCTAATAATGTATAAGTGCCAACAATATTGGTTTGAATAAAATCAGCCGCTCCCGAAATAGAACGATCAACATGACTTTCTGCCGCCAAATGCATCACTGCATCAGGCTGATATTTTTCAAAAATACTCTCTATCGCCTTAAGATCACAAATATCAATTTGCTCAAAAGCATAGCGAGGATTATTTTCTACCTCTTTCAAAGCTGATTGATTTGCCGCATAGGTCAGTTTATCAATATTGATAACAGAATCTTGAGTATGGTTAATGATATATCGAATAAGGGCAGAACCGATGAAGCCAGAACCACCGGTGATGAGGATGTTCTTCACTAATAAGCTCCAGTTTTCTTCCAAACAACTTTCACTGTTTTAAGTAAAATCACAATATCATTCCATAAAGACCAGTTTTTAGCATACCAGGTATCGAAATAAACTCGTGTATCATAGCTTACATTATTTCGTCCACTCACTTGCCACAAGCCTGTCATTCCTGGTTTAGCCATAAGGTAATAATCCACATCTTCTTGATAGTAAGGTAATTCCTCTTTTACAATTGGGCGGGGGCCAACTAAACTCATCTCACCTTTAAGCACATTCCAAAGTTGTGGTAATTCATCTAGGCTTCTCGCTCTTAACCATCTACCTATTGGTGTAATGCGTGGATCATCTTTAAGTTTGAAGTCTTTTTCCCATTCTAATCTAGCACTTTCATCCGTTGCTAAAAGTTTTTCTAACACTTCATCAGAATTATTTACCATCGTTCTAAACTTCAAGCATTTGAATTCCTTTTTATACTGACCAATTCGCGGATGTCCATAAATAAAACTCCCACCATCTCTTTTAATTATAAAATAGAGAGGAATACAGAATGGTAAGAGCAAAAGTAGAAGAAAAGATGCTGCGAATATATCAAAAAGCCGCTTCATTATTTTAGATGAGCGTTTGGCCAAATTATTATTCACCCGGAAAAGCACCATTTCTTGGCTGAATAAAAAGGACATATCTGTACCATAGAGCGGAATACCACGAAAGTCAGGAATGACAGAGATCGAGCGACAGCCTTTACGAATTAAATAACGCAGCCAAAAATCTTGCTTAACCTTATTTTCTTCATCAATCGCTAAAATAAACTGAGTAAATTCTGGTGAGACTAATTTCATGAGTAATTCAGGGTTATGTCGCATAACGGGAATACCTTCAATAAACTCTGAACCATAATCCTCTGTCGTCACGAATAATTTAATATCAAACCCTAAATAAAACTCATTATTTAATGCATCAAAAACTTCTTTTGCATTACGCCCATTACCAATAATAATCGTTTCCTTCAGATACATGCCCGTTTTTATTAATAATTTTTTTACCATAACTCGAGCAAATGGAAACAAAACAAAAATACAACACCAAGTAATCGACCAAAAATAGCGAGAAACATAAAGGCGAGAAAATGCCACGATAGCAAGTTCAATAATAAAAAGAATAACTAATGTTCTAAAAATCTCTTTTAACTCAAACCAAAATGGTTTCCGATATGTGTAATGACGTAGCCGTATCCAAAACCATAACACTCCAACGATTGATATGCAGGCATGGATCAACACATAAATATCAAACTCTTCTAATGGAAAATAAAAACGGCCATCCCTTGCGATATCTAACACATCATAAGCAATAAATAATGAGCTAAATAACACTAACAAATCCGTCATTAAAAGGATAAATTTACACCATGTAATTCTATTCATGATTAACTCTTACTTTAAAAACTTCCGTTTTAACAGATTAAGTCCTTTTTTAATCAAATTCTCACCATCTAAATTGACAACAGGAAGATATTTTACATTTAGTTGATTATACAGAATCCAAACATTAAACAAACGCTCTGCGATAAACCCAAACACTCTTTTTTGATAATTATCATACAGAGTAACATCTATGCGCTTCTCTAATTCAAACAAAATAGAGAAAAGCCAGTGGCAGTATTCTGATGCTTTTTCTGATGGCATCACAAACATATTATAGAGATGTAGTTTACGACCCTGCATCACGGCATCGAAACTCTTTAAATATTCCGGTTGCAATTCAGTGATAACGTCTCTTGTAAGATCAAGATCTTTAATATGATGTGCATGCTGGTAATGAGAGTAAATTGACTCAATAAAATAATTCCGTTTTCTCGGTAAAATTACATCGTATTTCTCTAAAATGGTTAACAGTTCTGACTCTGAAGCAATACTTTTTTTCTTCAAATATAATGCTTTACCTGCAAAATAACGGCGATAATGTACCAACCCAACATATTGATTATTTTCAAACACACCATTTTTCCAAGCCCAATAAAGCCCAGTAAGTTCACAAAAACTACTATTTTTCTCAGCAATATTTATACCTGAATTATCTTGGTAAAAGTCTTTAGTATTTAGACCTCTTGTAATCTTGCCCCCTACAAACAGCGGACGATAACATGCTGAATGAGGGAATTCATAGTCTTTATGCGTAATCACTAATACAGTAAGTTTTTGCATGTTATTTTAAGTAATCCTTGTGATGTGAGAAGTCCCCCATTATGCCATGAAAGACTCCTCTGATAGCAATGCTTAATTTGGAAAAACTCGGCTTGGTCAATGAATAAAACCATAAGGTTTTAAATATAAATGCGAAAACATGTAAATAACCACTGTACTTTTTGTGATTAGAAATAGCATTTCTACACCATAATTTTTCATTCTTGCTGTATATTCCATATCATCTCCCCAAATAAAATACTCTTTTAAAGGGAAACTGATCTTTTTCAACCACTACACGAATAGATTTTTCAGTATGCATAATTGACTCAACTTTATTTAAACAAAAGCCATACACGAAATCGTATATGGCTTGATTATAGGCTCACTATACTTAATCCATATTCACATAGAATGGTTTAAGTGCGGTCTGTTTTTCTAACGATTCTTTCACAACATCCGCTGTTTCTAAAGCCTCTTTAATCGTCACATCCATATCTAAATAACGATAAGTACCTAAACGACCGACGAAAGTCACTTGTGTCTCTTTATTTGCCTTTTCCACATATTGTTGTAAAAGTGCTTTATCTTTCACTAAACGAATCGGGTAATACGGAATATCATTTTCACCACATAGACGGCTAAATTCACGATAACAAATTGTTTTCTCGTGTTGTTCCCATGGTGCAAAGTGTTTATGTTCTGAAATACGAGTATAGGGTACTTCTTCATCACCATAGTTAATTACCGCATTACCTTGGAAATCACCCTCATCACGGAATGCCTCAAAATCTAAGGTACGATAACCTAAGCGACCTAATTCAAATCCGAAGTACGCATCTAACGGACCTGACCAGAAAATATGATCAAATTCTGCTTTCATTGATTCAGCAAATGGCGTATTTAAACGCACTTCAATATTTTCATGATCTAAAATCGCTTCCACAATTTGTGTATAACCGTTTTTTGGCATACCTTGGAATTTATGTGCGAAGTAGTTATCGTCATAGTTAAAACGTACAGGTAAGCGTTTTAAAATGCTTACCGGTAACTCTTTTGGCTCTACACCCCATTGTTTTTTGGTGTAACCATAGAAAAACGCTTTATACAAATCCTTACCGACAAAACGCATCGCTTGCTCTTCAAAGGTTTGCGGATCAGTAATAGACAAGTCTGCTTGTGTCTCAATTAACGCTTTTGCCTCTTTTGGTGAACACGTTTTGCCAAAGAATTGGTTAATCGTATGCAAGTTAATTGGGAGAGAATAAACTGCACCTTGGCTAATCGTTTTTACACGATTAACAAATGGCATAAACTCACCAAAATTGTTCACATAAGTCCATACTCGCTCATTATCAGTATGGAAAATATGTGGGCCATAAACATGCACCATTACATTTGTTTCAGCATCACGTTCAGAGTGACAGTTACCTGCCACATGGCTACGAGAATCGATAACAACAGTTTTATAACCTTTCTCTGCTAATTCGCGAGCAATAACCGAGTTTGAAAAACCTGCGCCAACTAATAGAAACTTCATATTTATTTTTTAAAGGTTCTATAAATACTTCTTAACAGTTTATACGACTTAGTCATAACTAGTAACAAGAGTGGTCTATATTTAAATTTCTCTTTAATTTTCATTTTTAAGAAATTGCGATCAAGAAAATATAAATAAATTGCTCTTTTCCACAGAGGCTTGATCCAATAGATATAACTATGGGAAAAATTGTTTACTCCTGAGCTAGATTGATAAATATCCCTAAGTTGATTATCCCAAAACTGAACCATATTAACCATTTTTCCTAATGTTAAATCATCTTCAAATTCAATCATTGAAAAAACCATCTTGTCTTGGTATTTAGGAGAATGATTCAAATACTCATGAACCAAACTCATATCCTCTCGTTGATAATATAAGAACTTTATATCATCTTTAAATATCGTGTTCATATCTTCAACAAATTTGAGCGCATATGTTTGAATGATATTTATTATATAATGTTCCTTATAATTTATAATATAAGGCTTAAATTCATAAACTAATTGACCTTTATCATCAATATCAATTTTACTATATGAAGGCTCCAAGCCACTCAATAACAATTCTCTTAAAACACCAGTTACACCAGGAGAATGTTCAAAAAATGTTTTAAACTGCAAGCCTGCTTGTTGTGCCCTGAAATTAGCAATATCATTATTAATATGAATATAATAAGGAGTAATATCCAAGTTATAAGCTCGTTTTAACGCACTTTCTACACGACAGCTATAACCAACATCAAATGTTGCTGATTTTCCTTTAAATAAATTTGTAATAGGCGCTTTCAATTTCTCTCGATGAAGATATAATTTCTCCTCATCCCATAAGTTAGTTTTAAAAAATTGAACAAACTTATACCAAACCTCTTTTGAATTAAATGTTTGCTCAGGTTTAAAACCATAAGTATTGCATAACTCTATTGCTTCATAAGTAGGCGACTTCATAAAACCAGAGAATTTAGAAAGAAACTCTTTAGGTGTTATTGTAAATATATTAAAGTTAGAAATTAACTTATCCAAGTCCTCTTCTTTCTGTAATTGGAATGGTAGAATAGAGTTTCTAGAAAAACCGACATAATTAGTATTACAACTAACAGTCTGAAAACGATTCAAAATTTCAAATGCCTTCAAGGGTAAATAACCATCTCTTGCCATAAAATTCAAAGAATCATATTTATTTAATTTAACTTCATCATGTAGCCATTTTGCAACGGCAAACATATGCATACCGAGAGCATAATAACCAATAACTCTCGGATCCGCATTAAAGTCACTATCTGGCATATATTCAATAAATGGATTATCAAACAACTGATTAGCCACAACAGCCAAAGAGCATCTTAATCCAATAAAACGTTGATAAAAATGAGTATTTCTATAACGGTAAGACGACTCAAAAATATTTTTAAATACCTCTCCTGAATAAATATTCGATTGCCATCCTTTTAGTAAATCTACTGTTTTAGGCAAAAATAATACTTTAAATCCATTTTTATCTGCATTTTCAATATCAGAATGCCATGTATCACCCACATGAAGAATTCTATCGGGCTGTACAGATAAATCTCCAACAATATGTTTAAATAGATTTCCACTAGATTTTGTTAATTGGGTTTCACAAGAAATATAGAGTCTTTCATACCCTATATAACCTAATTTAGTAAGCATTGCTTCTAATTGCTCTCTAGGTAGGTACATATCCGAAGTAATAATTACCCGTTTTCCGCAATATAGAGCTAATTCAAATAATTGTTTAGCAAAATTTCTTTCTTGACATAGCTCTAATTCAAGTTCTAATTCTTTTTTCTTAATCCAATCTAAATCAATCTTTGAAATAACACTAATTTCAGCTAAAGAACTATAAATATCATCAAGCGTAATATCCTCTACCATAGAATTTTTTTGCCATTGCTTATCCCTAGCAATTCTTTCAGCATCAATTCGTAGCTGTTTAAAATCAATCTTGTCATGTAAATCTAAATATTCTGCGACATGGTTAGAAAGAATTTCAAATAAATCTGTTGGTTCAAAAAATGGGCGTACAAGCAAAGTATCAAAAATATCAAAACTCACCACATCGATAGCAGGATCGATAATAGATAATTTTGCTTCTTCATCATTACAATTAGTATAGGTATAATGCAAATGATAAAAATCATCCTTTTCTCTAGATGGATAAACTAACTTTTTATTATGCTTATCCGTCAAAATATTAATTAATTTCTTCTTATCTAAGTCACTTAAAGAACTCTCATTAACATTTCTATACCAAATATTACGCAACAAACCAAGCCAACAATCTAATTTATCCAGGATATCCTTAGAACAATTCTGCACCTCATAGAATTCAGAAATAAAATCAAACACATAAATTAAATCTTTTATATTTCTCTCATATTTACTAAATGTTGGCTTAGATAAACCTGTACTAGACTCACCATTCTTAAGATAATAAATAAAGTCGCCATGAACATTTGTCATATGCTCAGCAAAGAAAAATAAAATGCTAGAATACAAAATATCCTCGCACATAATTAAGTGCCTAGTTTGTTTTTTTAGATATGGAAGAGCTTTATCCCAGATAGAGCGATGATAAATTTTATTCCAAACTACCCATAAGCTATAATCAGCCCCCTCTTGATCAAAAAGTAGTTGCTCTATTTCCCTCTCTTTCAAATCAATATCCATTACTCGTGAATGAACTAGATTTTGATACATTACTTTACCATCAGGATATTCTAGACGGTATTCTCCCATAACAAGATCAGACTGCGTAACTATAGCCTGATTAATTAAACGACGATAAAAATCACAAGAAACATGATCATCACTATCTAAAAAAGCAATGAATTCACCTGTTGAATGTTCAATGCCTGAGATTCTAGCCAAATACAACCCTTTATTTGTATCATGATGAACAAGTTTTATATTCTCATAAGTATTAAGATAATGCTCCATAATTTCACCAATATTACCTGGTGAACAGTCATCTACTACAATAATTTCCTTATTCTTATAGCTAGATTCAAGAATGCTATCTAAACATTTTGGTAAAAATTCTTCTGTTCCATATACTGGCACTATGATAGATAACAATGGTTGATTATTCATTGAGGGCTCCTATATCCTATAATTTAATTTTAGTATATTTATTTAATTAACTTATACTTAATAAAATAAGTAGTATAAATAAGTTTAAGCATCCATTTAGGCATTCTTAACAATGTTAACTGTCCTGACAACCATAGTGAAGATTTTAGTGTAAAAAAAATATCTTTGATATTTTTTTTCCTTAGGTCTACAGGGCATAACAATTCTTGGTTTTTTGAGTTTGCATCTATTTTAATATTCTTCCAGAAATTTAGAGCATCAATATCTGGATACATTCCTAGTTGAAAATACTCAGAAAACACTGACTCTAAACAATCATCAGATAAGAAATGCTTTTTCATATAATTAATAGCTCCAAGATGTAAGCTGTTAGTGACATCAAAATCATTCGTATTTTTTGATAAAACTGCCATTAATTTATTATCTATCTCTCTCTCATATTTTACTACTGAGGAATGAGGTGCTGTGAAGAATAATTCCAATAGAATATAGCTAAATCTAAATAGAACTTTAATGTAAGCATCATTAATATTACAGAAATAAGATCTATCCCCTCCCTGAAAATTAAGAGATTCGAATTTAATATTAAGGTTATATTCCCTACAAAATGAAGCAAGCGAAGATAATATCGTTCCAGAGCCTAAATCAACAAATCCTAGTGTTTTTCCTTGATAAGGCATTAAATACTTTATTAGCAATTCTTTTTGAGAATTAGAATTTATATATATATCATTTTTAAATCTATTAAAAAAAGCTAAAAATTTTTTATCGTAAATTATATTATCTTTTCTTAAACAGTAACCTTCATAAAGATCAAAGTGTTCTAGTTGATCAACGAGATAACCAATCCCTAATCTATCTAGTAGCAAGCTAACAGTAAATGTCTCTGGCCAAGATCTATACAAATCTAACATACTGCACAGGTCATTTTTTGAGGATAATAACGGAATTACTGAAGCTAAACGAGAAGTATAGAAATATGATGTTTTTATCTCAGGGTAAAATTTAGTCATAACCTGGTTAACAATAAAACCATCTCTAGATGGACATAAAATAAGATCAAGATTACGCTCTTTATATCGTTCTTTTATCCAACGTATATAACCTAGTAAAATAGGACCAAAAACTTGATAACCTAGACCATTAAAATAAGTGCGCTCTTCTATATCCATATCTACACCAAATAATTATCATTTAATGATTTAATAAAAATATTCTCAAGTTTGTTAATAGAGTTTTTAATATTATAATCAGAGTCTAAAATTAACTTATATGGTTTAATTCTGTCCTTTGGTTTAATAGATAAAATAATTTTAGCCCACTTTTCAGCCCCAATATCTAAAGGAACTCGATGTACTAAATCAGTCTGAATAACCTCTTCAGGCACCCCCATAGATATGATCGTTGGCAATCCCGCAGCTTGAGACTCAATAGCTACATTTCCGAAACCTTCAAATAGGGAAGGTAATAAGAAAATATCAGAAGCACTCATAATAGAAGGAATATCATTAGACATCCGAATAATTTTTACTTTAGATAATAGGTTATATCTCTCTATTTTACTTAACATTTCATAATAAAAACTATCTTCTTCTAAAGACCCTGTAACAAGAATCAACTTAGAATTAGGTTTTACTTTGCATACTTCATTAAAAACATCGATAATAAATAAGTGATTTTTCACAGCCGCAAACCGTCCTACATTAAGTAGAACTAGGTCATCTTTTATATCAAAATTAGTTCTAATAGACTCTCTTATTGATTTATTATATTTAAAAGATTCAGTATTAAATGCATTAGGTATAACAAAGTATTGCTTATCTTTAAACATCCATTCCGCTGCTTTATTACTACAAGCAAAATAGATATTTGCACTATAAGAAAGCAATAATTTATTAAAACAAACCAAACACTTTCTGAGAAAATTTTTGTTATTTTCTGTTCCCGTACTATGGGAATGAATTACTCTTAGTTTAATTCCAAAAATCTTTGCTAAAAATAATGGAAAAATATATTCAAGCGTATTTGCATTTAATACAATAGCATCATAATTACGGTACTCCTTTATTAAAAGGCTAAACCATTCAAGATAATGTTTTAGAGGATTCTTACCACGTGATATAATATTATATATCTTGCTTGATTTTTCTAATATATCTTTTTCAAAACAAATGCTATACTCACCTGTAATATTAACAAAATCATAATGAAATTTCTCATGATTAATGTTTAAAAACTGATTCATTAAAAAGGTCTCTATTCCACCTAAATGTCTCGTCATGCCAATTTGCAAGACTTTAACTTTATTCTTCATAAGCTATCTTTTAAATAATGAAAATAAGAAAGGGAAATGAAATTTTATTAAGAACAAGGCTTTTACAAATAAAAAAACTGTCACCCTCATCTTATTTCTTAATAAAAAAATCATTATTTTTTGTTTAAATGAGATATTTCTAAATACAGTCAGTCTAAATTTATCAAAAAGCTTAGAATTACATATATTTTTGAATTCTCGCTTAAATACAAGATATGAATAACCATTTCTCATCAGGCTTGAATAAATAAACCTTACATACATCCAAAACACTTTAGCAAATAAACTACTTTCACCACCATATTTATGTAACAGAGCCAGCATATAGTTTATCTTTAACAAGCTAAGTTCCTGAAACCCCTCATTATTTAATGATAAATGACTATTGGTTTTTATATAATCATAACCATTAAAAGATAAACAAACTACAGATTTAGATAAATAGATATAATTTATATTAAAACAAAAATCCTCATTTATAGAAATATCTTTATCAAATTTAATATTATTATTGATTATTAAATCCCTACGATAAACACTATTCCATACATAACCAAATGCAGGTTTCTCCTCAAGCTCTACTACACATTTTGCTATATTTCTTTTACCTTTATAGAACATATCTTCTAGTATTATAGGATAATGCTTTACTGATTTTGAACTATAGTACACCTCAGAAAAACTAAATTTTATTAAATCAACCCCTATATAGGTATTAATCTGACTACAAATATAAGATAACAGACCATCTTGATAAACATCATCTGAATCTAGAAATAATACATATTTACCTTTTGCTATATTAATTGCTACATTTCTACTTTCTGAAACTCCAACATTTCTAGAATTATAAATGATTTTTATATTAGGGTGGCTTAATTTTTGCAAAAGTTCTCTTGTAAGATCAGATGAAAAGTCATCAACAATAATCAATTCCCAACTAGTAAATTCCTGCTTTAAAACACTATTTATCGAATTAATAACTGTATTATCTGAATTATATACAGGCATAATAATGCTAAAGAATGGTTCAATACTAGACAAATTCCCCTCCTAATCTTTGGATATAACAATAATAAAGAAAGGCTTTCTCACTTATTGAAAAAAAATTTCTTAAAATAGCCTTCTGTTAAAAGGTCTAAAAGTTAGGTTGTCTTTCCATTCTTTGTCTTTATAAAAACATCTAGATCATAGAAAACATCTTTTCAATAATTTTCAATATAAAATAAATAAAATATTCTGTCTGAGTATTTACCATTCTCAATGAGCTTATAGAAATTTTTTATTAGTTATGTTCATATAAAGGCGTAATTTCTTCCGTTTTACCACTTGCTTTTATCACACCTTTATCAATCCAAATAACATTCTGGCAAAGCTCCCTCACCTGCTCAATAGAATGAGATACAAATAAAAGTGTCGTTCCATCAGCTAACATTTTTTCCATTCGTAGCTTACATTTTTCTTGGAATGCAGCATCACCTACAGCCAATACTTCATCCACAATTAAGATTTCAGGCTTCACTATCGTTGCGACTGCAAAACCTAATCGAGCAGCCATCCCTGACGAAAAGTTTTTAAGCGGCACATCCACAAAATCTTGCAATTCAGCAAACTCAATAATTTCATCAAAATGCTGCTCCATAAAAGCTTTCTTATGTCCTAACAATGCGCCATTTAAGAAGATATTTTCTCTTGCAGTGAGCTCACCATCAAAACCAGCACCCAGCTCAATAAGAGGAGCAATATTGCCATGCACTTCAACCATGCCTTTGTAAGGTTTTAGAATGCCGCAGATCAATTTTAAAAGCGTCGACTTACCAGAACCATTGGTACCAATTAAACCCCAAGACTCACCTTTCTTCACTTCAAGATTAACGTCTTTTAATGCTAAAAACTCTTGGAACATAAGTTCCCCCTTTAGCATCTTAATCACATATTCTTTTAAGCCATTATATTGTTCGGTTGCTTTATTAAAACGCACCGTAGCATTAGTGACTTTAATTACTGTTTCTTTATTCATTAGATATATAAAATAAACTCGTCTTGTTTTTTATTAAAATACCAAGCCCCAAGGATAAGAACCAAAATAGCCGTACCAAAACCGATTAGAATCGAATCAGTCTGTGGAAATTTTGCATGTAAGACAATATCTCTGAATTGCTCAATATAGCCATACATTGGATTTGCATTTTTGTATAAGTCTTGGTATTCCTCCGGAATGATCGATACGGGGTAGAATAATGGAGTGAGGTACATCCACATTGAAATAAATACGCCCCATAAATATTGAATATCACGGAAAAAAACTGTAATTGCAGAAAGCCATAAACCAAGTCCTAAACTAAAAATAAATACTTCCAGAATAATGACAGGGAAAAATAAAAGATTCCAAGAAAACTCCGCATCTGTAAAAATCATTACTAACAGCAATGCACCAAGAGAAAAGAGTAAGTTAACTAGAGAACTTCCTACCTTAGAAACTGTAAAAATATACTTTGGTACATATGTTTTCTTTATTAATGCTGAATTTCCAGTAATGGAACCAACAGACATATTGGTTGCTTCAGTCATAAAGCTAAAAAGAAATTGTCCCGAGATCATATAAAGTGGGAAATTAGGAATATCAAAGCGGAAAAGATTAGAAAAAATAACAACAAGAACCATCATTAACATTAAGGGGTTCAAAATACTCCACAGATACCCTAAATAACTACGACGATACTTTAGTTTTACGTCTCTTATAATTAGCTGTTTTAAAAGCTCATCAAAAGCAAAAAATCGACGAAACTTTCCTACAAATTTACTTAGCATAATCTAGTCCTATCTATAATCGGATTTCGATTATACACGAATTAAAAACAATATACACATACAAAAAGTACGGTCAAAAATGACCGCACTTTTCTTATTCAACAACTTGAATTCTGTTGTTTATCATTATGCATAATACATTTCAAATTCAACAGGATGTGGTGTCATATTTAAACGTTCCACGTCTTTACGTTTAACGTTAATAAATGCTTCGATAAAGTCTTTAGCAAATACACCGCCTTGAGTTAAGAATTCATAGTCTTTTTCTAATGAATTCAAGGCTTCTTCTAATGAGCTCGCAACTGCTGGAATATCTTTTAATTCTTCTGGTGGAAGATCATAAAGATTTTTATCCATTGCATCGCCTGGGTGGATTTTGTTTACTACGCCATCAAGGCCTGCCATCAATAATGCAGCGAATGCAAGATATGGGTTTGCCAATGGATCTGGGAAACGTGCTTCAATACGAATTGCCTTCGGATTGGTTACTGCAGGGATACGGATTGAAGCAGAACGGTTGCTTGCAGAGTAAGCCAACAATACTGGCGCTTCAAAACCTGGTACTAAACGTTTATATGAGTTCGTACTTGGGTTAGTGAATGCATTTAATGCTTTAGCATGCTTAATAATACCGCCAATGTAATAAAGTGCGGTTTCAGAAAGACCTGCATATTTATCACCTTGGAAAATATTTTTACCGTCTTTGCTTAATGACATATTACAGTGCATACCCGAACCATTATCACCTGTGATTGGTTTTGGCATAAAGCAAGCGGTTTTACCATGTTCTAATGCAACGTTTTGCACCACATATTTATATATTTGAGTTTCATCCGCTTTCAAGGTTAAGCTATTGAATTTTGTTGCAATTTCATTTTGACCTGCAGTCGCCACTTCATGGTGGTGAGCTTCTACTACTAAGCCCATTTCTTCTAAAATCAAACACATTTCAGAGCGAATATCATGTGCTGTATCAATTGGAGCAACCGCACAGTAACCGCCTTTTTTCAATGGACGATAAGCGCTGTTACCATCTTCGTATTTTTTGTTGGTGTTCCAAGCCGCTTCAATGTCATCAACGGCAAAAGAAGCACGGTTCATTGATACATCAAAACGGACATCATCAAATAAGAAGAACTCTGGTTCAGGACCAAAGAATGCTTGATCCGCAATACCGATTGAACGCATATAGTTTTCGGCACGAATAGCAATTGAACGCGGGTCACGATCATAGCTTTGCATGGTTGTTGGTTCATAAATACTACAACGAATAGAGAGGGTTGGGATCTGCGCAAATGGATCGACTACTGCAGTTTCAGCAATTGGCATTAAAAGCATATCGGCTTTGTTAATGGTTTTCCAACCTTCAACAGAAGAGCCATCGAACATTTTGCCATCTTCAAACATATCTTCATCAACAAGGCTAACCGGGATGGAAACACCATGTTCTTTACCTTTAATGTCGGTGAAACGAAGTAGCGCGAACTTAATATCGTTCTCTTCGATCAGTTTGAATACGTTGGCAATTGCATTTGCATTTGGCATAAGGAGTCCTCTATTTTGCTATGTATATAATCTTTATAAAAATTAAAAGAGCATTATAACGCAACCGCTTGCTCTTTTCATGGGATTTATTTTAAACACCAGCATAGCAGAGTAACGAAATATCGTGTATAATTTTTGCCCTTTCGAGATTCTCGTAGGGTGAGTTTTACTCACCAATTTAAACTACTTGGACTATTCGGTGGCATAAAAATCCCACCCTACAAAACTTAAACATTAAGAACGTAATAAATGAAAAACGACATTGATATTAATAAATTGCGCAATATCGCAATTATCGCCCACGTTGACCATGGTAAAACCACCCTCGTTGACAAACTTCTTCAACAATCCGGTACATTTGAATCAACTCGCGGTGATGTTGATGAGCGCGTAATGGACTCAAACGATCTTGAAAAAGAGCGTGGTATTACCATTCTTGCAAAAAATACCGCAATTAATTGGAATGGTTATCGCATTAACATCGTAGATACTCCAGGACACGCCGATTTCGGTGGTGAAGTAGAACGTGTACTTTCTATGGTGGATTCTGTACTTTTAGTCGTGGATGCTTTTGACGGTCCAATGCCACAAACGCGTTTCGTAACCCAAAAAGCCTTTGCTCACGGTTTAAAACCAATCGTAGTGATTAACAAAGTTGACCGTCCAGGCGCACGTCCTGATTGGGTGGTGGATCAAGTATTCGATTTATTCGTTAACCTTGGCGCAACCGATGAACAATTAGACTTCCCGATTATCTATGCATCTGCATTAAATGGTGTTGCAGGGCTTGAACACGAAGAATTAGCGGAAGACATGACCCCGTTATTTGAAGCGATTGTTCAACACGTTGAACCGCCAAAAGTAGAACTTGATGCCCCATTCCAAATGCAAATTTCCCAATTAGACTATAACAGCTATGTGGGTGTTATTGGTATCGGTCGTATCAAACGTGGCTCAATCAAACCAAATCAACCTGTAACGATCATTGATGGTGAAGGTAAAACTCGCCAAGGTCGTGTCGGTCAAGTATTAGGTCACCTTGGTTTACAACGTTATGAAGAAGATGTTGCTTACGCAGGCGATATCATCGCGATTACCGGTTTAGGTGAATTAAATATTTCGGATACTATTTGTGATATCAACGCCGTTGAAGCCTTACCTTCATTAACCGTTGATGAACCAACTGTAACCATGTTCTTCTGTGTAAACACCTCTCCGTTTGCGGGTCAAGAAGGTAAATATGTGACTTCTCGTCAAATTCTTGAGCGTTTAAATAAAGAGTTAGTTCACAACGTAGCATTACGCGTAGAAGAAACACCAAACCCAGATGAATTCCGTGTTTCTGGTCGTGGCGAATTACACCTTTCTGTATTAATTGAAAATATGCGTCGTGAAGGTTATGAACTTGCGGTTTCTCGTCCTAAAGTAATTTACCGTGAAATCAACGGTAAAAAACAAGAGCCTTATGAGCAAGTCACCATCGACGTGGAAGAACAACACCAAGGTTCTGTTATGGAAGCATTAGGTATCCGTAAAGGTGAAGTTCGTGACATGATGCCGGATGGCAAAGGTCGTGTTCGTTTAGAATACATCATCCCAAGCCGTGGCTTAATCGGTTTCCGTGGTGAATTCATGACCATGACGTCAGGTACTGGTTTACTTTACTCCAGCTTCGATCACTACGATGACATCAAACCAGGTGAAATTGGTCAACGTAAAAACGGTGTATTAATTTCTAACGCGACAGGTAAAGCATTAGCTTATGCACTATTTGGTTTACAAGAGCGTGGTAAATTACTGATCGAAGCTAACGTAGAAGTTTACGAAGGCCAAATCATCGGTATTCACAGCCGCACAAACGACTTAACCGTAAACTGTTTACAAGGTAAAAAACTCACCAATATGCGTGCATCGGGTAAAGATGATGCCATCGTATTAACTACACCGGTGAAATTCTCCCTTGAACAAGCTATCGAGTTTATTGATGATGACGAGTTAGTGGAAGTGACACCGGAATCGATCCGTATCCGTAAAAAACTCTTAACGGAAAACGATCGTAAACGTGCAAACCGTACGACAACCAGTACAAGCACTCACTAATCAAAAACGTGCGGAAATTTGACCGCACTTTTAAACAAACAAAAGGCGAACATGATGTTCGCCTTTTTATTTCATGATTAAAACTAGCCTAATCTGACTTTCTCGCCACCGAATTCATCGAGTAAGTTTTCTGTCAGTTTAGATAAAATACCCGTCATTAATACAAAATCAGCATCAAAGCGTTGCGCATAATCTTCTTTTAAAATATCCGCATTTTTCTCACGCACGGCATCGGCAAATTTCAAACGTTTGAGCGTGCAATCTTCATTAAATACAAAAGTCAGCGTATCTTCCCATTCTAATGCGAGCTTGCTCACCACTTTTTTGCCATCTTGTAAAAGCGCTAAAATCTCTTCATTTTCTAAAGGCTGTTTTTTACAACGGATCACACTGTCTTCTTGGCTTCCACGAAGTTCAGCTTCTTCTAACGCCACCAACCAATGCGGGATTTTTTCCTGCACAATCCAATCCGTTAAAATGGTCGAAGGTTCATTGGCAAAAGCCAACGGTACAACCGGTAACGAACCGAGGGATTTACGCAATAATGCTAAGGCATCTTCTGCACGTTTACTGGATGCCGCATCGACATGAACAAGGTTATTTTCGGTATCAATCCACACGGCAGTTTGCTGATTTTTAGTGAATGCACGTGGTAATAAATTCATCACCACATCATCTTTTAACGTTTGTTTTTCCGTTTTTTTCAATTTGCGGTTTTCTTTTTGCTCAAGGCTTTCAATACGTTCATCCAATTCACGTTTCACCACATTCGCCGGCAATATTTTTTCTTCTTTTTTCGCGACCAACAAAATGTGTTTACCGACTGAAAAATGCAATAACTCTCTGCCTCTCAAGGGACTCGCCCAACCGAATTTACTTTGATCTTGTGAGCCACAAGGATGAAATTCACAATCTGACAACTGGCGTTGTAATTCATTAAGATCCCAATCTAAGGGCTTAGTCAGCCTATATGACATTAAATTTTTAAACCACATCGTAACACTTCCTTCATAATAGGGTAAAATACGCGACATTGTAGCCCATAAACTCACGGGAAAAAATGATGCAACAGAAATTAATTGCCTTCATCGGTGGTGGCAATATGGCACAAGCGATTGTGTTAGGCCTATTAAAACAAGGTTATCCAGCCGACAAAATTATTGTTAATGATCCTAATGAAGAGAAACGTGCCTTTTTTGCTCAATATGGCATCGCCGTTTCGACAGACAACGAGCAATCCATCATACAATCTCAAGTTGTGTTATTTGCAGTAAAACCACAAGTACTAGCCGATGTTTGCAAGCCATTAAGTGCGGTTGATTTCTCTGATAAATTAATTATTTCTATTGCTGCGGGTATTTCTACAGCTCGATTAGGCGAACTCATTCCAACAGCAAAATCCATTGTTCGCGTGATGCCAAACACCCCTGCATTAGTGGGAGAAGGCATGGCTGGCTTATTTGCTGACAAAAACACACCTGAAATTGACCGCACTTTTGCGGAAAATTTACTTTCAGCTGTAGGGAAAACCACTTGGGTGACAAATGAAACTCAAATGCATGCAGTCACCGCTGCATCAGGCAGTAGCCCGGCTTACTTCTTCCAATTTTTAGAAGCCATGCAACAAGGCCTAATAGAAATGGGCTTAGACGAAAACCAATCTCGTGAGTTGGTACAGCAAGCCATGTTAGGCTCGGCTAAGCTGGTGATTGAAAATCCACAGACAGCGCTTTCCACGTTACGAGAAAATGTCACCTCAAAAGGCGGTACCACTGCAGCCGCACTAAATGTGTTCAATCAACACCAATTTAACGACATCATTAAACAAGCGATGCAGGCCTGTGTGGCACGCTCACAAGAAATGGAAAAATTATTCTAATGCAAGTTCGTCCTTTTACTTGGCTCGCCTTGAGCTTTTTTGGCTACTATTGTGCCTACGGTGTGTTTCTTCCCCTTTTCCCAGCATGGTTGAAAACGCAATCTTATAGCGAAGAAAGCATCGGCTTATTGCTCGCCTGTGCCTACATATTCCGTTTCAGCGGCGGTATTTTATTTTCCGGCTTAATAAAACGTGTTTCTCTCTTAGTAAATGGGTTACGTTATTTAGGCGTGGTCAGTGCCATTACAATGGCGTTAATTGGACTGATGTCGCACAATTTCTGGCTCTTGTTTATTGGACTTGCGTTGTATTCCATGGTGAATGCGGCTGGTATGCCGATTGGTGATAGCCTTGCCAGTACATGGCAACAACAAATTCATTTAGATTATGGCAAAGCGCGCTTAATTGGTTCCTTTGCGTTTGTTGTTGGTGTGATGGTATTTGGGTATTTTGTTGGACTCATGGGTGAGCAATATATTACTTGGATGATCACGGGCATACTCGTTTTTTACTGTATTGTGCAATTACTTCATCCGAACCCAATGCCGCAGGACGAACCTCAAAGTGCGGTCGAAAATTCCGTTGGATTTTTAGACTTACTGAAAAATAAAACGACCCTTCGTTTGTTTATTGCGATTTCACTCATTCAAGGATCGCATGCAGCTTATTACTCATATAGCACTATTTTTTGGACAAATCATGGCCACTCCGTTTCCGATGCGGGTTTATTTTGGGGAATCAGTGTATTAGCTGAAATCGTGGTCTTTTTCTTCTCCACTCGATTATTCAAAAACTGGAGCATTACGGCCCTTTTCTATCTCACCGGTATTGCGGCTATCGTGCGTTGGCTCGCTTTCGGTTATGCCGACACCTTTGCTGAAATCGTCCTATTGCAATGTTTTCACAGTCTTACTTATGTCGTCGGCCATTACGCGACCGTGCGTTATATCACCACTCAACCACAAACCCATATTGCGAAATTACAAGGCTTATACAATGCCTTGGCGGGATGTGCAGCCATTGCGATTTTCACTGCGCTTTCTGGCGTACTTTATCCAATTTCGCCAGTTTATGCCTTTAGTTTAATGGCCGCCTTTGCTTTCATTGGGTTATTTATCACTCCACGTGGCGTGAAAGCTTTTTTGATACATAGAGTGTAAACATGAATAACCTCACGCTAGTTGATTTGTTCTTGAATGAATATTGGATCGAAAAAGGATTGTCTGAAAACACCGTGCAGTCTTATCGTCTCGATTTGACCGCACTTTGTGATTGGCTGGATAAACAAAATTTATCTCTCGAAACCCTCGAACCCTTAGTTCTGCAACAATTTTTAGGCAGCCGTTTAGAGCAAGGTTACAAAGCTACCAGTACTGCACGAATGCTAAGTGCGATGCGGAAATTATTCCAATATTTGTATCGTGAAAAGTATCGTACGGATGACCCAAGTGCCGTACTGAGCTCACCTAAATTGCCAAGCCGCTTACCTAAATATTTAACCGAGCAACAAGTCACGGATTTATTAAATACGCCAGATGTAGAAATTCCGCTCGAGTTACGCGATAAAGCCATGTTGGAATTGCTATACGCTACTGGATTACGTGTCACGGAATTGGTCACGCTCACTATTGAGAATATGAATTTACAACAAGGTGTCGTGCGTGTGATTGGTAAAGGTAACAAAGAACGCATCGTACCAATGGGAGAAGAAGCGGCTTTTTGGGTGCGACAATTCGTACTTTACGGTCGTCCTATTTTACTTAATGGGCAAAGCTCTGATGTGGTCTTTCCGAGTCAACGGGCTCAGCAAATGACTCGCCAAACCTTTTGGCATCGTATAAAGCATTATGCCGTGTTAGCAGGAATCGATACAGATGCACTTTCTCCACACGTTCTTCGTCATGCCTTTGCAACACATTTGGTGAATCACGGTGCGGATCTCCGTGTTGTGCAAATGCTCCTCGGACACAGCGATCTCTCCACCACACAAATCTATACTCACGTGGCTAAAGAACGCTTAAAACACCTTCATGAAAGATTTCATCCAAGAGGATAAAATCAAAAAGTGCGGTCAAATTTATCGTTATTTTTGACCGTACTTTAGTATGAAAAGCTTATTTTAATGACAACAATCTCGCCACATTTTGAGCCGTTGAGATTAAATTCTGCTCGCCCTGTTTGAGAATTGTCGGTAAATCACCCAGATTTCGAATAATTGGGAACACCACATCAATTCCATGTTCATACACCACTTCATAATCCTCACGCAAACAACCTACAATCGCGATAACAGGCTTATTAAATTGTTTTGCTGTGCGTGCCACACCGATTGGGGTCTTACCTAAGATACTTTGCGCATCCATACGACCTTCACCAGTAATCACTAAATCAGCCTCTTTAACTTGCTCAGCGAGTTTCAAATTATCTAACACGATCTGCACACCGGCTTTGAGTTGCACATTAGGTAAGAGCAATAAACCACCGCCCATACCACCAGCCGCCCCCGCACCTGGTTGATCTTGAATTTTTTTACCACAATCCCGCTCGGCAATTTCGGCGAAATGGGCTAACGCAGCATCGAGTTCCTTCACCATCTCAGGCGTGGCGCCTTTTTGAGGACCAAAAATCGCAGAGGCGCCTCGTTCGCCACAAAGTGGATTATTCACATCACAAGCCACTTCAATTTGTACGTATTGCAATCGAGGATCTAAATCAACCAGTTGAATTTCAGCAAGATTAGATAATGCTGCACCACCAAAGCCAATGGATTGACCATTTTTATCCAATAAACGTAAGCCTAATGCTTGCAGCATACCCGCACCACCGTCATTTGTGGCACTCCCGCCAATCCCTAAAATGATGTGTTGAACACCAAGGTTAAGAGCTTGCTTAATCAGCTCCCCTGTGCCAAAACTGGTGGTTTGACAAGGATTGCGTTTATCCATCGGGACAAGATGCAATCCCGATGCTGCCGCCATTTCAATAATCGCCGTTTTACCATCGCCCGATAAACCGAAAAAGCTTTTTACTTGGTTGCCTAACGGTGCAGTGACTTCTGCCTCAATTAAGCACCCCTGAGTGGCATCAACCAAAGATTGTACGGTTCCCTCTCCCCCATCTGCCATCGGTAATTTCACATATTCGGCGTTTGGGAAAATACGTTTAAAACCAGTTTCAATCGCATTAGCCACTTCAAGTGCGGTCAAACTTTCTTTAAATGAATCAGGCGCAATGACAATTTTCATATTCTCTCCTTAAACTAACTAAATACACCAAAAATTAAGGTGGACACAATGGTCATAATTAACCCGACTGCACTTTCATAAGGAATCAATTTTAAGCGTTCTTTCATGTCCATATTTACGCAACCACCAGTTGCATGGAAGAAAGAACCATGTGGCATATGATCGAAAACTGTCGCCCCCGCATGAATCATCGCGGCACCTGCCAGACTACTCACCCCCAACTCTAATAGCGTTGAACTAAACACATTCGAAGCAACCGCTGTCCCTGCAGTTGTTGATGCTGTGGCAAGCGACATGAGTGCACCTGAAATTGGCGCCAGGATATAAGAAGGTAAGCCAGAATGTTTTAAGCCTTCAATGAGCACATCTTTCATGCCGGAATTGGCAATAATACCGGCTAAAGCGCCCGTACCAAGTAGCATAATTGCCACCGGAGCCATTTTCCCTAAACCGCTAATCGCATAGTTATTGGCTTGGCGAAGCTTGCCCATACATAATGCGCCAATCAGACCACCAAGTGGTAAAGCGATTAAAGGATCGACTTTAATATCGGCTAACGGACGAAGTGCCAGTAAGAAGATGGCAACCAAAGGTGCCACAAGTGCGGTTAAAAATGAGGGTAAATTCTGCGTTTCGACTGTTACAACTTCTTGGGCAGAAACGCGCGAACCTTTGTTTCTTAACCGTTTTGCTAAGAAATAGGTCAATATTAAGCCAAAAATAGCGGGGATAATCCCTGCCATCATCACTGACGTTAAAGGAAGATGGAATGTATCTGCTGCTGCAATCGCATTAGGATTAGGTGACATTAAGTTTCCTGCTTTTCCCCCACCAATCATCGCTAAGAGAATAGCGGGTTTTGATAAGTCAGTACGACTAGCAAGTGCTAAGGCGATTGGAGAGACTGTAATCACGGCAACATCAATAAATACACCAACAGCAGTTAAAATTAATGTAGCCAACGCTAACGCTAATAATGCTCTTGTTTCACCTAACTTGTTTGTAATGGTTTCAGCAATGGTATTAGCCGCACCGGATTCAATCAGTACTCCCGCCAATACCCCTGCTGCGAGAATTCGCATGACTGCAGTAGTGATACCTTGAGCGCCTCCGATCATGAGACTCACGGTTTGAGATAAATCAGCACCGCCAACTAATCCCCCGACTAAAGCCCCAACTAACATACCATAGGCTGGTGAGACTTTTTTCAAAATAAGGAAAATAGCGACGATGAGTGCAATAAGCGCACCTAAGGCTGAGACTGTTGGCATAGCGTCCTCCTGTTGATATGAATATGCAAAAATCTTTCTTATTTATATCAGCAAAAGTAGAGGAATAAAATCTTGTCCGACTTCCACCTACAAAAACGGCTTATGTAAAACACATAAGCCGAAATTGCTACTGAAAATTGACCGCACTTTAGAAAAATAAAATACTTCCCCAAACCACGACAACAATACAAAGGGCAATGAATACCGCTGCTGAACCTTGGTCTTTAGCTCTTCCTGAAAGCTCATGGCGTTCTGTGCCAATACGATCTACCACCGCTTCAACTGCACTGTTTAACAGTTCAACTACCATCACAAGTAAAACCGATGAAATCATCAAAGCAATTTCAATTTTAGTGTCGCCTAGCCAAAAGGCGAGCGGAATCAGAATGCACGCAAGAAAACATTCGTGTCGAAATGCGGTTTCATTTTTAAATGCACTCTTTAAGCCTTGTAAAGAATATTTCGTCGAGTTAATTAAATGGGTTAATCCCGTGGTTTTATACATAAAAGTTCCTATGTTGTAATCTATAAACGTTTTGCTTCGATAACGTCGTCTAACTTCGCTAATCTGGCCAGTATTTTACTTAAACTTTCGACATTTTTCAGTTCAATTTCCATATCCATCGTCGCTACTTGTTTTTTAGTGTCCGCACGGCTTGAGACCCCTAACACGCTGACTTTTTCATTCGCGAGCACGGTTGTAATATCGCGCAATAAACCGTTGCGATCACTGGCCACAATGCGAATATTAATATGGAACCCCGCCGCATAATTATCCCCCCAAAGAGCTTCTACCACGCGTTCAGGATGGGCGGCTTGTAATTCAATGAACTGCTCACAATCGCAGCGATGAATTGAGATGCCACGCCCCATCGTAATGTAGCCTGCAATCGCATCACCTGGAATAGGCTGACAACAACGCGCCATATGGTGCATTAAATTACCGACCCCTTCAACAATGACATAGCCTTTATTCTGTTGTTGCTCGGCTTTCTGTTGCGCCTTTTGCTGTGCAGTATTCGCGCTTTTACTCGCCACATGGCGGAGAATTTCTTGATCTGCTTCTTCAGCCGTCACTTTGATCAATCGGCTTTGCAGGAAATTCATCAACTGATTTAAACGAATATCTCCGCTACCAATGCCCGCGTATAAATCTTCGAGGTTTCTTAAGTTATAACGTGGCAAGGCAAGCTGCTCAACCTGTTTCAAACTGATATTCAAACGAGCAAGTTCATTATCTAACTGCTCTTTACCAGCTGGAACGTTTTTATCACGATCTTGTTTCTTAAACCACGCTTGGATTTTGGCTCGCGCTTTTGAGGTATGGGTAAAGCCTAAGTTCGGATTGACCCAATCTCGGCTTGGATTTGGATTTTTCTGCGTGATGATATCCACTTGCTCACCCATTTGCAGGTGATAAGTGAATGGCACAATACGCCCACCAACTTTCGCCCCGATACAACGATGACCAATTTCACTGTGGATCGCATAAGCAAAATCGAGAGGCGTTGATCCCGCGGGTAAATCAACCACTTCACCTTTCGGTGTAAACACATATACGCGATCATCAAAAACTTGGCTACGTAATTCAGCCATCACTTCGCCAGAATCCGTAATATCATCTTGCCATGCAAGTAATTTACGCAACCAAGTGATTTTTTCTTCGTAAGCGGAAAGGCTACCTGTCGTGCCCTCTTTGTATTTCCAGTGGGCGGCTACACCAAGCTCCGCATCATCATGCATCTGCTGAGTGCGAATTTGCACTTCTATTGGCTTACCACCTTTGCCCAATACCACCGTGTGAATAGATTGATAGCCATTCGGTTTCGGGTTGGCAACATAATCATCAAATTCTTTTGGTAAGTGCTTGAAGTGCGTGTGAACGATACCGAGCGCCGTATAACAATCTTGCAATTTCTGTACGATCACTCTAACCGCTCTGACATCATATAAGCCACTGAATTCCAAGTGTTTCTTTTGCATTTTTCGCCAAATGCTATAAATATGTTTAGGACGGCCGTAAACCTCAACCTGGTCGATATTTTCTTTTAAATAACTGGTTAACTCTGTGACAAAATCTGCAATATACTGCTCACGATCTAAGCGACGCTCATGTAATAATTTGGCAATATTTCGATATTGTTCTGGATGCAAATAGCGGAAGCAGTAATCTTCAAGCTCCCATTTCAATTGACCGATACCTAAACGGTTCGCCAATGGGGCATAAATATTGGAACATTCTTTGGCAGCCAATACTTTTTCTTCTTCACAAAAGTGATTTTCCGCATTACGAAGAAACGTAATACGTTCAGCAAGTTTAATGATCACGCAACGGAAATCGTCCACCATCGCAAGGAGCATACGGCGTACATTATCCACTTGAGACGCATTGGCAGAATGGCTGGCGTTGAGCTGACGGATATTATCCATCTCCTCCACACCTTTAAGCAGTTTGGTGATTTTAGGACCAAAATGTTCCTGAATTTGCTCCCAATCGACAATTTTATTTGCTACTAAGGGGAATAGCATAGCGGTGAGTAAGCTTTCGCTGTCCATATTCATTTCATGCAGAATTTCCACCATTTCCACACCAGATTGCAATGTAAGGATTGCATTCTCCATTTGATCGGCATGTTCAGCTATTTTGGCTTGGGCATAACACCATGCATCAATCAGAGACTTTTCTACGGGGGCAGCAAGTTTAAGGCTCGAACACCATTGTTCGATCTCAAAATCATGTGGATTTGATAAGTGAGAACCACGAACTGCAACCATAATACCCCCTTGTTGATGAATATGGCTCGGCAACATCCTGTCCGCCGAGTTGTCTTTTTAAGACAACAAAAAAGTCTGACTATTCTATCAGAATTTACACCTTATTTGATAAATAATGTCACCGACTCCAAATGACTGGTATGCGGGAACATATCAATCATGGCGGTTTTGATGATGCGATACCCGAAAGAACGGAGAATTTCTGCATCTCGTATTAAGGTAGCGGGATTGCAAGATACGTAAAGAATGCTTTCGGCACCGAGTTCACACAACGCATTCAGTGCAAATGCCGCGCCACTACGAGGCGGGTCGAGAAGAATTTTATTGAAATGTTGTTTTGCCCAAGATTGTTCTGAAAAAACTTGATCTAAATCGGCTTGATAAAATTCAACATTATCGATGTGATTAAACTGTGCATTCGCTTGGGCTTTTTTCACCATATCCAAAACACCTTCAATACCAACCGCACTTTTCACGCGTTTGGCTAAAGGCAACGTGAAATTGCCCATCCCACAGAACAAATCTAAGACATGATCATCCTGATTCAAATCAAGCCAATCTAAAGCCGTCTCAACCATTTGCAGATTTAAGTGGGTATTCACTTGAATAAAATCGCGGATATCAAAAGATAAACGAATATCGCCCAGAGAATAATAAGGCATTTCACCATGCACAAATTGAATACATTGATCATCTTGTAGAAACAAATTTACGGCATTGACATGTGCAAACTCGAGTAACAAAGTGCGGTCAGCTTCTGCTAAATTACCTTTGTAACGTAACAACATGGCTACGCCATTATCCGCTGAAACTAATTCAATATGCCCTAATTGTTTCGGGGCTGAATATTGAGTCCAAAGTGCGGTCAATTTGGGGATAAGATCATTGATTGCAGGCTCTGCGACTAAGCATTGCTGAATGCAGACTAACTGATTGGAGTTTTTCTGACGAAATCCCATTTCAATAGTTTTATTTTTAGCATTCCACAGCAAACTTAATCGTACACGACGACGATAGCCCCATTGTTCGCCATAAATCATTGGCATTAATTGAATAGGCTCTGCCTGCAGTTTACTTAATCGAGAAAAAAGGGCCTTCTCTTTCGCTTTACGCTGCATTTCCACAGGAATATGCTGGCCTTGGCAGCCACCACAACGCCCATAATAACGACATTGTGGCTCAACACGCTGATTACTCTTTTGTAGCCACTTTTGTGCCGTGGCTAAACCATATTGACGCTTTTCATCAGTCACTACCGCTTCCACTTTTTCCATTGGCAAAGCATTTTCAATGAACCAGGTTTTACCTTGAATTTTAGCGACACCTAACCCTTGATAATCTAAATCCTGAATTTCAGCGATAAATTTTTGGGTGGTTTTCTGTTTTTTTTGTGGAGCGTAAAGTAAAGCCATAATGGTGTTTTAATCTGTATGTATCAAAGAAAGGGATTATTTTAAATAAAGTACGTTTTGTGTAAATAATTCTCGGCTTTTCAGCGGTTTATCGCCTAAATAAGGTTTAAGTGCGATTCGAGTAAAGCGCTTTGCTGCTTGCAAGACGGACTCATCGGTGAATTCCAAACGGTCAAAAGCAAGTAAATCTCGGCCATAAAAGGTCAAGTTATCTTTCACTAACGAGGCGATAAATCCCTTTTCCGCACGGTATTGATAAGTCATCGATTCATCTACTGGTAAACCTGAACCTGCACAATGCAGAAAATCAATGCCATAACCTAAGATTTTAAGTAAATGAAATTCAAATAGACGTAATGTGGGCTCAACCTGTGGCTGAGTGGCTAAGCCTGTTAAGCATTGAAGATAATGCTGAAAAAGTTGTGGATTGGCCGTTTCGGGCTCGATCACTCGAGTAATCAGCTCATTTACATAAAACCCGCTGTATAAAGCCGTTTGCTGCAAAGGCAGCGTAATTGCTGCGGACTCTGCTTTCGTGAGTGTTTTTAATGCGCCTTTTCCTGACCAACGAAGAAGTAATGGCGTAAAAGGCTGTAAGACAGATTTCCATGCCGAACGTTTCGCACGAGCACCTTTTGCAATAACCGTCAAACGCCCCGTTTCTTCAGTGAATAAATCCACCAAAAGGCTGGTTTCACTATAAGGACGACGATGTAACACAAAGCCGCGTTGGAGATCCATACAAGAATTATTTGCCTGATTTTAATTCACTTGGTTGTTTAACACAGCGTTCAGCAAGCACTTCACCTACGCTAGTTTGTAATTGACTGAAGTCATCACGCTCCTGCCAATACCAACGAATATTCGCATAATTTCTCCCACGCTCAGAAATCACTCGTGTCAATTTTTCGGTTACATCATTAAAAGTAACGGTCACCTGACTGAGTGTTTTTTTACTTTTCTGTTTTTGCTTGGTATGAACCACACTCACTTCTTTATTGCCTTTACACAAATAAACCGTCGCTGAACCCTTTTGGGATTTTTTATCAACGGTTTGCACTTTCATTTTCTGTGGTGCGGGTTTGCTTAATTCAACATTTTGTGAACAAGCAGAAAGACAAAGTGCGGCCAAAATTATGCTTAATTTTTTTAACATGAATTCTATTTCCATTAAGGTTTGTTTATGATTGCTCACTTTGCGAAATGAGCAAGGATAAACAATCTTATCTAGAAAAATGGGCGATTACTCGCCCACTAAAAATTATTTTTTATACTGATATGAACCATCGGCTTGACGAATGAACTTGCCACCATTTGATAAACGAAGCTCACTCACTCGACCTTGACTATTCACTGAAACCTGTACTTTATCACCAGGTTTGAAACTGCTTAATGCATTGCCTGCACCGCTTGCTTTTGTCATGGCATTCACATCTGAAATATTCAATTTATTATCACGGAATACTTGCATCAATGAAACACCTTGCTGCACCGTTAATGTTTTTGTTGCACCGGTTGAAACGGTTTGTGCTGCAGGTTCAGCTGCTTTCACTGTATTGTGGGTTGCTGATTTTGCTTCCACAATTTGAACCTTACTGTCTTTAGTTGCAACAGGTTTCGCCTCTTGAATTTTGCTTAACTCTTTTTTCACGGTTTGAGTCGGCTGAACTGTTGCTTTTTCAGCTACCGGTTTAGGTTGTTTTTTCTCTTGAACCACTGGTGTCTGTTCACGACGAGGTTCTGCTTTATGCTCAACTGTTGCGGTATGTTTTTCTACAGCTGGTTGCACTGTTTTCACTGGTTCTTTAACTGGTGCTGGTGTAACAGCTGGTTGAACCGGCGCAGGTTGAGTTGCGGGTTGTTGAGCAACAGTTTGTTGTGCAGGCTCTGCAGGTTGTGACTTCGCCGCATCTGCTTTATTACCTACGTACTCCATGGCTGGAGGTGCATCTGATTTAGTTTCATTTGTAGCTTGTTCTGTCGTTGCCGGCGCTGCATTGTTATTGTTATCTAATACAGTCGTTTCAACCGGTTGAGACTGATCCAATGATTGGAATTGAACTGGAATTTCATTGCTGTTTTGTTGTTCAAAAGACTCTACCGTATCTGAGTTTGGTTTTAGGGTGAAGAAAATGATCAGCAAGACCACTAACCCCAAGATAGCAATAAATAAACGGCGATGTTTTTCTGGTAACATTTGTAGAACCTTCCATTTTTCAGGTGATTTCAAGCTTGCTGCTGCAGCGGCTGACGGTGCAACGGTTTCGGCTTGAGTTGTCACTTCTTCTACAATCTCTTCTGCAGGTGAATTTTCAAAAATCACTTTTTCTTCCGCTACGTTTTCTACTTGAACATTTTCAACAGGTTCTTGAGCTCCGAAAGCACTTGATTGCACTGACTGTTCAGTATTTTCACTTTGGAATGCTTGAGAAGGTGAAAAAGGTTGACTTGCTGCCGCACCAAAAGTTGGTTCGCGGCGAACATGGAATTGTGTATCTGGCTGTTCTTTTTTACCAAATAAACCTTTGGCTTTATCAAAAATTGAGCCACTTTGTTGAACCGGTTTTCTTGGTGTCACAGAGTCAGAGTGATTAAATCCTAAATCTAATTCATTTTGAGATGAATTGTCGTTAGGTTGATTTTTATTATCCACGGGATTACCTCGATTTGCTAAACTAAAGATCGCACAAAAGTGCGGTGAAAAATTGAGTCATATTTTATCGGATCTTAAGCGGTGTATAAAGTCTTATTTGGCTCTCCACCGATTTCTCGTGCTAATTTGGGCACTAAATAGCCAGATGTGAGCGCCTGTAATTCTTTGTAAATTTGTAATGCTTTCTCATCTGAGATATAAAAATGACTCGCCCCCTGCACTTTATCCAATAAATGCAAGTAATAAGGCAGAATACCTGATTGAAACAGCTTATCGCTTAATACTTTTAATATATGTGGGTTATCATTCACATCTTTTAAAAGGACTGATTGATTGAGTAAGGTCACTTTAGCGCCTGCCAGTTTTTGCATAGCGAAAGCAAGTACCTCATCAATTTCATTTGGATGATTGATATGCGTGACAAACACCGCTTTTAATCGGCTTTTTAGCAATAAATCACAAAATTCATCCGTAATTCGCTCCGGAATCACGACAGGCAAACGAGAGTGAATACGTAAACGCTGTAAGTGCGGTATTTTTTCAAGGCGTTCTAATAGCCATGCCCATTCACTATCCTTTGCCATCATCGGATCGCCACCCGAAAAAATCACTTCTTCAATTTCTGAATGGGCCGCAATATAGTCTATTGCTTGTTGCCAACTCGTTTTATTGCCTGGGTTTTGATCATAAGGAAAATGGCGACGGAAACAATAACGACAGTTAACCGCACAGCCTCCTTTTGCCATGAATAGCAAGCGATTTTGATATTTATGCAGAATATTAGGCACGGCATTTTTTTGCTGCTCATCTAAAGGATCTTGGCTAAAGCCTTCCGCTTCAATAAATTCTTGCTGGACCGTCATTACCTGCAAAAAAAGTGGATCTTTAGGATTCCCTTTTTCCATTTTTTCAACAAAAGGTAAAGGCACTCGCATAGCAAAAAGTTTACGGGCAGCGATATCCTCGGCAAAATCCTCAACAGGCAAATTTAAGGTTTTTAACAAGATTTTCGGATCAGAAATCGCATTTTTTAGGGTTTCTAACCAATTTTGTTCTTCTCTAATCGCAATATTTCGGGTTAAAATACGCACTTTCAAACAATCTCTATTTTTTAGGATATTTTTAATATGGCTACATATACTACCAGTGATTTCAAACCAGGTCTAAAATTTATGCAAGACGGTGAGCCTTGTGTGATCGTTGAAAACGAATTCGTTAAACCAGGTAAAGGCCAAGCTTTTACTCGTACTCGTATTCGTAAATTAATTTCAGGCAAAGTATTAGATGTAAACTTCAAATCTGGTACTTCGGTTGAAGCTGCTGATGTTATGGATCTTAACCTGACTTATTCATACAAAGATGATGCATTCTGGTACTTCATGCACCCAGAAACATTTGAACAATACTCTGCTGATGCAAAAGCAGTGGGTGATGCTGAAAAATGGTTATTAGACCAAGCAGATTGTATCGTGACTTTATGGAACGGCGCGCCAATTACTGTTACCCCACCAAACTTCGTAGAATTAGAAATCATCGATACTGACCCAGGTCTTAAAGGTGATACTGCGGGTACAGGTGGTAAACCTGCAACATTAAGTACTGGTGCTGTGGTGAAAGTACCTCTTTTCGTTCAAATCGGCGAAGTAATCAAAGTTGATACTCGTTCAGGCGAATACGTTTCTCGTGTGAAATAATCTTTCATGGTGAGATGAAAAGAGCGGTCAATATTTAATGAATATTGACCGTTTTTTTATTACGTGTTCATTCGTTTCAGAGAAATAAAAAATGCGGTTATTTCTAACCGCACTTTGATTGATTATTTTACTTTTGAGCCTTCTAAATCTAAAGAAGGTTTTCTATCTGAGTTCACACAAATAACTTGTGCAGCCGCATAGAGCGTTGTATTAGGTTTTAAGCTAATTGTGTATTTCTCTTGTTTTTTTGGTGCGGCACGCAAGCCTTCGCCCCAAAAATCATCATAAAAATCAGTACGAACTTGGGTTAAATGGTAGTTCTTACAGTTTAAGATTTTATATTGTCGAACAGAACGTGCATAACGTCTTTTCTCATTTGGATACACATATAAACCTTTATCCAAATTCACCACGGCATCAAAATGCACTTGGTTTAAATCTTGGTTATCCACCCAAATTGAATCGGTATCAATGTAGTAATTTTTATCTTTTACTAATCGAATATACCCTACTCTATCTTTTGAAGGTGGCGTTAAGGTCACCTCTTCTTGTGTAACTGGCGATTGAACAGCTGAACAGCCTGCTAAAAGGGCTACACCTAAAAACGTTAATGCTAATTTTTTCATTTTTCCTCCTTAAAGCTTTCTAAAGCCTGCTGTTAATCTTTTTACACCTTAGCTTAATATTTTACCGTATGTCCATATCCTTCAAGGATTGTTTTTATATGCTCAAGTGATTCTTTCGTCGGTGGTAAAACATCTTCGAGCTCATATTCAAAGCCAAGGGTTTTCCATTTATGAGCCCCTAATCGATGATAAGGAAGAAGTTCGACTTTTTCAATATTGGTCATACCTTCAATAAACTGTCCGAGCAGATGAACATCATGATCGTTATCGGTATAACCTGGAACGACTACATAACGAATCCAGGTACGCTGATTACGTTTTTGCAAATATTTCGCAAATTCCAGTGTCCGTTTATTTGGTACGCCGATCAGATTTTGGTGTACTTTGTCGTTCAGTTCTTTTAAATCAAGCAAAACGAGATCAGTTACATCGATCAGTTCATCAATAATATGGTCATAATGACGTACAAAACCATTGGTATCTAAACAAGTATTAATCCCTTCTGCTTTACAAGCTCGGAACCAATCTCGTACAAACTCAGCTTGAAGAATAGCCTCACCACCAGATGCTGTTACACCACCACCGGTTGCATTCATAAAATGGCGATAGCTCACGACTTCTTTCATGAGTTCTTCCACACTAATTTCGCGACCACCATCAAGATCCCAAGTATCACGATTGTGACAATATTTGCAACGCATTAAACAGCCTTGCATAAATAAAATAAAACGAATGCCGGGACCATCTACGGTACCACAGGATTCAAAGGAGTGAATTCTTCCTAAAACAGACATACATAAATTTCCAAAAAATAAATCTAGCTAAATTTTATCAAAAATATTATCTATAAAAAATGAGCCTGACTTAAATCAGGCTCATAATTTTTATGTTCCCGCTAAAGTGCGGTTAAATTTTATCGTGTTTTAGAACGATTCTGTGAATGTACGAGTGACGACGTCTTGTTGTTGCTCTTTAGTTAAAGAGTTGAAACGTACTGCGTAACCAGATACACGGATGGTTAATTGCGGATATTTATCCGGATTTTCCATCGCATCTAATAACATTTCACGGTTTAATACGTTCACATTTAAGTGTTGCCCACCTTCTACTGCAGCTTCGTGGTGGAAGTAACCATCCATTAAGCCAGCAAGGTTGCGACGTTGTGCTTCTGGATCTTTACCTAACGCATTTGGAACAATTGAGAAGGTATAAGAAATACCATCTTTAGCGTAAGCAAATGGAAGTTTAGCCACAGAAGTTAATGATGCTACCGCACCTTTTTGGTCACGACCGTGCATTGGGTTTGCACCTGGTCCGAATGGCGCGCCTGCACGACGACCATCTGGGGTGTTACCTGTTTTCTTACCATAAACCACGTTAGAAGTAATGGTTAATACAGACTGTGTAGGCACAGCATTGCGGTAAGTTTTAAGTTTTTGAATTTTCTTCATGAAACGTTCAACTAAATCGCAAGCGATGTCATCTACACGGTTGTCGTTGTTACCATATTGTGGATATTCACCCTCGATTTCGAAGTCGATCGCTACGTTGCTTGCTACAACATTGCCATCTTTATCTTTGATGTCGCCACGAACTGGTTTAACTTTCGCATATTTAATTGCTGAAAGAGAGTCTGCTGCAACAGAAAGACCTGCGATACCACAAGCCATGGTACGGTATACATCACGATCATGTAATGCCATTAATGCGGCTTCGTATGAATATTTATCATGCATATAGTGGATGATATTTAAGGCAGTCACATATTGTTTTGCCAACCAATCCATAAAGCTGTCCATACGAGTCATGACTGTGTCGAAATCTAACACTTCATCAGTGATTGGTGCAGTTTTCGGACCAACTTGCATACCTAATTTTTCATCGATACCGCCGTTGATTGCGTATAACAATGTTTTTGCTAAGTTTGCACGCGCACCGAAGAATTGCATTTGTTTACCAACAACCATTGGTGATACACAACATGCAATTGCGTAGTCATCATTGTTAAAGTCTGGACGCATTAAATCATCGTTTTCGTATTGAACTGATGAGGTATCAATCGATACTTTTGCACAGAAACGTTTGAAGTTTTCAGGTAATTGTTCAGACCAAAGAATTGTTAAGTTTGGCTCTGGAGAAGTCCCCATGTTGTAAAGGGTATGTAAAATACGGAATGTATTTTTGGTGACTAATGTACGGCCATCTAAACCCATACCTGCGATGGTTTCAGTTGCCCACATTGGGTCACCTGAGAATAATTGATCGTATTCAGGTGTACGTAAGAAACGAACCATACGAAGTTTCATGACTAAGTGGTCAACTAATTCTTGCGCTTCAGTTTCAGTAAGTTTACCTGCTTTTAAATCACGTTCGATATAGATATCGATAAAGGTTGCAGTACGGCCAAATGACATCGCTGCACCATTTTGTGATTTAATTGCTGCTAAGTAAGCAAAGTACATCCATTGAATTGCTTCTTTAGCGTTAGTTGCAGGGTTAGAAATATCGAAACCGTAACTTGCTGCCATTTGTTTCATTTGGCCTAATGCACGGTGTTGTTCTGCGATTTCTTCACGTAAACGAATAGTTGCTTCTAGATTTACGCCATCTTCTAAGTCTTTTTGTAAAGAAGTGAATTGTGCGTATTTATCTTTCATTAAGAAGTCAACACCATAAAGTGCGACACGACGATAGTCACCGATGATACGACCACGACCATAAGCATCTGGAAGACCAGTTAATACACCTGATTTACGACAACGTAAAATGTCTGGCGTATAAACATCGAATACACCTTGGTTGTGGGTTTTACGATATTCAGTGAAGATTTTTTTCACTTCAGGATCTAATTCACGACCGTAAATTTTGCATGATCCTTCCACCATTTTAATACCACCAAATGGCATAATGGCACGTTTTAATGGAGCATCGGTTTGAAGACCTACGATTTTCTCTAAGTCTTTATTGATATAACCTGGTGCGTGAGAAGTAATCGTTGAAGGCGTATGTTCGTCAAAGTCTAATGGCGCATGTGTGCGGTTTTCAACTTTAATTCCTTCCATAACGGTTTCCCAAAGTTTGGTTGTCGCTTCGGTTGGACCTGCTAAGAAAGAATCATCACCTTCATACGGGGTGTAGTTCTTTTGAATAAAATCACGCACGTTGACGTTTTCTTGCCAATCACCGGCAACGAATCCTGCCCACGCAACTTTTTGTGCTTCATTAAGTTCTGACATAGTCATTTCCTTTTTTAATTGATAAAAAATAAGTCTGTTTAGTTCGTTAGTACATTAGTGAGCTTTGGTTAAATAACGTTGGAATAAGCCGATACAAACCGCACCACCCACAATGTTTCCCAACGTTACTGGAATCAAATTCTTCACAATGAAATGATAGAGATCTAAGTCTGCATATTTCATTGGGTCTACACCAATCTGTTGCCAAAACTCTGGTGTACTAAAATGTGCTGTAATAATGCCAAGCGGAATCATAAACATATTTGCCACACAGTGTTCAAAACCTGATGCAACAAATAAACCAATCGGCATGATCATAATAAATGCTTTGTCTGTAACGGTTTTACCTGAATAAGACATCCATACCGCTACACACACCATAATGTTACATAAAATACCAAGGTTAAATGCTTCAAACCAAGTATGGTGAATCTTATGTTGAGCGGTTGCCAAAATGGTTAAACCCCATTGACCATTTGCTGCCATGGTTTGTCCCCCAAACCAAATCACTGCAGCAATAAATAAACCGCCGACAAAGTTACCCAAATATACCACAATCCAATTTCGGATCATTTGCGTTGTGGTTATCTTACCGCCTACACGGGCAACTAAGGTTAAAGTAGAAGAGGTGAATAATTCAGATCCTAATATCACCACCATAATTACACCTAAAGAGAAGACTAACCCTCCGACTAACTTGGTCAGTCCCCAAGGTGCGCCAGCGCTCGCTGTTTGTGTCGTCGTATAGAATACAAAGGCTAAAGCAATACAAGCCCCAGCACTAATACCTGACAGAAATGACAAAAATGGACGTTTTTGCGCTTTATACGCAGCGACGCTTTCAGCATAATCCGTTGCTTCAACTGGTGTGAGAGCAACAGAAGATTGATTTAAATTTTCTGATGCCATATCTAACTCCAAATAGTTGGTTTATTATTTCTTATACTACAACATAGGTATTCCTATACCCATTTGGTATTCTACTCTCTTATAAAACCATTGCAAGAAATCCCCAACTTATTCCAAAAAAATTTGATATTTTGCAAGTTTTGGTAAATTTTCTGCTCTAAAATAAAAAAAAGCGAAATATCACTATTCCGCTTTTCATATAAAAATAACAACATTAAAACACGATACGATCTCGGTTTTTCTCTAGCGTAGCTTTGCCAATGCCTTGTACTTCAAGTAGTTGTTCTGCCACAGTGAAATTACCGTGTTTTTCACGATATTGCACAATGGCTTCTGCTTTTTTCGCCCCAATACCAATCAACGCTTTTTGAATGTCTGATGCGCTAGCAGTATTAATATTTAATTTATCACTCACCGTTTGTTGTACAGTTTGTGATGGTGCTTGTACAGCAGTTTGTTGCTGCACTTGCGTTTGCGGTTGAGCCTGCTCAGATGTATTTTCTTCAGCAAGCGCTTGTGTACCCAACATCGCGCCTGCAATAAATAATGAACTAAATAAATGTTTCATCAATTTCATAAAAATGCCCTTTATTAACAAAAAGTACCGTTGATTTATATCAACAGCGACATTTTTAAGAAACTCCAAAAACACGCAAGAAATTGACCGCACTTTTGCGATCTTGATCGCAAAAATTACATTTAAGTAAATAAAAAAAAGACCTTAGCGCACCACCACTGCCGTGCCACTTGCAATCACCATAAACATACTTTTATTGCTTACTGTTGCGTAATTAATCTCTACGCCAACCACAGCATTTGCCCCTAAAGCAATTGCTTTTTCTTCCAACTCTTTCAAGGCATCTTGGCGTGCACGACTAATACGACGCTCATAAACACTCGAACGACCACCAATCACATCGGTAATAGCCGCAAAAAAATCACGTATAAAGTTTGCCCCAGCAATCACTTCTCCAAAGACGACTTGTTTATATTCGACGATTTGTTTACCTTCAATATTAGGCGTAGTGGTAATAATCATTTTGTATCCTTTAATTCTCGTTGAAAATCAACCGCACTTTAGACGCTTAATTTTGATTTTAAAACGGCCAATGCCTTCGCACGATGAGAGATTTTCTTTTTCTCTACGGTTTCTAATTCGGCAAAGGTACAGCCTTTTTCCGGGCTAAAAAAGAGCGAGTCGTAACCGAAGCCATTTTCACCTTTCTCTTCATAAATAATCTGCCCGTCACATTCACCTTGAGCAATGATCGGAGAAGGATCACTTGGATGTTGTAATAACACAATCGTGCTCACAAATTTTGCTTGGCGACGTTCAGTCGGTACATCAGCTAATTCTGCCAATAATTTTTCTCGGTTTTTCGCATCAGCTTCGTCACCATCCACACCTGCATAACGAGCAGAATACAATCCTGGCGCACCATTTAACGCATCCACCACAAGACCGGAATCATCTGCAATGGCCGGTAAACCCGATTTTTCAGATGCATAACGCGCTTTCAAAATCGCATTTTCAACAAACGTTAAGCCTGTTTCCTCTGGACTTTCAATGCCTAAATCTGTCTGAGCAATGACTTCAAAACCAAAATCTGCTAATACATCTGCCATTTCTTTTACTTTGCCTTTATTACCTGTAGCAAGCACAATTTTTTGTTTCATGATTTTATCCTTCATATCAAACGTTATCTCATTTTAGCATCTCACCAAAAAATTTCGGAATAAATATTGACCTTAACCTTAGGTTAACGTTTATGATTTGCGCTCATTCAGTTACCACATAGGAGCAAAACATGAAAAAACTTATGACTTTTATTACACTTAGCGCTGCTGCAGTTTCAATTTGTGCCCAAGCGAATGAACAACAGCACCAAGCACACATGAATATGCCAATGTCAACAGGTTCTGCAATGCAACAAGAATTAATGCAAGGTATGAATCAAATGCATCAGGACATGATGGCAGCTATGCAATATCAAGATCCTGATGTCGCTTTTGCAGCAGGTATGTTGCCACACCATATTGGTGCAGTAAAAATGGCGGAAGTTGAATTAAAATACGGAAAAGATCCTGAGATGCGTAAGCTTGCTGAGAATATTATTAACGCTCAACAAGCAGAAATTGAACAAATGCAAAAATGGCTTAAAGTACACAATAAAAAATAAAATAACACAAAAAAAGTGCGGTAAATTAACCGCACTTTTTTAATCGAATTAGTTCACTTCTTTTATTCTTAACTCTTTTGGCACTTCAAAGAACATATTCTCTTCTAAGCCTTGAAGCTCTTCAATAGTATCGGCACCAAATTCTTTTAATCGAGCAATCACGGATTGCACCAACTCTTCTGGTGCTGAAGCGCCTGCTGTTACGCCAATTGTTTCAACGCCTTCAAACCAGTCTGCCGTCACATCATTTGGATCATCAATCAATTTTGATTTCACGCCCATACGCGATGCCAACTCAGCTAAACGATTAGAATTCGATGAGTTTTTAGAGCCTACAACCACCACTAAATCACATTGTTTCGCTAATTCACGCACCGCTTCTTGGCGATTAGTTGTGGCATAGCAAATATCGTTTTTATGTGGGCCTTGAATCGCAGGATATTTGTCTTTCAATGCACTGATAGTTTCCGCCGTATCATCAAGAGAAAGTGTGGTTTGCGTCATAAAGGTTAAATCATCACTTTCTTGAACCGGCAAACGAGCAATATCTTCTACGCTTTCAATTAAGAAAATGCCACCTTCAGCATTATTATACTGCCCCATTGTGCCTTCCACTTCTGGATGCCCTTTGTGCCCGATCAAAATCGCTTTTGTCCCTTTACGGCTCGCACGTGCCACTTGCATATGCACTTTGGTTACCAACGGACAAGTTGCATCAAACACTTTTAACTGACGATCTTTCGCTTCTTGACGAACGGCTTGTGACACACCATGAGCGGAGAAAATCACAATAGCGCCATCAGGCACTTCGCTCAGTTCTTCCACAAAAATCGCTCCACGCTCACGCAAACCATTTACCACGAAACGGTTGTGCACCACTTCGTGACGGACATAAATCGGTGCACCATGAATTTCAAGCGCTAATTCAACAATGCTAATGGCTCGATCGACACCCGCGCAAAATCCGCGAGGATTGGCTAAAATTATCTTCATTTTTGACCGCTCTTTTTATCACCTTTAAAGGCATCTAATGCTAATAAACCCGCACCAATACAAATCGCAATATCTGCCACATTGAATACCGGATAATGATAAATATCCCAATAAAAATCTAAGAAATCCACCACAAAACCGTTATACACACGGTCCACCATATTGGCTAACGCACCGCCAATAATCAGTGCATAAGCTGAGTTTTGTAATTTTTGCTCTACAGAATTCTTTTTCATAAAGTAAGCCAGCATTAAAGAAATCCCAATCGCAAGCACGATAAAGAAATATTTCTGCCAACCATCATGTTCAGCAAGGAAGCTAAACGCTGCGCCATAGTTACGCACATAGGTTAAATTAAAAACGGGCAATATGTTCACACTTTCATAGAGATCAAAGCGTTGCACCACAATATATTTAGTCAGTAAATCGAGAATAAATGCAACCGCACTTAACCAAAGGAATGAAAGTCCTGTTTTATGTTTTGTCATAGGAAATTATCTGTCTTTATAAATGGACGATGATTTTAACAACTCGAATAGCCTTTATAAAGTAAAAGACATCAAATTATAAAAGGCGAACACATTAGTTCGCCTTGCAATGTTAATTACTTTTTCTTCACCGGTCTTTGCCAACCTTGAATATGGCGTTGCGGCACACGAGTAATCACAAGCTCATCTTTCTCAATATTTTGAGTAATCGTTGAGCCCGCACCGATCGTTGCGCCATCGGCTACAGTAACTGGCGCAACTAACTGCGTATCTGAGCCAACAAAAACATTGTTACCAATGATTGTTTTAAATTTATTTGCACCGTCATAGTTACAAGTAATCACACCCGCACCGATATTACAGTTCTCACCGATTTCGGTATCACCAACATAAGTCAGATGGTTGACTTTAGAGCCTTTACCCACTGTGGATTTTTTAATTTCTACAAAGTTACCCACATGGGTTTCAGCGGCTAATTCAGCACCTGGACGCAAACGAGAGAATGGACCAATCGCCGCTTTCTCACCAATTGTCGCATCTTCTAAAACAGAATAAGGTTTGATCTCAACATCATCACCAATAGTCACGTTTTTCAATACGCAACCTGCACCGATTTTTACACGGTCACCCAAGCGCACATTGCCTTCCACAATCACGTTCACATCAATTTCAACATCTTTACCGTGCTCTAATGTGCCGCGTAAATCAAAACGCTCAGGATCAATCAACATCACGCCTGCAAGTAAAAGTTTTTCTGCTTGTTTACGTTGATAATAGCGTTCCATTTTGGCTAATTGTAGGCGATTATTTACCCCTTCAACTTCCATAAAATCAGTTGCTTGAACAGCCACAATCGGACAACCATCTTGATGAGCTAAGCCAATTACATCAGTAATATAAAACTCGCCTTGAGCATTATTATTATCTAAACGCGCTAACCATTTTTTGAAACTTGCACCATCTGAAACTAATACACCTGTATTAATCTCTTGAATTTTGAGTTGCTCAGGCGTTGCATCTTTTTGTTCAACAATCCCTACAACTTTGCCATTTTCACGTACGATTCGACCATAACCTGTTGGGTTATCTAATACGACCGTTAACACTGCGATACCATTTTCAGGTTTCGCATCGATTAATTTTTGCAATGTTTCCGGTGTAATCATTGGGCCATCGCCATACACCATTAAAACATTTTCATCATCACGGAAAAAAGGCATTGCTTGTTGCATAGCATGTCCTGTTCCCAATTGTTCAGCTTGAAACACCCAGTTCACGCTTTCATTTGCTAAACGCTCACGCATTAATTCGCCACCGTGACCATAAATCAAATGCACGTTTTCCGCACCTAATTGATTTGCCGTATCGATCACATGTTTTACCATCGGTTTACCTGCCACTTTGTGCAAGACTTTAGGTAAATCAGAATACATACGAGTGCCTTTACCAGCCGCTAAAATCACCACGCTTAATGCTTTATTTGTCATAAATTCCCCTTACTACTAAAATTTTATTCATTCTATCGTAGAACAAACTGATAAGCACTTATCTTTGACATAACATATCGATAGATGAAAATTACTATTATGTGCCTAATAAACTACAAGACAATACCTAACTGCCTAAACACCCAATTCTTAATTTGAAATTGGATAATGACTGAGAAATATATCATTAAGGCATAAAAGAAAGCATAATAATCCCCAACAAAAGATAAAAATGGAAGGCTTAAAATCAACGCAAACACTGTAATATCGAAGAAAACTACTCTTGTTCGAACATAAAAATACAATCTTGCCGAATGAAATGGTAAAAAGAAAATCCAATAGAAAATCAAACCAACAAAGTTAATTGGTAATCTTAGGATATTAGTTAAAGTAAATAACTTATCAGACAATCCATAATCAACATCCATAAACCGCTTAATAATACTAAATTTAAAATTAACGACTAAGATATTAATATTTACCCACAATACAATACTAGCGATAACGATATAGAAACTATAAATAGTTATAATACCAAAGCTTAATAAAATAACGACAATAATAGCCCCAGGCACAAAATGTGAAGCCCAAAAGTTATAGTCTTCATCTAAAGATTTTGATATAGCCAAAGCAATTATTGAAGTAATAATAAAATTATAAACTGGATTATTAACCATGTCAGATACAAGGGATATAGAGATAATCAAAATTATAAGAGGAATTATTCCTTCTATAATCATACTCTTTTCTGTTACTTGCAGAGAAGGCTTATAGATAAGAGATTTTGCATAAATAATCAACGAAGCAAGTACCCCTCCTATAATTAATATAATAAAAAAAGATGCGTATGACTGTACTAAAAACCTTAGCAATCTAATTTTCGTATTATATTCAAACCCTGTACTTTCAAACATAATATAAGGTACATAAAAAATCATTATTCCTATTAGTAATGTTGCTCTACAGATAACAGCATAAAGGAAAACATCTTGCAATCTAGGGATTTGACTTGTTATTTGGTTATATTCCCACTGATATCTAGCCTCTTCCGCCTTTGTAAAGGGAGAAATCAGAATAAGATAAAATAATGTCAATATATAACTCATTCTTTGAGATATTCTTTGATACACAGCTTTTAATATTGGCATTGGTATTTGCCTTAGCTCTGTCGTGTAATCCTCTTTATCCTTAATAAGATCCGTTGCTAATTGAACCTTATCTTGAATATAAATCAAATACTCTGGATTGCAATTCTGTGCAAACTTATAATCACTATGCCAGTTAAAATACTCTGACCATTGTTTCCAAACAAATACATTTTCAAGCCGAACATCCAGCAGCAAATTCCACATCTGCCAAGAAATATATTCTGTTTGTTCCATTGGAAGTTGATTTAAGGCAAGATAAAATCTATTCCATTGTTTTTCTAACTCTTGCTCACCTTCCATATTGATAATACGATAAACCTCATTGAGTAATGCATCAGATTCAGTATAAGTAAATTCACTAGCACCAGACTGATTAATATCTCGAATTTCGAACTCATATTGAGATTCATCATAAGGATCTTCAGGTTCATATGGTTGAATTTCTAGTGGTGCGTTTTTTGACAAATCTCCGAAAAAATCAATCGTATTTTCAGATTTAGATTTCTCGCAAAAATCTTCCTTAATATCGACTTCGTCCTCCAATTTATCAAGATAAGGTGCTATTCTTAACGCTTCATCAAAAGCGTCTCTAAGCACTTGATAACCAGTTGGATCATCATCTGGACGAGTTACTTTTAGTTTTTTAGCATAAGCACGACGAATTTCACGCTCATCTGTTGTAGGCTCAATTTCTAAAACTTCCCAACAATTCATTTATAGTATCCATCCACCGTCAAACTTGGCTAAAAACGCTTCAAAGTCTTTTTGTTCGCGTAAAATACTTACTTGATCTTGGCTATCTAATACACTTTCAAAATGAGCCAAATATTGACTTATCATATGACGATTATCACCAAGATATTCTTCATATATACGTTTGGCTTTTTCAATAAGATAAATATTTTTTTCTTGATCTCTAGGATGAATTTTTAAAGCTCTTAACCTAGCACGAGAATGCTTAATATCATCCTCGGTTAATGTAAGCGCATTTTGTTTAAAAACTTTATTTGCATTAATATTTAATTCTTGGTTAATAAGATCAACTTCCAACAACCCATTGATATCATAGCTAAATCTTGCATCAATACTAATTTCACCTGCTGGAAGAGGAGGGATTTTGATAATCATCTCACCCAATAGCAGATTTTCTCTAGCTAAAGGTGATTCACCTTGCAATATATCAAATTTGATTTCAGTTTGATTATCCAGAGCAGTAACAAAATTTTTAGAACGAGAAACTGGAACTGGCATATTACGCTCAATAATTGGACTAAAATGCCCATGAGACATACGCCCATTACCAAGATTAATTGACGTGTCAGTACCAAGAGAAAAAGGCATTACATCTGTTAAAATCACTTCATCCAAATGTTGATTACGGAAAATTAATGCAGCCTGAATTGCCGCACCTCTTGCAATAGCTTCATCAGGATTAACTCCTAACTGGGGAATTTTTTTAAACAGTTGAACAATCGAACGGCTAATCATTGGCATCCTGGTTGCCCCCCCTACGAGGATAATACCATCAATTTGTTCAGGATTTAATCGAGCATCACGTAAGGCTCGTTCTAATGGCTGGCGTAACCGAGAAAAAAGAACACTAGAAGCTTGTTGAAAATCTTCTCGAGTAATTCTTGCTTTATATTCTTTCCCTTCAAAGTTAATCGAAATATCGACCTCTGACTCTTGGCTCAATTGACGTTTAGCTATTTCAAGTGGTTGCCAAATATCTTTCTGTAAATTCAATTTTTCAATATCTGACTTAGAAAGCTCAGTGCAGCGTTGCAAGAAACAATGTTTCAAAGCTTGCAAAAAATCCTCTCCACCGAGATGATTATCCCCTGCGCTAGCAGAAACCTGAACAACACCATCAAAATAATCTAAAATTGATACATCAAAAGTACCACCACCCAAATCGTAAATAAGGAAACGAGTATTATCTGGTTTTTCCTGTAAATTATAGGCTAGTCCAGCAGCTGTTGGTTCATTAAGTAATCGCAATACATTAAGCCCAGCCATCTGTGCTGCTTGTTGTGTTGCCTGACGCTGGATTGCATTAAAATAAGCAGGTACGGTTATTACTACATCTCTAACTTCTTGTTGTAAATATGCTTCCGCATCTTCTTTTAAACTTTTTAAAATTAATGCCGAAAGCTCTTCAGCTCTAAACTGCTGATTACCTAGATGAAAACGTTTATCTGTACCCATAAAACGTTTAAATGCAGCAGCAGTATGACCTGGAGCCGTAGATAAACGTTCTCTAGCTGCAAGACCAACAAGAATAGTGCCATCCTCAGCCATACTAACAACAGATGGAGTTAAAAAATGCCCCAAACGGTTAGGAATAAGTTTAGTTTCACCATCAATAAATTGTGCAATCAGGCTATTCGTTGTACCTAGGTCTATGCCAAGCTGTAATGTAGTCATCTTGATTCCTTTATATCAAGCAAGTGAAATGAAAATCTTGCTAAATTTAACTTATTTTATAAATTAGGTAATCTATTTTTTACCTAGAATAATTAATATATTTAGATTCAGTGTCCTTAACTCTATTTATGCATCATATATAGCTGAAAGGCCGGCGTATTCTATCGTAGAATGGAGAATATGATAAGCCATTTAATTTTCATACATTCCTGACAAGACAAGATTGTATAAAAATTTCAAATCCTGTAAACTATCCTCCCGTCTTGATAGCTAATCATCTTTTTCTTTTATTTTTGACCGCACTTTTCAGTATTCTGCACAAATTTGCATAAAAGATGATTGGCTATAATCATTTTTATCCCAACATTTTAGGTCTCTCACTATGGCTACAAATTATATTTTCGTCACAGGCGGTGTGGTTTCATCGTTAGGTAAAGGTATTGCTGCAGCATCATTGGCAGCAATTTTAGAAGCACGTGGCTTAAACGTGACTATTATGAAATTAGACCCTTACATCAACGTGGACCCGGGTACAATGAGCCCAACCCAACACGGCGAAGTGTTCGTGACACAAGACGGGGCGGAAACCGATTTAGACTTAGGTCACTACGAGCGTTTTATTCGTACCAAAATGACAAAACGCAATAACTTCACCACCGGTAAAATTTACTCTGAAGTATTACGCAAAGAGCGTCGTGGTGATTATTTAGGTGCGACAATTCAAGTTATCCCGCACATCACCAATGAAATCAAAGATCGCGTGATTGCTGGTGCGCAAGGCCATGATGTGGTCATCGTGGAAGTAGGCGGAACTGTGGGTGATATTGAATCACTTCCATTCTTAGAAGCACTGCGTCAACTTGCCGTGCAAGTAGGACGTGAGCATACTATTTTTATGCACTTAACGTTAGTGCCATACATCCCGACTGCAGGTGAAGTGAAAACCAAACCAACACAACATTCTGTAAAAGAATTACTTTCGATTGGTATTCAGCCGGATGTGCTTGTCTGCCGTTCAGATCGCATGATTCCACCAAACGAGCGTGCAAAAATTGCTTTATTCTGTAACGTGCCAGAACGTGCGGTGATCTCATTAAAAGATGTGAATTCAATCTACCAAATTCCTGCGTTATTAAAATCACAAGGTTTAGATGAATTCATCTGCCAACGTTTCCACTTAGACTGTCCAGAAGCGGACCTTTCAGAATGGGAACAAGTGCTTTATCAAGAAGCGAACCCTGTAGGCGATGTGACCATCGGTATGGTCGGTAAATATACTGAATTACCAGATGCGTATAAATCAGTGAATGAAGCCTTAAAACACGCAGGTTTAAAAAACCGTTTAAGCGTGCATATCAAATATATTGACTCTCAAGATGTTGAAACCAAAGGCACTGACATATTAAAAGGCGTTGACGGTATTTTAGTACCTGGCGGCTTTGGCTATCGTGGTGTAGAAGGCAAAATTTTGACCGCAAAATATGCACGTGAAAACAATGTGCCTTACCTTGGCATTTGTTTAGGGATGCAAATTGCATTAATCGAATATGCGCGTAATGTTGCAGGTCTTGAGAAAGCGAATTCATCTGAATTTGATCGTAACTGTGAGCAACCTGTTGTTGGTTTGATTACAGAATGGCAAGATGCTGAAGGTCACATTGAAACCCGTGATGACAATTCAGATCTCGGTGGTACGATGCGTTTAGGGGCACAACAATGTCATTTAATTGAAGGCTCAAAAGCGCGTGCATTATATGGCAAAGAAACCATTGAAGAACGTCACCGTCACCGTTATGAAGTGAATAATAATCTGCTTCCACAAATTGAAAAAGCAGGTCTTAAAGTGACTGGCTTATCTGCGGATCGTAAATTAGTGGAAATCATTGAAGTACCAAACCACCCATGGTTTGTGGCATGTCAATTCCATCCTGAATTTACATCAACACCACGTGATGGCCACCCATTATTCGAAGGTTTTGTCAAAGCAGCCAGAGAAAATCAGTTAAAAACTGAAAAATAATTTACTGATAATTCAATGAACAAGTGCGGTCAAAAATCCTTGTGTTTTTGACCGCACTTTGTATTAATAGGGAATAATATCATCTGTGCCTTATTCACTCATTTAATAATGGATAACTAAAAATGAAACTTGCTGTTATTTTACCCGCATATAATGCAGAAAATTTTCTCACTGAATGTTTAGATTCATTGTTGAATCAAACCTTTAGTGATTTTTGTATTCTGGCAGTTAATGATGCTTCTACCGATAACACAGGTGACATTCTCGAAAGCTATGCGACAAAAGATGCTCGCTTACGTGTTTACCATTTACCTCAAAACCAAGGTGAACCTGCTGTCATGCAATTTGCCATGGATATGCTTAACTATATGAATGTTGAATATGTTGCACGCATGGATGCCGATGATATTTGTGTGCCACATCGTTTTGAAAAACAAGTTCAATATTTAGATGAGCATCCCGAAATTGATATTTTAGGAAGTAATGCACTGCTCTTTAATGATGGGCAAACTGATAAAATGTCTAAAGTAAGTACACTTCCTCTTTTAGATAAAGATATAAAAGCACATTTTTCTTTAGCTCGTGACAATATCATTAATCCCTCTTCAATGTGGCGACATTCTAGTATCAAGGCACTCGCGATCAATTATGCACAAACAGCCACAGCGCCCGATTTTCATATGTGGGTACAATGTGCATTACATCAAAAGAAATTTGCGAATTTACCAGAGCCATTATTGTTTTATCGGATACATCAAGGCCAAGCGAGTAAAATACATGACAAAATTAGCGAGTCTATTCAATACTCTATGGAGCTATGGATAAGTCATTTATTTCCAGAATTAACATCTAAAGAAGTCAGCTTACTAAGCCTTATATTGCACGGGAAAAGCATTAAATTACGCACTGAAGAGTTTGAAATCGCCTTTTCAGCTTATGACAAAGTGCGTTCAAATAATGAAATCTCACTATTTGGTGAAGATCGGGAAACGATGTTTAGTATTTTAGATGCACATACACAATTCTTGAAAAAGCTTTTGTATCAAAGAACGCAATAAAGCTTTTACTTCATCAGACTACTTCCCCAATCTGAATAGGATTAGGGAAATTTTTATCCGTTTTAATATCAAAGTGCGGTCATTTTTAGCCAAATTTTTTGCAATAACATCACCGTACTTTACGTATCTAACCTATTTCTCAAAAATGGCTTCGACGGTTAATTCCTTGTAGTGATAGCCCTTTTCTTGACTAAATTGCATTTCAAGTGAACCTAAATAGATCGCGAAATCTGGAGCATCAATTTTTAGTAAGTCTTTACGGATGAGTTTGAGATCTGATTCCGCCAGTTTTTTCATTGAGTCTAAATGATGTTGTTGAAAGACCTGTTTAATATGCCGATCCATATCAGTACAATATCTATCATGCTCTTCAACAAAACAAACTTCGGCTCGTTCTTTTGACTCATTCTCTTCTTTTTTCGAGCTGTTATCGTCCACTCGATAGAATTGATAGACTGGCACATGGATCCATTTTTTATACGAACTCACATCAATTGATGACCATTCAAACTCCGCTTCTCTAATCGGACTATTTTGCTGCGCCATAATGTCGCTATCATTGATACGGAAAGAATGCTCATAAACATCCAATGAAATCAGTTCATTCGCTTTTTCACCATATCTTTGTACAAAGGCTTTTCGTTTATCCTCATAATTAGAGCCGTCATAAGCCCCTAAGTCCAAACGATGGACTAAATAATCAGATACATCATCTAATTCATTCCAATCTTGGCGTTCGTTTTCTGGCATATTTTCTAAACGAGTTAAAAAATCCACATCATCACGAATTTTTCCTTGCCCATCAGATAAATTAAGCTTTGTGAGTAAATGCTCAAAACGTTCTGTTTGGCTTTGATAAGCGATTTCTTTGGGTTCCACCACCCAAGTCATGGCAAAAATTGCGGCCATTACAACGACAGAAATCAAACGATATTGACGAATTTTAGGGATGATTAAAATAGCATAAGCAATCGTAATCGCCGAGGCTAATGCCACTAAATAAATCCGTTGCTCAGTCCAAGCATAGGCACTAATTCGACGGTCAATGGCCAACCATAACAATACAATGGGCACAGTGGAAAGGTATGGAAAAAACTTAAAGAAACTGTCCCAATTTGCTTTAACACTAATACTACGTAAAGCGTAAATACCTAAACCTCCAACTAAGTAAGGCAACGCAATATTCGACACCATTCCTTTTGGCAACGCCCCTGCTAAGATAATTTTGCCCACATAAGCATAAAGTAGAACAGTAAAAATCATTAAGGTTGGCGCTAAGATAAAATTTACTAAAATTTCAACGCTACGATTTAGCGTCATCTCTGTATTTTCTTGGCGCTGTTGAAAGACCAAAAAGAACAAAGGAAGACAAAATGCGGTAATTGAGGAATAAAGATGCTTTTGAAACCATTCACTAAAATCAATATTAAATAATGCACTGATTGAAGCCAAAATTGCAGCGACCAAACCAGAGACGAGCCCCCAGCCAGCAATGGATGACGTGATGTAATATAGCGTCGTAAAATTACGATAAGTAAAGGCTTGATTGTTTCTGACAAATGGAAAACCACATAATATCAATAATACAATAAATTGAGCGCCCCAAAACTTAGAGCTATAAGCATAAAAATCAGCATTATCATTTACTTGCCAAATGGTGAAAACAGCAATGAGCGGCACAATCCACGAAAAGCGATACCAAGCATAAGGGCGAGATAAATAAATAAAGGCAAACAGCATCGGCTCAAATAGCCAATAAGCTAAATGATCTTTTTCTGAATTCATATCCACAAACCAAATCCCAAGAGCAAACGTAGCAATCATGAAGATTTCAATCGGATGAGTTGATATCGCTGATTTTATTCGTATTTTGGTTTGGTGAAAAAAAGTCGAAAGAGACATAATGATTCCTTTTTCAATGCAAGAAAGTCTCAATTAAGAATAAATAATTCGTCGTAAAATAATACGAAATTTCGTGCAACTGTAACCAACTTTTGAAGGCAATTCCACTGAAATAAAAGAAATAATTGGCGAAAAAGAGACAAAAACTTACCGCACTTGATTGAAAAATAAGATACAGATCAAAGTGCGGTCATTTTTCCAAGACAAATTTCTAAATTTGCTTTATTATATTCCCGTTTTAGGTTCGCCTAACTAATTTTAATTAACTTTAAACAGAGGAAAACAAAATGGCAAAAATCGTTAAAGTCATTGGTCGTGAAATCATCGACTCTCGTGGTAACCCAACTGTAGAAGCTGAAGTTCATCTTGAAGGTGGTTTCGTTGGTTTAGCAGCTGCTCCATCAGGTGCATCTACTGGTTCTCGTGAAGCATTAGAATTACGTGACGGCGACAAATCTCGTTTCTTAGGCAAAGGTGTATTAAAAGCGGTTGCGGCTGTAAACGGTCCTATCGCAGATGCATTAGTGGGTAAAGAAGCGTCTAACCAAGCTGAAATCGACCAAATCATGATCGATTTAGACGGTACTGAAAACAAATCTAACTTCGGTGCAAACGCAATCTTAGCGGTATCTTTAGCAAACGCAAAAGCAGCAGCTGCGTCTAAAGGTTTACCTCTTTACGCTTACATCGCAGAACTTAACGGCACGCCAGGCGTTTACTCTATGCCATTACCAATGATGAACATCATCAACGGTGGTGAGCACGCAGATAACAACGTTGATATCCAAGAATTCATGATTCAACCAGTTGGTGCGAAAACATTACGCGAAGCACTTCGTATTGGTGCTGAAGTATTCCACAACCTTGCGAAAGTATTAAAATCTAAAGGCATGAGCACTGCTGTAGGTGATGAAGGTGGTTTCGCACCTAACTTAGCATCTAACGCTGACGCTTTAGCATGTATCAAAGAAGCTGTAGAAAAAGCAGGTTATGTATTGGGTAAAGACGTGACTTTAGCAATGGACTGTGCATCTTCTGAGTTCTACAACAAAGAAACTGGCAAATACGAAATGAAAGGCGAAGGCCGTTCATTCACTTCTCAAGAGTTCACACACTATCTTGAAGAATTAACCAAACAATACCCAATCGTGTCTATCGAAGATGGTCAAGATGAATCTGACTGGGATGGTTTTGCATACCAAACTAAAGTGTTAGGTGACCGCGTTCAATTAGTGGGCGACGACTTATTCGTAACTAACACCAAAATCTTAAAAGAAGGTATCGAAAAAGGTATTGCAAACTCTATCTTAATCAAATTCAACCAAATCGGTTCTTTAACTGAAACTTTAGCAGCAATCAAAATGGCTAAAGATGCAGGTTACACCGCTGTGATCTCTCACCGTTCAGGTGAAACCGAAGATGCAACTATCGCTGATTTAGCGGTTGGTACAGCAGCAGGTCAAATCAAAACTGGTTCTATGAGCCGTTCTGACCGTATTGCGAAATACAACCAATTAATCCGTATCGAAGAAGCATTAGAACGTGCTGGCACACCAGCTCCGTTCTTAGGTTTAAAAGCGGTTAAAGGTCAAGCGTAATTCACGCTGAATTTACTATAAAATATCACCGCACTTTGCACAAAAGTGCGGTGTTTTTTTAAGGTGTTTTTATGAAGACACAATCTGATTCACTGCTTACTGAACCTTGGTTATCTTGGGCTATCGAAATTCAAAGCATTGCACAAAACGGGCTAACTTATTGCAAAAATATCTATGATATTGAACGCTATGAACGCTTGCGGGATTTGTCTGCTGAAATGCTCGCTTATAAAACAGCAATCCCAAAAGAAACCGTTAGATCACTTTTCTGCAATGAGGCAGGTTATCAAACCCCTAAAATCGATTCGCGCGCAGCTATTTTCAAAGATGATAAAATTTTATTAGTACAAGAAAATGATGGACTTTGGTCACTGCCTGGCGGCTGGATAGATGTGCTAGAAACCATTCATAGTAATACGATTAAAGAAGTACGCGAAGAAGCGGGGCTTAATGTTAAACCGACTTTCATTATTGCTATTCACGAACAACATAAACGAAATTTTCCGCCTTTTGCGCATCCTGTACTCAAAACCTTCGTCATGTGCGAACCATTAAGTGGTGAATTTCAACCAAATAGTGAAACCGTTCAATCTGCCTATTTTGCGTTGAGTGAACTGCCACCAATGAATGAAGAAAAAAATACGCCCGCACAGGTTGAACTTTGCTTTCAAGCACACCATAGTAGTCACTGGACTACACAATTTGATTAGGAAATACCATGTTACATTTAACCCTCGAAGATCAACTCTTTCTCGGTCAACCAAAACAAGTCGGCACACACTCGACAGTGCATGATCATCTGGCGGTGATGTTTGAAGATGACGGTGAAACAGGCTATTTTTATGCGTTAGATATGCGTCAAAATGCGCAGCCTATTGTCGATTGCTTACATGTTTATAACGTCGATAACACTCGCAATCACCACGAAGCACGTAAATTAGAAATCTGCTGGGATGAAAGTGGTTATTTAGCCTTATTGCTTATTAACGGCTATCCACATGCCGTATTTGATTTTGCTCATTTGATCGGCTATAACACCAACAAGCATCCTCAGCCTGACTTAATGAGCATGTGGACACACGAAGAAATCACCAATGAACGTGCAACAGCATGGCTTGGTGTCAATTCCATTAAATAGGATTAACTATGCGATTTTACCGCGGTCTTCAGCCTTTCAAGGTCATGAGTTTTGATCTTGATGACACCCTTTACGATAACAGTGACGTCATTCGTTTAGCCGAAGAACGCTTTCTTCAATGTGTGCAAGAACAGGCTCAACTGAGCGACTTCACTCTAGAATATTGGCGAGAATGGAAATGGCAACTGGCGGAGAAAGATCCCTTGATTGCTGAAGATGTGATTGCCTGGCGTGTCGAAACGTTACGGCACTTACTGACGCATCATGGTAAAAGTGCGGTTGAAATTGACCGCACTTTAGCGATTGCCATGGAAGAGTTTATTGAATGGCGACATAAAATTGATGTACCCGCAGAAAGTATTGAAGTGCTGAATCAACTGAAAGATCGCTACCCGCTTAGCGTGATTACCAATGGTAATGTAATTGCAAAACGCATTGGGTTTGAACACTTTCAGCTGAACTTACGTGGTGGAGAGCAAGGCAGAGCGAAACCTCATCAAGATTTGTTCCACCAAACCGCCCATTATTTTGGCGTAAAACCAAGTGAAATTTTACACATCGGTGATAACTTAACCACGGATGTTCAAGGCGCCATTCAAGCCGGCTGCCAAGCGGTATGGATTAATTTATCAGGCAAAAACCTCAATTCATTTACTGAAGCAAGTGTTTTGCCTACATTAGAAATCAATCATTTAACTGAATTATTAACACTTTAACCCTATGATGAAAAAGAAAAATCAAGTTCTCGTCAGCCTTTCCATTGTGGCTTTATTGGGCGGCTGCTCAGAAGAGCAAGTTCAACGAGATGTTTATAATAGCCTTGAGGATTGTTTAGCCGATTGGCAAAAAATCGAATTATGCGAAGCTGACCAATCTAATGAAAATAACAGCACCACCACAGCACATGCTGGCTCTGGCTCCTCTCTCTCGGGCAATTTAAATACACGTCCAAGCAATAATAGTGAATGGTCAGAAGACAATCAGACCGTTAAACAAACCTTAAATCCTGATGGAGCAACTCACTCTGGTGATTCAAGCAGCGCAGAGGGAACAAGCCACACGAGCTCTGCAACAGGAGAAGGACACGGCAGTATGGGTAGTGCGATTGCAGGTGCCGCAATGGGTTATATGATCGCGCGTACGATGGGCTCATTTTTAGGGCCTAGCTACAATCCAAGCAACCGTGCCGTTTCAACACCAACAGGGCAAGTTATCCAACCGCAAACCAATCGTTCTGTTGGTAAGCCTGTATTAGTAAAAGGCAATGCTGGTAGCACTTACAGCAAACCAGTTTCACGCGGTGGCTTTAAAAGCTCAAGTAGCAGCCGTAGTTCAGGCGGTTAAATATGAAACGAATCACGGGCTTTCCTACTCGTCCCAATATGGTGCAACAATTATTAGATGTGGGCTTTGATTACTATAATCTACCTTCCTCTGATGGCTCCCATTATTGGTCGGACAATGTGGCATATGAATTTACCCTAGCGGAAATCGATCGTATTGAAGACGCCACCAACGAATTGCACGCTATGTGTATGGATTTTGTTGCCGATCAAATCAAACAAGGTGATTATGCCCATTATCGCTTCACCGATTTGCAGAAAAATCTGATTGAACAAACATGGGCTAAAAACGTACCGCACTTATATGGCCGTTTTGATTTTGGTTATGACGGTGAAAACCTCAAAATGTTTGAATACAATGCCGACACCCCTACTTCCCTGCTTGAAGCTGCTGTGGTGCAATGGCAATGGTTAGAGCAAATTGAAGGCTTAGCGCATCGTGACCAATTTAATTGGATTCACGAAGAATTGCTCAATCGCTTTCAGTTTATTCAACAGCAAACAGGGCTAAAAAATTTCCATTTTAGTGCCATGCAAGAAGCGGGACGTGAAGATTGGGGCAATATTGATTACTTGGCGGATGTGGCTTACAACGCAGGTTGGCATATTCATCAGCTCGCTATTGAAGATGTGGGCTACGATAAAGACAGTCAGCAATTCCTCGATCTGAATAATCAACCTATTGATTGTTTATTTAAGCTCTACCCACTTGAATGGATGACCACGACAGAATATGCACCACACATGCTTAACTCATCCACCACCTTTATTGAACCGGCGTGGAAATTACTATTAAGCAATAAAGTGCTATTGGCGAAATTATGGCAAAAGTACCCAAATCACCCATTATTACTACCTGCTTACTTTAGTAAACATGATATTACCGATCGCCAATCAATATGGGTGAAAAAACCGACGCTGGGCCGTGAGGGGGCCAATGTTTCTTACTATGAAAAACGTAATGGTCTAGAATTTGCCGCCAAAGGTAGCGAACATTCAGCCTTTTACGATCAAGCTGGTTACATCTATCAACAAAAATTTGAACTGCCAAATTTTGATGGCATGTACCCTATGATTGGTTCTTGGGTAGTGGGTGATGTGGCATGCGGCATCGGATTAAGAGAAGATTTTACCCCAGTTACCGGCAATGATAGCCACTTTATTCCGCATTACTTTATAGAATAAAAACAACGCAAAAACTGACCGCACTTAATAGATAATAAGGAGATAAATATGTATCCATTTAGTTTTCAAAACCCTACTCGCATTGAATTTGGTCTCGATAAAGAAAAAGAGATGGGGAAATATATGCACGAATACGGTGCAAAAAAGGCCTTAATTATCTATGGTAGTGAGCGTGTCAAACAATCCGGTTTATTTGAAGATGTGGCGAAAAGCTTGCGTGAGCATGGAATTGAATACGTTGAATGTGGCGGGGTGAAAAGCAATCCGACAATCAGCAAAGTCCGTGAAGCTGTTGCAATGGCGAAAGCCTTTGGTGCAGATAGTGTGCTGAGTATCGGTGGAGGCTCTTGCCTTGATAGTGCGAAAGCAATCGCGGCTGGTGCCTGCTATGACGGTGATACTTGGGACTTCTTTAAAGGCACACCGGTGCAAAAAGCATTGATGATTTTTGATGTAATCACCCTTGCAGCAACAGGCAGTGAAATGAACTGGGGCTCAGTCATTACCAATGAAGAAACGCAGCAAAAATATTCGATTCACAACAATCATTTATTCCCGAAAGTATCGGTAATTAACCCAAAATTACAAGCGACCGTCAGCCGTGATTATTTAGTGTATTCTGCTGCGGATATTATTGCTCATTCTATTGAAGCCTACTTCACGGCGGAATATCGACCTGAAATTATTGATTTCTTAGTAGAAAGCAATATTAAAACCGTTATTCGCACCACCGAAATCTTGCTTAATGATCCACAAGATCTCAATGCACGTGGTGAATTTGCCTGGGCGGCTACACTTGCGTTAAATGGTTTAACGCATTTAGGTATCTCACCTTACGGTTTCCCAAATCATATGATTGAGCATTCCATGAGTGCGATTTCAGATGTGCCACATGGCGCAGGGCTTTCTGTGATTATGCCTGCGTGGATGCAATGGTACCAATCTCAAAGACCTGCTCAATTCAAACGCTTTGCTAAAGAAATATTTGGCTTAGATAAGGCTGAAGATGGTATTCAAGCCTTAAAAGCCTGGTTTGATAAAATCGGCACACCAACGAGTCTTGAACAACTTGGTATTGATGATGAAACCTTAGCTGAAATTATTGAAAATGCGGCTCAAACTGCAATCAGAGCGAAAGTGGAAAAAACGTATACTAAAGAAGCTATTGAAGCCATTTTCGCTTTAGCGAAATAACCTCTCATAAGAAAGAGCGGTCAAATTCCATTGTATTTTGAATTTGACCGTTCTTTTTATATTCTCAATATTTCACTTTATTGAAAAGCATGTAAAAAATAACCGCACTTTAGTTACCCAAAGTGCGGTTAATTTGAATTAAGTTTTAACGCTTAATTATAGTGAAGCTTGATCAACAGCCACACCAGCACCCATAGTTGTAGAGATGCTTACTTTCTTGATAAAGATACCTTTTGCAGTAGTTGGTTTTGCTTTGTTTAAAGCAGCCAATAATGCTTGAAGGTTTTCTTTTAATTGAACTTCAGAGAAGTTTGCTTTACCAATTGTTGTGTGGATGATACCGTTTTTATCGTTACGATAACGGATCTGACCAGATTTAGCATTTTTAACTGCTTCAGCAACGTTTGGTGTTACGGTACCAACTTTAGGGTTTGGCATTAAACCACGTGGGCCTAATACTTGACCTAATTGACCAACAACACGCATTGCATCAGGAGAAGCGATAACAACGTCAAAGTTCATTTCGCCTTTTTTGATTTGCTCTGCTAAATCTTCCATACCTACTAAATCAGCACCAGCTTCTTTAGCTGCATCTGCGTTAGCACCTTGGGTGAACACAGCTACGCGTACTTCACGACCAGTACCGTGTGGTAATACTGTTGCACCACGAACGTTTTGGTCTGATTTACGAGGATCGATACCTAAGTTTACTGCAACGTCAACACTTTCAACGAATTTAGCGGTTGCGAATTGTTTTAATAACGCGATTGCTTCGTTGATTTCGTATGCTTTAGTAGAATCTACGCCAGCTTTGATTGCTTTCATTTTTTTAGTCAATTTAGCCATCGTATTATTCCTCCACCACTAAGCCCATTGAGCGAGCAGTACCAGCAATTGATTTCATTTTAGTTTCGATAGTCGCGCCAGTCATATCTGCTGCTTTAGTTTCTGCGATTTGACGAACTTGATCTAAAGTTACTTTACCCACTTTATCTTTGTTCGGTTTACCAGAACCAGATTTGATACCCGCAGCTTTTTTCAATAATACTGCTGCTGGTGGAGTTTTAGTAATGAAAGTGAATGAACGGTCTGCATATACAGTGATAACAACTGGAATTGGTAAACCTTTTTCAATGCTCTCAGTACGAGCGTTGAATGCTTTACAGAATTCCATAATGTTCACACCTTGTTGACCTAATGCAGGACCAACTGGTGGTGATGGGTTTGCCATACCAGCTGCAACTTGCAACTTAACGTATGCTTGGACTTTTTTTGCCATTTTTTAGTTTCCTCTAAATGGGTGATAACGCCGAAATCGGCTCCCCTGTTAATGAAAGGCTGTATTTTAATTAATCAGCCTCGAAATTTCAAGTAGAAAAACTACTCGAAAAACAACCGCACTTTATTGTTTAAGTGCGGTCATTAAATCTCTTGTTTTGGAAAAAGGAAATTAACGTGTTTTTTCCACTTGACCAAATTCAAGCTCAACTGGTGTTGCACGACCGAAGATAGATACAGACACTTTTAAGCGGCCTTTTTCGTAATCTACTTCTTCAACCGTACCATTAAAGTCTGCGAATGGACCTTCTGTCACACGCACCTCTTCACCTGGTTGATATTCTTTACGATGACGTGGTTTTTCAGCACTTTGCTCTAAACGATTTAAAATTAAATCCGCTTCACGTTTAGAAATTGGTGCTGGTTTATCTGGTGTACCACCGATAAAGCCCATTACACGTGGTACGCTTTTCACTAAGTGCCATGTGTCATCGTTCATTGCCATTTCAACTAATACATAGCCAGGGAAGAATTTACGTTCGCTTTTACGACGTTTACCTGCTACGTTTTCAACGACTTCTTCAGTCGGCACTAACACTTCGCCAAACTGATCTTCCATTTGTTGTTGTTTGATATATTCACGCAATGTGATTGCAACACGACTCTCAAAGCCTGAGAATGCTTGCAATACATACCAACGTTTTTTGGATACGTTTTCAGTTTCGCTCATTTTAGAATCTCAAATCAGTTAAGAAGTTAATCAATGCAATGATAATTGAATCAATTGCCCAGAAGAATAAAGAAGTAAGCACCGTTACCGCAATAACGATTAAAGTTGTTTGACGTGTTTCTGCACGAGTTGGCCATACCACTTTACGACCTTCAACTTTTGCTTCGCTAAAGAATGTACGAGCTTTTGTACCTTGGTTAGTAATTGCAGCGAAACCAAAGGCAATTAATAAGGCGACAACTACGCCAACTACACGCACAGGTAAAGAAAAGACTTCTTTAAAATAAACGTTACCAATTGCTGCTGCGGTAAAAAATGCCACAGAAAGAATCCAAAGAAGCGTGTTTAAGCCTTTTGATTTTCCTTCTACGACTTGTTCTTGGTCGTGTTTCTTTTTCTCAACAATTTCAGTTGCCATAATTGAATCCGTATAAAATAAGGGATAAATAATTTTTAGATTAATTTCAGAACGTGCGATTGTAGCATTTTCTTTCGGAATTGCCTATGAAAAATGTCAGAAAAAACAACCGCACTTTCTGTTAATTTTTATATTCGAGTTTTGGTGGTTTGTTGTCAACGATCGTTTCTTCATCCACAATCACTTTTTTCAAGTTTTCGATTGAAGGTAAATCATACATCGTATCTAACAATACAGCCTCAACAATTGAGCGTAAACCACGCGCACCGGTTTTACGTTCAAGAGCTTTTTTCGCCATCGCTTTCAATGCTTCTGGTGTAAATTCAAGCTCTACATCTTCTAAGCCAAATAATGCTTGATATTGTTTGGTCAGTGCATTTTTCGGTTGAGTAAGGATCTGAATCAACGCTTCTTCATCTAATTCGCTTAATGGCGCAATCATTGGAAGACGACCAATAAATTCTGGAATCAAACCAAATTTCATTAAATCATCTGGCTCAACTTGACGGAATAATTCAGAAAGATTTTCTTTCTCTTCTTCCTTCTCTACTTTCGCATCAAAACCAATTCCAGTATCAGTTTGTGTACGCTTACCGATAATTTTATCTAAGCCGGCAAATGCCCCACCACAAATAAAGAGGATTTTTGAGGTGTCCACTTTCAACATTTCTTGTTGAGGATGTTTACGTCCACCTTGTGGCGGTACAGACGCAATAGTGCCTTCAATTAATTTCAACAAGGCTTGTTGCACACCTTCACCAGACACATCTCGAGTAATAGATGCGCCTTCTGATTTACGGCTAATTTTATCAATTTCATCAATATAGATAATGCCCTGCTCTGCTTTTTCTGTATCGTAATCGCAGTTTTGCAATAATTTTTGCAGCACATTTTCCACGTCTTCGCCCACATAACCCGCTTCAGTTAACGTCGTCGCATCAGCCATAGCAAAAGGCACATTTAAACGACGCGCCAAGGTTTGTGCTAATAAGGTTTTACCGCTACCTGTTGGACCAATTAACAAGATGTTACTTTTACCTAATTCCACATCATTGCTTTGGTGGTTCGTGCGTAAGCGTTTATAGTGATTGTAAACCGCCACTGACAAGACCTTTTTCGCATAATCTTGCCCAATCACATAATCATCTAAGTGAGCACGAATTTCGTGTGGGGTTGGTAATTTTTCTTCAACTGCCAGTTCGCTAGGTGTTTCGATTTCACCACTGTCGTCTAACATACTGTGGCAAAGCTCGATACACTCGTTACAAATATAACCATCTGTACCCGCAATTAATTTACCTACTTCACTTTTTTCTCTTCCGCAGAAAGAACAGTGAAGATCGTTATCATTTGTTGTCATGTTAAATCCTTAACGTTTAATCAACACATCGTCCACTAAGCCGTAAGCTTTTGCTTCTTCTGCCGACATAAAGTTGTCACGATCGGTGTCTTTTTCGATACGTTCAATACTTTGACCAGTATGGAAAGCAAGACGCTCGTTTAAGGTTTGTTTAATTTTTAAAATTTCTTGTGCGTGGATCTGAATATCTGATGCTTGTCCACGGAAACCACCTAACGGTTGGTGAATCATCACTCGTGCATTCGGTAATGCCGCACGTTTTCCTGCTGCACCTCCTGCAAGTAAAAATGCGCCCATTGAGCAAGCTTGACCAATGCAAAGAGTACGCACATCCGGTTTAATAAATTGCATGGTATCGTAAATTGCCATACCCGCAGTCACTGAACCGCCTGGTGAGTTAATATAAATATTGATATCTTTTTTCGGATCTTCTGATTCTAAGAAAAGTAGCTGTGCCACGATCAAATTTGCCATACGATCTTCCACTTCACCACTTAAGAAGATCACGCGCTCTTTTAATAGGCGGGAATAAATGTCATACGAACGTTCACCACGAGAGGTTTGTTCGACAACCATAGGAATTACACTCATTTTTGCCCCTAAATATGTGCTAAAAAATCGGGCAATATTCTACCCGAAAATCAGTAAAAACAAAATGCGGTCGCTTTTCATTGAAAAAAACGACCGCACTTTTCGATGATATACCTGTGAATTTAATTCACGTTCTATCAATTATTATGCTTGTGGATTCATGATCTCATCAAATGAAGACGCTTTTTCAGTCACTTGAGCTTTAGCAAGAACGGCATCAACTGCTTGTTCTTCTAATACTACGTTGCGAATGTTGTTCATTAACTCTTCATTTTTGCTGTAATATTCAACTACTTCAGCTGGTTGTTCGTAAGCAGAAGCGATATCCGCGATCATTGCTTTCGCACGTTCTTCATCCGCTTTCAATTCGTTTGATTTGATCACTTCAGAGAATAATAAACCGACTTGAACACGACGTTTTGCATCCGCTTCAAATAATTCACGTGGTAATTGTGCCGCTTGTTGTGCATTGCCACCGAAACGTTGTGCTGCTTGGTTACGTAATACATTGATTTCTTCTTCTACTGCAGAAGCTGGAACATCAATTGGGTTTTGTTCGATTAAACCGTTGATGACTTGTTGTTTAACGCGAGAAACTAATGCGTTTTTCAATTCACGTTCCATGTTTTTACGGATTTCTGCACGTAAATCTGCCACAGTTTTGGTGTTTGGACCAAATTTAGCAACGAATTCATCAGTTAATTCTGGTAATTCCATTTCTTCTACTTTTTTCAAGGTGATCGCAAATTTTGCATCTTTACCTTTTAAGTTTTCAGAATGGTATTCCGCTGGGAAAGTCACATTGATATCAAATTGTTCGCCTGCTTTGTGGCCTACGATGCCCTCTTCAAAACCAGGGATCATACGACCTTGGCCCATGAATAGAACGAAATCAGTTGCTTTACCACCTTCGAACTCTTCGCCATCAACATAACCAACGAAGTCGATGGTTACGCGAGAATCTGCTTTCGCTGCGGCTTTGCTTTCAACCCAAGTGGCTTGTTGTTTACGTAATACCTCAATCATTTTATCGATATCAACTTCAGTGATTTCAACAGTTGGTTTCTCAACTTTGATATTTTCTAAGCCTTTTAATTCAACTTCTGGGTATACTTCGAAAGTTGCAGTGAATGATAAATCTTTACCAGGTTCGAATGTTTCAATAGCGAAAGTTGGACGACCTGCGATGTTGATTTTCTCAGCGATGACTGCATCAAAGAAATGACGTGGTAATAAATCGTTTAATACATCTTGACGAATTGATGCGCCAAAACGTTGTTCAATGATGTGAGCTGGCACGTGACCTTTACGGAAACCATCAACACGTACATTTTTTGCTGCACGTTTGAATTCTTCACGAGTTGCTTTTTCTACAGCTTCAGCTGGAACGGTGATCGTCACACGACGCTCTAAACCTTGAGTTGTTTCAATATTTAATGACATTTGTAACCTCAATTAATGTTGCACTCGGTAAAAACCACACCGAACACGTTATTGTTTGTAAAAATAAAAAACTGCCAAATTATAGCGAAAGAAAATCAAACAGTCGATAGAAACCGGAAAATTCAATGGAAAACCGGCTAAAATTGCACAATTTATCAACAATTTTTGATAAAGAAAAAAGTGCGGTCAAAAATAACCGCACTTTTTATCGAATTATAAACCTTTCGGCAAACGAATTTTTTGACCTGGGAAAATCTTATCCGCGTCTTTAATCACTTCTTTGTTCGCTTCAACGATAGCGGTATATTTTGCGCCATTTCCGTAAGCTTTCTCAGCGATTTTCCACAAGGTGTCACCTTTTTGGATTACATAGAATGTTTCATCACTGCCTAAGGTTTCACCGTTATTGATGCTTGCATCGCTCGTTACTGAGTGGATACCTTGAATGTTACCCGCCATTAATACTGCTTTTTCTAGTGCCGCTGCAGTTGATGCCACACCTTGGATATTTGCTACACCATTTTCAACGGTAACAGATAAGTTTTCCACACCTGGATTGTCTTCTGCGATGTGTTGAGTCACTGCTTTAGACGCCTCTTCTTCTTTAGAGAAAACTTTCTTACCTATGTCACTGACAAAATCAAATAAACCCATTTTAAAGTTCCTTTTGTATGTTTGTTTAAGGGAGTATTACGATACTGAAATTCCCTTCAGAAGTCTACAAATCAGAGTGTAAAGCTATGTAAATATTTCAAGAAAACTGATCTAAAATTGACCGCACTTTGATAGAATACGCCGATTTTTAATTTACTCACTGAAAAAGGACAAATTATGCGTTGGGAAGGTCGTAGAGAAAGCTCAAATATTGAAGATAGACGTGGCTCTGGCGGCGGTAACTTCGGTGGCGGAAGAGGGACCGGTGTGCTCGGTATTATCATTCTTTTAGTCGGCGCTTATTATGGTGTGGATCTTTCAGGCTTAGTGGGTACGCCTGATTTTTCAGGACAAAGCTCTCAACAATTAGAAACCCAAGAAGAACAGCAGCTTGCGAGTCTTTCTAAAGTTGTATTAGCAGATACTGAAACCGTTTGGGGACAATATTTCAGACAAATGGGTAAAACTTATAGCGAGCCAACCATGGTACTTTACAATGGTGTAACGCCAACCGCTTGTGGTACGGGTCAATCTGCAATGGGTCCATTCTACTGCCCGAGCGATCGCAAAGTTTACCTTGATTTATCATTCTATAACGAAATGAAAAATAAATTGGGTGCAGCTGGTGATTCAGCCTTTGCTTATGTGATTGCGCACGAAGTCGGTCACCACGTACAAAATATGCTCGGCATTCTGCCGCAAGTGAATCGCGCACAACAAAGCAGCGATCGTAAAACTGCAAATCAACTTTCTGTTCAATTAGAACTTCAAGCTGACTGCTTCGCCGGTGTTTGGGCGAGCCAAGCGGTAAAAAGTGGTTTATTTGAACGCGGTGATGAAGAAAAAGCGTTTAATGCAGCAGAAGCTGTGGGTGATGACCGTTTACAAAAACGCAGCCAAGGTTATGTGGTACCTGATAGTTTCACTCACGGTACATCTGCACAGCGTCTAGAATGGTTCAGAAAAGGCTTACAAAGCGCCAACCCTTCTGTGTGTAATACTTTTAACCAATAAAATCTTTAAGGCTGATTCATGTCAGCCTTTTTTATTTTTGTTCATTTCAGTATAAAAAAAGAGCGGTCAATTTTGACCGCTCTTTTTCTTTATGATGTTAAGCTTACGCGAACTGACGTACTTCGCCGTTACCCGCTACGTTTTCCACACAACGTGGACAAAGTGTCGGATGTTCAGGGTTCACACCGATTTTGTCAGAATAATGCCAGCAACGTGGACATTTTTCACCGTTAGAACGTGCGACGCTTACAGCTATTCCCTCTAACTCGCCCGTAGCTACATCTGCTGGTTTGTCAGCTAATGGTTTCACTTCTGCTTTTGAGGTAATTAACACGAAACGTAATTCATTGCCTAATTGTTCTAACAATGCACGATATTCATCGTTAGCATAAACTGTTACTTCTGCTTCTAAACCACCACCGATCACTTTGTCGTTACGGGCGATTTCTAATACGCGGTTCACTTCTGAACGGATTTTAATGAGCTGTTGCCAGTAAGCATCGTCTAATTTTTCATTCTCTCCTAAGCTAAATAAGCCTTCGTAGAATTCTTCAGTAAAGACAAATTCAGCACGTGGCGTCGCCGTTTGTGGCAAGTAGCCCCAAATTTCATCTGCCGTGAATGACAGGATTGGTGCCATCCAACGAACTAAAGCTTCCGCAATGTGCCATAACGCTGTTTGGCAGCTACGACGCGCAAGGCTGTCTGCTTTGGTGGTATATTGACGGTCTTTGATAATATCAAGGTAGAACGAGCCCATTTCCACAGAACAGAAACGCATTAAACGTTGTACCACCGTGTGGAATTGATAGTTATCGTACGCGTCTTTAATTTCTTTCTGTGCATCTAACGCACAAGCTACCGCCCAACGATCCAAGCTAATCATGTCTTCCGGTTTAACTGCATCACGTTGCGGATCAAAACCATTTAAGTTTGCTAGTAAGAAACGTGCGGTGTTACGAATACGACGATAGCTATCCGCGGCACGTTTTAAGATCTCATCAGAAACGGTCATTTCACCGGTATAGTCGGTAGAAGCGACCCATAAACGTAAAATATCACCACCGAATTTATCCATGACTTCTTGTGGGGTCACGATGTTACCGATAGATTTTGACATCTTACGGCCTTGACCATCAACCGTGAAACCATGCGTTAATACTTGTTTGTATGGTGCTTTGCTGTCTGTTGCCGTAGAAAGCATTAAAGAAGACATAAACCAACCACGGTGTTGGTCAGAACCTTCTAAATACATATCGATATCTTGGCCATTAAATTCTGGACGATTCGCGACAACAGAAGAATAGGTTGATCCTGAATCAAACCATACGTCAAGGGTATCAGGCACTTTGCGATAGGTTTCTGCATCCGCACCTAATAATTCTTTTTCATCTAAATCCCACCATGCTTGAATACCGGCTTTCTCAACACGTTTCGCTACTTCTTCAAGTAACTCTAAAGTACGCGGATGAAGCTCTTCAGTTTCTTTGTGCACGAATAAGGTCATCGGTACGCCCCAAGTACGTTGACGAGAAATACACCAGTCTGGGCGGTTTTCAACCATTTTCTCGATACGTGCTTGACCCCAATCAGGAATCCAACGTACACCTTTGATTTCGCCTAATGCTTGTTGGCGTAAACCTTGTGTTTCCATGCCGATAAACCATTGTGGTGTCGCACGGAAAATAATCGGAGTTTTGTGACGCCAACAGTGTGGGTAACTGTGTTTGATTTTCTCAACTTTTAATAAGTTGCCCACTTCTTGTAATTTTTCAACAACCAATGGATTAGCTTCAAATACACCTTTGCCTGCGAAGAATTCAGTCGTTGAAATAAATTTACCGTCATTAGATACAAGACCCGCCATTGGTAAATTATATTTTTGTCCTACAATAAAGTCGTCTAAGCCGTGGTCTGGCGCGGTATGAACTAAACCTGTACCACCATCAGTGGTCACGTGATCACCTAAAATTACTGGTACAGTGAAATCATAGAACGGATGGTTAAAGCGTAATAACTCAAGTGCTTGACCTTTTACTGAACCTAACACTTCAACGTGTTCTACACCCACCGCTTTCGCCACTGATTCCACTAATTCAGCAGCTAAAATCACACGCTCATCGCCAAGTTGTACTAAGTTGTATTCTAAGTCTGCATTTACCGCAATCGCACGGTTAGATGGCATTGTCCAAGGTGTGGTAGTCCAAATCACTGCTGATAATTTGCCATGGCCTTTGCCTACTGCGTTAAATTTCTCTTCAATTTCAACCGCACTTACAGCAGGGAAACGCACGTAGATAGACGGAGAAACTTTGTCTTCGTATTCCACTTCTGCTTCTGCTAAAGAAGAGCCACAATCCAAACACCAGTGCACCGGTTTTGAACCTTTGTATAAGTGACCATTCGCAATCACTTTACCGAGTGTACGGATGATGTTTGCTTCGGTGTTGAAGTTCATCGTTAAATAAGGATTATCCCAATCGCCTAACACGCCTAAACGGATAAAATCTTTTTTCTGACCTTCTACTTGCTCTGCCGCATATTCACGACATTTTTGACGGAATTCAGCAGCGGTCACTTTCTCATTTGGTTTACCCACCAAACCTTCTACTTTTAATTCAATTGGCAAACCGTGACAGTCCCAACCTGGGATATAAGGCGAATCAAAACCTAACGCCGTTTTAGATTTAATAATAATATCTTTCAGAATTTTATTAACGGCGTGACCGATATGGATGTTACCGTTCGCATATGGAGGGCCATCATGCAAAATAAAGGATTTTTTACCTTTCGTCGCTTGGCGGATTTTTTGATACAACTGTTTGTCATACCAATTTTTTAACATTACAGGCTCGCGTTTGGCTAGATCGCCACGCATTGGGAAACCTGTTTCAGGCAAATTTAACGTGTTTTTGTAATCAACTGTCATGTTATTTTCCAATTTTATATTTCAATATAATTCTATTTTGCAAAAAATGCTTTCGCTGTTTTTACATCCTGTTCAATTTGAGCTTTCAACGCCTCAAAAGAAGGAAATTTTATCTCATCTCGAATCTTATGGCAGAATTCCACTTCGACCATTTGTCCATAAATATTCTTAGAAAAATCAAACAAATGGACTTCTAATAATTGTATCGTACCGTTAATGGTTGGGCGTTTCCCCATGTTGGCGACGCCGTCAAAAATCTCACCTGATTTCAACCGCACTTTCACCGCGTAAACCCCTTTTACTGGGTTCACTTGGCGATGTAAACGAACATTCGCGGTAGGAAAACCAATGGTTCGGCCTAATTTATTGCCGTGGATCACTCGTCCAAAAATACGATAAGGCTTGCCGAGTAAATTTTGCGCATGCTGTAAATCATCTTTAGCCAACGCTTCACGAATAGCGGTGCTACTAATACGCAACTCATCTAAACAGAAGGTGCGGCTGTCTTCTACTTCAAAACCAAACTGCTTTCCGGCTTCTTGCAACATCGCAAAATTGCCTAAACGCTTCGCACCAAATTTGAAATCATCGCCAATGCTGAGAAACTTCACATTTAATTTGCGCACAAGCCAATCTTCAATAAATTGTTCTGCAGGAAGATTAGCAAAAGTGCGGTCAAATTTCGCGACGATGACCACATCCACACCCGCCTGAGCCAAATAATGCAACTTATCTCTTAATCGCATTAAGCGTGCGGGCGCTTTGTCGCCCATAAAATATTCGCGCGGTTGTGGTTCGAAAAGCATCACCGCCATGGGTAAATTCAGCGCATTCGCTTTCTGACGAAGATGACGCAAAATCGCCTGATGCCCCAAATGCACCCCATCAAAATTGCCAATGGTTAATGCGCACCCTGACAAATATGGCTGTGAATTATGAAGCCCACGAATTAATTGCATTACATCTTATTCCAAAAAACGAAAAATAATCGGTGCATTATAGCGGTAACTTAATGTTTTGTCAGTAAATGGTGTTTACGAACACCCAATAGCACCAATACACCTAAATAAACGACCGCAGCCAGTCCGATTAACCAAGCTAACCAATAGATACGCATTAAAAATGTCATGGCTGCCCATTCTTCAATTGATGGGCAGTTATACCAAAGCAAGCCGCCCATGGCTAAGGCTGCACCTAAAACTTTCAGAAAAAAGACCGCACTTTTACGTGAAAAATGGTATACATCCTCTTTAGCTAAACCACGATAAAGCAAATAAGCATTTAAGGTTGCTGACATGGCAGAAGCAATCGCTAAGCCCACATAACTAAATGGAATCGCCAATACGTTAAAGCCCATATTGCTCACCATGGCGATGATCCCGATTTTCACGGGCGTTTTAGTGTCTTGGCGTGCGTAATAGCCATTAGCTAGGATCTTAATCAGCATAAAGCTAAGCAAACCAGCATTGAATGCCCATAAAGAATAAGAGGCTGCGTGCACATCTGTTAAGGTAAAACTGCCACGCATAAACAATACCAGTAACATCGGCTGGGCTAACACGGCAATCCCAATCGCGGCAGGCACACCGAGTAATAAAATCATTCGCACGCCCCAGTCCATGGTATCGCGAAAATCAACCGCACTTTGGGAAGAATTGTCTTCTCGATTCACGTGATGGCGAGCAAGTGTCGGTAAAATCACGGTGGAAATGGCGATACCAAATAGACCAAGTGGAAACTCTAATAGACGATCAGAATAATAAAGCCAACTAATAGATCCCGTCATTAAGAAACTGGCAATGACCGTATCAAGTAGCAAGTTGATTTGACTTACGGAAACCCCGAACAAGGCAGGAATCATCAATCGACGAATTTTGGCTACCCCTTCATCATGCCATGCCCATTTTGGTTTTACGAGCAAGCCGGCTTTTTTCAAGAAAGGGATTTGGAATAAAAATTGTAATAAACCACCTAAGAAGATCCCGATAGCAAGGGCAAGATCAGGATTGTCTAATCTTGGCGCGAGGAAAAGTGCAGTTGCAATCATGGCGATATTGAGTAAAACAGGCGAAAACGACATCACGCCAAATTTGCCTATCGTATTTAAAATCGCGCCTGAAAGTGCCACAAAGGTGACAAACCATAAATAAGGAAAAGTAATTTTTAAGAGTAAAGACGCTTGTTCAAATTTGTGTGCATCGGGCCCGTCATTTAGCCAATCGGTAAACCACCCCATCCCGAAGATCGCCGCCACAACAGGTGAACCTACCATAGCAAGTAAAGTGACAATACTGACTAAACCACCTAGCGTACCCGATACTTTCCCGATAAATTCTCGGGTTTTAGAAAGATCGCCCGATTTTTGATATTCGGCTAATACAGGAACGAAAGCCTGAGAAAATGCGCCTTCCGCAAATAAACGACGTAAAAAGTTTGGGATACGGTTAGCGAATAGAAACACGTCTGCCGCCGCGCCTGCACCGATCAAATGGGCTATAACCACATCACGGACTAAACCTAACACTCGGGACACTAATGTCATCCCACTCACGATAATGCCGGATTTTAAAAGTCGTTTACTCAAAATAGGGGTCTCTTCAAAAAAATTTGCCTTAATTGTATAGAATTTTTGTTTTTACGCTATATTCCAACGAAAAAAACTGATAAAATCCTGCCCACATCGTTTGTGTGAGCCAATAGAAAGCGCTTTTTTTAAATAACGATGCTTACTTTCGGTTGTGTCTCACCGAAATCAACACAAATTATTCATTGACAAAAGTATAAAAAATCGGCATATTCTACGCCCTTATTTTGTCATAATCATCTAACAGAAATTTTAGGAGTTTGACCTTGGCTAATATCAAGTCAGCAAAAAAACGCGCGGTTCAATCTGAAAAACGCCGCCAACACAACGCAAGCCAACGCTCTATGATGCGTACTTACATCAAAAAAGTATATGCTCAAGTAGCAGCAGGTGAAAAAGCAGCAGCTGAAGCAGCATTCGTTGAAATGCAAAAAGTTGTTGACCGTATGGCTTCTAAAGGCTTAATCCACGCTAACAAAGCAGCAAACCACAAAGCTAAATTAGCTGCTCAAATCAAAAAATTAGCGTAATTAAAGCACTAAAACAGCTTAAAAATAAAACCGCACTTTGGTGCGGTTTTTGTTTGTCTTAAACCGTCCTACCACAAACGTCTGATAACAAGCTTGCATTCCCCCCTTTAACCTGTAAACTACCCCACAACTTAAAAATTAATCATAAAATAAACAATAAATGACCAAAAAATCTTTTAAAAAAGCGGATCCAAATTATCAAAAAGAATTAGCCAAATACGGTAATCCGATCCCAAGCAGAGACTACATTCTGCAAATTATCCGTGAAAATAATGCCCCGATGAGTCGGGAAGAAATTCTGACCGCACTTTCAATTAAAAGTGACGAACAACAAGAAGCCATGCGCCGCCGCTTGCGCGCCATGGAGAATGATGGACAATTAGTTTTCACTAAACGTAAACGCTATGCCTTGCCTGAAAAATTAGATTTATTCAAAGGCATGGTCATTGGCCATCGCGAAGGCTATGGCTTTTTACAAATCGAAGGTAAAAAAGAGGAGCTCTTTATTCCTAATCACCAAATGCAACGTGTAATGCATGGTGATTTTGTATTAGCCCAACCTGCTGGCTTAGATCGTCGTGGCCGTCGTGAAGTCCGTATTGTTCGCGTACTTGAAAGTCGCAAAAAACAAATTGTCGGCCGTTTCTTCTTAGAAAATGGTTTTAGCTATGTGGTGCCTGATGACAGTCGTATCGGACGAGATATTTTAGTCCCTAATGAACACCGCAATGGGGCACGAATGGGGCAAGTTGTCGTGGTTGAATTGCAGGAACGCTCTGCATCCTTTACTCAACCAGTTGGCATCATCACCGAAATTCTGGGTGACAATATGGCAAAAGGGATGGAAGTGGAGATCGCCCTTCGTAATCATGACATTCCTCACCAATTCCCAAGTGCGGTCGAAAAATACGTTAAAAAATTCACGGAAGAAGTGCCTGAAGAAGCCAAAAAAGGCCGTGTGGATTTACGCAATCTACCACTGGTTACCATTGATGGCGAAGATGCACGCGATTTTGATGATGCCGTATATTGCGAAAAAAGCGGTAAAGGCTGGAAACTTTGGGTGGCGATTGCCGATGTCAGCTATTATGTGCGTTTGCGTTCTGCACTAGACACTGAAGCTTATAACCGAGGTAACTCCGTTTACTTCCCAAATCGTGTTGTGCCAATGCTACCGGAGATTTTATCAAATGGATTGTGTTCACTGAATCCACAAGTTGATCGCTTGTGTATGGTGTGTGAAATGCACATTTCTGCCAAAGGTAAACTCACGGACTATCGTTTTTATGAAGCGGTGATGAATTCTCATGCACGTTTAACCTATACGAAAGTCGCGGCGATTTTAGACGGCGATGATGAGCTCCGCACCCGTTATCAAGGGCTAGTACCACATTTAGAAGAATTACATCATCTCTATCAAGCGTTACTCAATGCACGGAAACAACGTGGTGCTATCGATTTTGAAACCATTGAAACCAAATTTATTTTCAATGCCATGGGACGAATTGATCGCATTGAACCTGTTGTGCGAAATGATGCTCACAAAATCATTGAAGAATGCATGATTCTTGCAAATATTGCAGCAGCAAACTTTATGGAAAAACATAAAGAGCCTGCACTCTATCGTATTCATGCCACACCGAGTGAAGAAAAACTGACGTCTTTCCGTGCATTCTTAAGTGAATGCGGTTTAAGTCTTGAAGGCGGCATGAAACCGACCACAAAAGATTATGCAAAATTGTTAGAGCAAGTGAAAGATCGCCCAGATCACGAACTCATTCAAACCATGTTGCTCCGTTCATTAAGCCAAGCAGTTTATCATGCGGATAATATCGGTCACTTTGGTTTGGCATTAGAAGAATATGCACACTTCACTTCCCCGATTCGTCGTTATCCAGATTTAACCCTACATCGTGGGATTAAGTATTTATTAGCGAAAGAAAAAGGTGCTAAACGTAAAACGACGGATACTGGCGGCTATCATTATTCTTTTGATGAAATGGATTTGTTAGGCGATCACTGCTCGATGACAGAACGCCGTGCCGATGATGCCACTCGCGAAGTGGCAGATTGGCTGAAATGTGAATATATGCAAGATCACGTGGGCGCTGAATTTAGCGGAGTGATCTCATCTGTAACGGGCTTTGGCTTATTCGTTCGTTTGGATGATTTATTCATTGACGGCTTAGTCCATATTTCCACTTTAGATAACGACTACTATCAATTTGATGCGGCAAAACAACGTTTAATCGGTGAAAATAGTGGTATGATTTATCGACTTGGCGATAAAGTCAAAATTCGCGTGGTCGCCGTTCATTTAGAACAAAAAATGGTGGATTTCAGTTTAGTCGAAAGTGCGAGAAAACCACGTCGTGTGGGAAAAACAGCGAAACAAAAAGCGAAAAAAGTCTTTAAGGAACTGCCACCTAACGCGTCAAAAAAACGTAAAAGTGCGGTTAAAAATAAAGATGTTTCTAAGAAACCGACGAGAAAACGGAAAAAATAATAAATAAGAGAACCCTATGTCAGAAAATATTTATGGTATCCATGCTGTAAACAGCATTTTAGCAAATAGCCCTGAGCGTTTAATTGAAGTATTTGTGCTGAAAGGCCGTGAAGATAAACGCCTACAACCCTTACTTAATGAACTCTATGCTTTAGGCATTGCAGTGCAATTTGTTAATCGTCAAACATTAGATAAAAAATCCAACGGTGAAGTACATCAAGGTGTGATTGCGCGTGTGCAAGAAGCCAAAGAGCTGAATGAACATGATTTGGATGAACTTCTTACTCGTAAACAAAATCCACTTTTATTGGTGCTTGATGGCGTGACAGATCCTCATAACCTGGGTGCCTGTTTACGTACTGCAGATGCTGCCGGCGTGAGCGCTGTTATTGTGCCAAAAGATAAATCCGCTCAACTCACGTCTATTGCACGTAAAGTGGCTTGCGGTGCTGCGGAGACTGTGCCATTAATTCGTGTTACTAACTTAGCGCGTACTTTGCGAGATCTACAACAAAATCATAATATTTGGGTGGTGGGTACAGCTGGCGAAGCAACAGAAACCATTTACCAAAGTAAACTCACGGGTTCTCTAGCCTTGGTGATGGGAGCCGAAGGTGAAGGGATGCGTCGTCTCACGCGTGAACATTGTGATCAACTCATTAGTATTCCAATGGCGGGCTCAGTTTCATCCCTGAATGTTTCCGTTGCGACTGGCGTATGTTTATTTGAAATTGTGAGACAACGTCTTGCCGCCTAAAAATACGTGAAAAAACAACCGCACTTAATATAAAAAATGCCGATAAATCATTATCAGCATTTTTATTATTTTGAAATCGTTTTCCCGAATATCATGGAAAGCACTAAAGTACATAATGCGGGTACAAGCCAGGCAAGCCCTTGTGAATAGAGCGGGAAATGAGTCATGATTTGATGTAAGCCTTCCGGCAAGACATCCAAGTTTTTTAAACTATCAACTAAACTAAAGCAAACCGTCACTAAAATGGTCACGTAATAGCTCAATCGAATAGAAGGCAATTTATTACGCACTAGCTGTAAAACTACTAACATGATCGCCATTGGGTAAATCAACAACAAGGCAGGAATCGTCACTCGGAGTAATTTTGTTAAGCCATATTGTGAAATAATTGTCGTCATGGCAGTGAAGAATACAATCCAAAATGGATAAGAAAAACGCGTCGAAAACTTGGAGAAGTAATCACCACACGCACTGGTTACGCCCACTAATGTGGTTAGACTTGCTAAAGTAATAATACCCGCCATAATCCAGGTTCCCGCCGTGCCAAATAAACTGTTCACATAACGAGAGAAGATTTGGCCGCCATTTGTTGCACCTTGTGCCACCGCATCAGAAGTCGCCCCTAAGTAGAATAAAGCAAAATATAGACAAGCTAATAAAATGACAGATACAAAACCCGCTGAAATCGTATATTGAACAATCTTTTGTGGATTGGTCACATTTTTTGCAGACAACGCCCGTGCAACAATGCCACCAAAGGCAATCGCAGCCAGTACATCCATTGTTTGATAACCACTAATTAATCCTGTGGTTAATGCTGAATTCTCGGCATAGGCCTGCGACGGGGCAACAATGTCAGAAAGAGGTGAAACAAAAACCGTGATCCCAACAACGAGTAATAATACCAACAATGCTGGCGTCATCACTTCACCCACCGTTGAAATAATGGTACTTGGGCGAATCATGAATCCCATGCCGATAATATTAAAGATCACAGAGAAAATAAGACGTGTCGTCGCACTATCTTCAACGAGCCCCAATGGTAACCATGCCATTTCATAAGCGACATTGGTAATTCGAGGCATTGCAGAGGTTGAACCAATGACTAAATAAAGAATGGTTAAGAAGGATACGCCTGCCCACTTGGGTAAGTCCTTAGTCAGTTCTTCACCACGTCCTAATACTGACACAACAACTAATGTAATAAATGGCATGAGTACGCCTGTTATCACAAATCCTAGCGAAGCGGTTGCCCAATGGTTACCTGCGGAGTAACCTCCCATCGGTGGCAAAATAATATTTCCTGCGCCTAAAAATAAAGCAAAAATCATCATACCTAATACGATGATGTCTTTTTTTGAAAACATAAGCATTCTCGAATAAATAAATTTTAAGAATTTTACTATTAAATTGTTTTTTATTCCAAAAATGAAAATAAATTTTGTGAAATAGATCACGAAATCTATCACACTCCGATTAAATCTCACATTATCCAGCGACGCTTTTTCCAAAATCAGTAAATTTGTGATAGTATCTAAGCTTTATTATTTTTTATTAATTTTTTAGGAGAGAATGAATGAATAAACTGAGTTTGATTCAACAAATTCAGCGTTTTTTCAAATTGGAATCAGCTGGCGGAATTTTATTACTTTTTTCAGCGGTAGTTGCAATGTTATTAGCCAATTCATCGCTCAATCAAAGCTATAACGACTTTTTAAACTTACCAGTCAGCATTCAAGTAGGGACTTTTTCTATCGATAAAACCTTAATTCACTGGATTAATGATGGTTTTATGGCGGTATTCTTTGTTTTAGTTGGAATGGAAGTCAAAAGAGAATTATTTGAGGGCTCCCTTTCAAGCTATCAACAAGCGATTTTCCCCGCTATTGCAGCGGTGGGGGGAATGATCATTCCTGCATTAGTTTATGTATTTATCGCCCAACACGATCCTGCTTTAGCCGATGGCTGGGCAATTCCAATGGCAACAGACATTGCCTTTGCACTTGGAATCATGGCGTTATTAAGTAAACAAGTGCCACTCCCACTCAAGATCTTTTTACTTGCTTTAGCCATTATTGATGACTTAGGTGCAATTGTCGTGATTGCACTCTTCTTCTCCCATGGATTAAGCGTGCAAGCACTCGTCTTTGCTGCCATTGCAATTGCTGTACTTATTGCATTAAATCGCTTTAAAGTGACCGCACTTTGTGCCTATATGCTGGTGGGAACAATCTTATGGGCTTCGGTATTAAAATCAGGCGTACATGCCACTCTTGCAGGGGTTATCATCGGATTTTGTATTCCATTGAAAGGCAAAAATGGCGAAACACCATTACACGACTTTGAGCACATTCTTGCCCCTTGGTCATCCTTTGTTATCCTGCCATTATTTGCGTTTGCTAATGCAGGTGTAAGCTTCGATGGCATTGATCTCACCATGCTGACATCACCATTATTGCTCGCGATTTCGCTTGGCTTAATTATCGGAAAACCACTCGGCGTATTTGGTTTCAGTTATCTTTCCGTTAAACTTGGCATTGCAAAACTTCCACAAGGCATCAACTTCAAACAAATTTTTGCCGTGGCAATTTTGTGTGGTATCGGCTTCACCATGTCAATGTTCTTAGCAAGCCTAGCCTTTAATGCTGATGCTGGTGAAAGCATTAACTCCCTTTCTCGATTAGGGATCTTATTAGGCTCCACTGTTTCTGCGATTGTGGGGTATATAGCGTTAAAAGCCACAACAAGGTTACCAAGATAATCACGTCTTAATAAAAAATCCTTTGCCACTTTAGCAAAGGATTTTCTTTTTTATTCAAAAAGTCTTTTGAGCTCTTTCTCGTAAAGATAAATATTCATTGGATTTGTTGGTAACAACGAATCGAGATATTCATTTGCGCGTTTTACATATTTATCATGATTTTTATCATGATTATCAATCACATCAAGTAAAACTTTTGCGCCCTCAAATGCATCAAATTCATTGTAGTAATACCCGACACCTTTTGGTAATAACTTGGAGTTATGAATAAAAGGATAGCCACCATATAACGCATCATTGTAAGCATAATTCAGACCATTTTCCCATTGGTGGCTTAATACTACATCAACATAACGGGTAAGAAAATCAGGCATTTGATAACGCCCTTCTACTGTCATCACATCGTCTTTTACAAGATTAGTTCGACCAATAAAATTAAAAAATGTTGGATTATCTCTTTTGTCGTAAGTATTACACATATAAACATTTTTAATTTTTTCTGGCGCTTCTCTATAAGCCTGCTCTGCAATTAAAATAGGAATAAAACTGGTTTTCACTACATTAATATTTGCTTCAAAAGATGCAATACGTTTTGCTTTTTTCTCAGCATCTGGTTTATAACCAAAAATAAGATTGTGCTGATCCTTGATTCGTTTAATTACTTTATCACAAAATACTGGTGACCAAATTGCAGGCACAACATAAGTAGAACAGCGATACATAATAGAAAAATAAGATTTACAAGTATTTTCATGTTGTGGAATCATCCATACAGCATCAAATAATGTACCATTAAATACTCTGCCCACTTCCTTCTCAAAAAGGAAGTTTTCCACATCCATAATAAAATCATTGCCCATTTTATAACAAACGACTTTACCACCATGCTCATGCATACGGCTAACTTGATGAGGTTCAATAACTAATGTACCTTCAATTAATACATCTAATTGATCAATGACATCTTCAATATAGGCATATTTAAGATTCAATCCATCTAACATAAAACCATCTGGAGGAGTAGTTCGTTTTTCTGGTCCCCAAGAAACAAAAACAACATCTTCCACCATAGATGAATGTTGAAATAGATGAAAAAGATGGATCGCATTTTGATTAGCACCATTTGCCCAAATGTCGGTTACTTTTGACTCTAGATTAAACGTGATCCCAATTTTATATTTACGCATGCTTTTTTCCTTCTTCTATTACCTAAATTATCTAAAAGTATGGCCAAAAATAAAACTGTTTTTCAATAAGTTAAATAATAAAAATCACTCGGATAATTCCTACCCGAGTGATTTATTTAGTTTAGTCGATCATTACCATTGATAACCTACACCGGCACCGACATTGTAATCACCTTGTGTAGTTGCGGCTCCGCTCATTTTGAAGATAACTTTATTGTTATCACTCGCACGGGAGTAACCTACTGCAACGGCACTTTCACCTTTGTAATTACCGACTCCAAGGCCAACCATTGAACCGCCTGGTTTAGTCACTTGTGGAATATTCGCTGCAGCAGTTGCCCCTGCGATACCACCACGAAGTTTCTTATCAGTTTTCTTCAATTCGCTACGAACGGCACCAACAGAACGATCAACATATTGTTTATTCGTCGCATCCGTACCACGAACTGGATCTGCAACATTAGTGATTCGACGTTCATTACCGACCGAACCAACTGAAACGGTATTGGCTTCATTCGCTACAGAGCCTTGACCAATCGCTACTGAGTTATTCGCAGTTGCTTTCGCCCCCTGTCCCACAGCGGTTGAGTTTTTACCTGAAGCTTGAGAGTTATTACCTAATGCAGTGCCATTTTCGCCACTTGCATTTGATCCATAACCAACCGCTGTTGCATCTTTACCTTTCGCTTTCGCACTATCACGTTTGCTGGTGTTATCCGCTGCAAATGCGGTTTTACCATCTTTGCTGATCAAGCCTGAATCTTCAATACGTTTCGCTGAACTTTCTGCTGCTGTTGCAGAAGATGCTGCCGCAGTAGCTGA